>JAFGCA010000187.1 GCA_016932895.1 Sedimentisphaerales bacterium | reverse complement strand
TGCTGAAGCGACATCCCAGACTTGCCGCCCCCACGAAATCCATCTCTTCCGGCAGGCGTACCAGATTCACGTCTGCATACCTGATCGCAACGTACTCGGCAAACGAGCCCCATGCCGTGAAACCTGGCTGAGACTGGCGATCGCAGATTTGATGATTCCCGGACAGGCATTGGGGACACGTTCCACAACCACAGACGAAGGGCAAGGTCACCCGATCTCCGCACTTCCACCGTTTGACGTTCTTGCCGGTCTCCGCGATGATTCCGGCCAGTTCGTGGCCGGGCACGTGGGGAAGTCTGGCGATATCCGAATCATGGCCCAACCACCCATGCCAGTCGCTGCGACAGAGCCCGCTGGCCTTGACCTGAATCACAACGCCATCGTCATGTACTTCCGGATCGGCAACTTGTGCCACCCGAAGGGGGCCACCGAATGAATCGAACACGACTGCTCTCATGTGCATCTCCATACAGATAGGTTCTTCTTCAGTCGACAAGCACTTGACGGTAACCACAGTCGTCTACCGGTGTCAAGCTTGTCCATTGCCATCATCGAAACCGATTTGCCACAGACCCGTCGAATGGGTTCGGGACACACTCTATGGCTGGAGGGCTTTTTCGTTTCACTCGGTGGTGGCGATGACATATGATGGTGACGGTTCGATTGGCCCGGCCGGGGGCGGACCGGCACGAGAAGTTTCATCATGCTGACAGTGGGAAAATATGGCGGATCGGCGTTGCTCGTCGCCCTGGCGGCGGCATCCGCCGTGGGCACGGGTCGAAGCGCCGCGCGGCCGGCATGGCCCGGGGCGCGGTGGGAGACGGCAGCGCCGGCGGCGATGGGGATGGACGCCGCAGCCCTGGAGCAAGCCCGCGACTACGCGTTGACGGGCGACGGGTCGGGCATGATCACGCGCCACGGCACGGTGGTGATGCGCTGGGGCGACCAGAAGCGGACGTACGACCTGAAGTCTTCGACGAAGGCCATCGGCGTTACGGCCGTGGCGCTGGCGCTGCAGGACGGCAGGTTCAAGAGCCTGCACGAGCCGGCGGCGAGGTATCATCCGCAGTTCGGCGTGCCGCCCGAGGCGAACGCCGAGAGCGGCCGGCTCGGCGGGCTCACGCTGTTTCACTTAGCCACGCAGACGGCGGGCTTCGATAAGAACGGCGGTTATACGAGCCTGCTGTTCGAGCCGGGGACGAAATGGTCCTACAGCGACGGGGGCCCGAACTGGCTGGCCGAATGTGTCACGCTCGTCTACGGTCGGGATCTTCAAGAGCTGATGTTTGAGCGGGTCTTTGCGCCCATCGGGATCGCGCCCGGCGACCTGCGCTGGCGAACGAATGCCTACCGGCCGAAGGAGATCGACGGCGTCATGCGGCGGGAGTTCGGCTCGGGCATCCACGCCAACGTCAATGCGATGGCCCGCATCGGCTGCCTGTACCTGCGTCGCGGCCGCTGGCGCGACCGGCAGCTCATCCCGTCGTGGTTCGTCGATGCCGCCCGCACCGTGCCGTACGGGATCAAGGGCCTGCCCGTGATTAAATCGGAAGACTACGGCAACGCTTCCCATCATTACGGGCTGCTCTGGTGGAACAACGCCGATGCCGCGATGAAGAATGTCCCGCGTGACGCGTACTGGTCGTGGGGGCTGTACGACAGCCTGATCGTGGTGATTCCCTCGCTGGACGTCGTCGCGGCGCGGGCTGGCAAGTCGCTCAACCAGCAGCGCAACTCCAGCTACGGCGCGATCGAGCCTTTCATCGAGCCGATCGCGCTTTCGGTCAAGGACAAAAGCCAATGGCCCGGGGCCCCGTATCCGCCCAGCACGACCGTGCGTGACATCGAATGGGCGCCGCCGGAAAAGATCGTGCGCAGGGCCGAGGGCAGCGACAACTGGCCGGTTACGTGGGCCGACGACGACCGTCTCTACGCCGCCTACGGCGATGGCTGGGGATTCGAGCCGAAGGCACCCAAGAAGCTGAGCCTGGGTTTCGCCAGAGTCACGGGCGGGCCGGAACGGTTTGAAGGTGTGAA
Source organism: Sedimentisphaerales bacterium (assembly GCA_016932895.1). Next base: position 6,668 of record JAFGCA010000187.1, on the reverse strand, counting down.
CGTGCGAAGCGAAACCGGCGAGCGGCTCGGGCAGGGCAGCGCCGGCGCCAAGGCCAGTGGTCTGCTCTGCGTGGACGGCGTCCTGTACATGCTCGTACGGAACGTGGGCAATGCACAACTCGCCTGGTCGCAGGACCACGCCAAGACCTGGCACTGGTGCGACTGGAAATTCGAGACCGGCTTCGGCGCGCCGACGTTTCTGAACTTCGGCAGAGACTACGCCGGCGCTCGCGACGACTACGTCTACGTCTATTCCCACGACAGCGACAGCGCGTACGAGCCGGCCGACCGCATGGTCCTGGCCCGCGTTCCCCGGGGCACGATTCGTCAGCGAAAAACCTACCAGTTCTTCAAAGGTCTCGGCGCCGACGGCGTTGCTTTGTGGACGACGGACATCCGCGATCGCGGCGCGGTCTTCGTCCATCCGGGGAGTTGCTACCGCAGCGGCATCTCCTACAACGCGGGCCTGAAACGCTACCTGTGGTGCCAGACGCTGCCGCTCAGCGCCGACCGTCGCGGCCCGCGTTTCCAGGGCGGATTCGGCATCTACGAAGCCCCCGAGCCCTGGGGCCCCTGGCGCACGGCCTTCTACACCGAAACCTGGGACACCGGCCCCGGAGAAACCAGCACCTTCCCCACCAAGTGGATGACCCAGGACGGCCGAACCTGCCACCTCCTATTCTCCGGCAACGACGCCTTCTCCGTCCGAAGAGTGACGCTGAAGTAGGCAGCCCATGCCCCGTCGACTGCTGCTACTCGTTGTCATTCTGATGCTCTTCCACACGGACCGCCAACGGCGCGAAGGAATATGGGCAACTGTCGCACGGAGTCCTGAGATTGCACGGGAGAAAATGCCGATCTGGCACGTTCACGCAGCCTGCCATCCTCGATGAGATAGAATCAGTGGCCCTCCGCTCGTAGAATCACCGGCGCGCACAGCAATAGACCGTCTTCCTGATTTGCTTGACATTCCTTTGAGCCGCGAAGTAATCTGAAGGGGGTTTACCGGTTGCGATTCCCACGGTAACGGTGTGATCTGACGCCCTGTGTGGTTTCTGCGAGGATGCTATGGCGAAGTTCAAATACGTGATGACCATCCCATCTATTGACATTCGTAATGCCATTTCGATCAAAGATCTCATCTTAGTTGGGAGCGAAGACGAGCGTTACAGGCGGTTGAAGGAAGAGAACTCATTGTTGGCCAAGTACCTCGAATCGTTCAGGACTCCTTTCGGCATACAGGTCTCTCCCTCAATCATCATAAGAGATGCTTCGCTCCCAAAGGTAGCGGCAGAGGACCTTTGCTGCTTCCGCAACGCAATCGCTGTGCCATACGTAATAGCTTCGCAGATGGTTTGGTATCTGAGGGGCGATGCCATGGGGTATTGCTGCACAGATCTGTTTGACTTTTATCCGATCAGCGTCTCAAGCGACGGCGGCGATCTTTCAATAAGAACTCCCTACGAAGCCGGTTGGGGACCATATCCGGATTCATTCACGGGGCAAGTGACGTACGCAGTTGCCCATCCTGAGAATCTCCAGCCGGTGCTTGATGATAGTTTTATGCATGCACTGCTCGATCTTCTTGAGACGTCGACTAGATCATCCGGCGATGTGGCATTTCGCAACAGAGTCCTCCGCTCGTTAGAGATTGCGTATTACGCTCTTCGCTCACCGTTCGTGCATCTGACAGGGAAAGTGGACTTTGGCGTGCCAACAACATTGTGGGTCGCAGCCTTTGAGAGACTCGCACATCCAGGAAATCGGAATGTGAGATTCTCGGACGTATCTTCCCTAATCAAGGATGTTTCCTGGTTGGACCAGAGGCTTCGAAAACGAAACCGTGGTAGCGTCGATGACAATTTCGCCAAGAAGAAGCGAGGAAAAAGCATTCGGCCGAAGACTACACTTCCCGTGCAGGTATATGGTCGGTTATACTTCAACCGAAACAAGTATGCCCACGGGGCTCCGATTCCTGATGGCCGCTATGAATATGTTTCTCGCAAAGGCTGGGGCCGTCTTGTTTTCCAGGTTCCCGCACTGTATCGGTGTGTTCTGGAACACCTACTGGCTTCAAAAGGAATTCGTAAGAACGAACTTTGCGAGGGCCAGTGCGTTTACGAGGCTGTGCTTCTGAGGCGAGATAGTGTGTCTGGGGCTGGCGGGTAGGCTAATGGGCCCAGGATGGGCCGCCAACTCGGTTACGCTATCTGGCTTCTACCTTTGGTCTTTGGTAGACGCGGACGTAGTCGATTTCGAAGCGGGCGGGGAATTTTGTTTTTTTGGGGTCGCCGCCGTTGGTGCCTCCGATGGCGAGGTTGAGCAGGATGTAGTGAGGCTCGTGGAAGGGGTTGGCTCCGTCGGGGGTCTGGTTGATCGTTTGGGCCAGGTCGATGGTGTTGAGGAGTTGGTCGTCGACATAGAGCTTGATGTGGTGTTTGTCCCAGTCCATACGCCAGGTGTGGAATTTGCGGGACCAATTGGGATCGTTGAACTCGGTGATCGGTTTTCGCAGGTCGTCCCAGACGGCGGTCCATCTTCGCTCGCTCGCCCAGCAGGCGTTGGCCAGGAGCATTCCCCGGTAGTACTCCATGATGTCGATCTCGCCGCAGCCGGGCCAGGAACGGGCCGAGCCCAGGGTCCAGAAGGCGGGCCACAGCCCCGGGCGCGTGTCGATGCGTCCGCGCATCTCGAAGCGGCCGTACGTCCAACTGTGCAGGCCGCGCGTCTTGAGACAGGCGGAGGTATATTCAGCGTATCGCCTGCTGCGTCGCCAACTGTCGTCGGCGGAATCATAGCGGGGATTCGGCTTGCGTTCGCGGAGAGCTTCAATAATGAGCAGGCCGTTTTCGCAGCGCGCGTTCTCCGGTTGGTACCACTGCAACTCCTCGTTACGGACAAAGCCGTGCTCGTAGGTCCAGTTATTGGGGTCGGGCCTTCCGGCCTGGTTGAATTCGTCCGCCCAGACGAGCTGGTAGCCCGTCGCGCGCTCGCGGCCGTCGGGTGGCTGCGCTGCGAGGGCAGAGGCGGCAATCAGGGCGAGCTGCGTTAGCGCGAAGATACTGCTGCGTATCATAGTCCTGCCTCAGTTGTCTGCATGTTGTCAACGAGTTCGTCATCCGTCAGGATCTCGGTGCGCGGATTGGGGATGAGAAAGTAGGTCCAGCGGCAGCCGGGATCGGGATATTCGGTGAGGGTCAGTTGCAGGTTGGCCGGGCCGGCTGCGTTGTAGTCGCCCGGTCTCCAGAACAATCCCTGGCAGGTCAGTCCATTCGGTCGAATGGAATCGTCCGCGGGACCCAGTTTCACCGAGGCCGGATCGAGGCGGAGGAGCTTCAGCGTCTCGGCGTCGAGATTCTCCTGCCGTTCCGGGTTCAGGCAGAACAACACGGGCCCGCGCATGACAGCGGCGCGGCCGGCCTGGCTCTGGCGGCCTCGTATCACGCGGAAGGACATCGGCATCTCGAGGGTGATTTTGTCACCGGGACGCCACTGTCGAGCGACCTTACAGAAAGAGCCGCCCCGCGCGGTCGTTTCGGTCGCGCCGTCGTTGATCCTGATCCGGGCGGTCTCGCACCAGCGTGGAATCCGCAGAGAAACGGGAAAGCGCGCCGGCTCGGAGGGATCGAGCCGAACGACGACGGTCCCGGAATTGGGATAGTCCGTTTCCTGGGCGATCTTGAGCGAGAGCCCGTCCCGCAGATTCACCACGGCCGAAGAGGGGGTATAGAGGTTGACGGCGACCCCGTCGTCGCAGCCGTAATAGACCAAGCCGGGCAACTCGGCAATGATACGCCGGAAGTTGCAGGGGCAGCAATACGTGTCCCCGCTGAAGTACTCGCGCGGCCCCTCGAAGGGAGCGTAATAGCGCAGGCGCCGGCCGTCGGGCGACTGGGCGGCAAACAGGCCGTTATATATGCTGCGTTCCATGATGTCGCCGTAGAGGGAGCGGCCCTCGATCTGGAGCAGGGCGTCGAGCCAGCGAAGCAGATACGCGGTGGCGCACGTTTCGCCGAGCTTGTAGAAGCCCTGCTGGTTGCTGTGCCAGCATTCCTGGTACCCGCAGAGGCCGGGAGCCAGGAGCCCGTCGGCGCCGAGCAGGAAGTCGAGGGTACGCCGCGATTGCGTCATCAGACCGTCGCCGCCCCCGAGCATGTGCAGTCGCAGTTGCGCGAGGCAGTGACACAGATGATAGTACGCATGTCCCTCGAGGTTGCCCCAGCGACCTTCGATCAGGGGCGTCTTCCAGTCAGCCAGCTTGCGGTGCCGAACGCAGAAGTCCAAGTAGCGTTTGTCATCCGTCTGCTCGTAGAGGCTCAGCATGGCTTCCTCCAGGCCGGTCGTGGCCACGTAGACGGAAATCCAGCCCTCGGTCGTGCGGCCCGGGTCCGACGACCAACGCTCCAGGATGTAATCGGCCAGGCGGCGGGCCGCGTCCAACGAGGGCTGCTCGCGAAAGTACGTGTAGTCGGCGGTCAGGCCCAGCACGAGATAGCCCATCTCATGGATGTCCCACAGGTGCCACATCCGCCGCGGGAGCACGAAGGTGCCGAGGTAGCCGTCTTGCTCCTGCGTCGCCAGGGTTTCTCGCACCACGTGTTTCTTGAGGGCGAGCACCTTTTCATCGTGCGAGTAGGCGGCGAACCGCACGAGAGAATCGATGAACTTGCCGAGCCCGATGTACCCGCCTTGCCGGTTCTTCTCGCGGAAGGGCAGCAGGAAGTCCCTGTCGGCATTGAGGACGAGGGCGTTGTTGGCGATGGTGACGTCGATCCGACGGCCGATCTCGCCGGCGACTTCGACCTTGCCGATGTCTACCGGCGTCAACTTGAGACCGGAACGGGCGAGGCAACTTGCGGGTGAGAGAGCCAATATCAGCGATGAGACTGTCAGCAGGGCGGCTCGGCGACTGTTTTTCACGACGACACCTCCAAGAACACGGAAATCGTTTCGGATTCAGGTCAGTATACCACGATTGTACGTACGCCGGGTCGCGGATCAAGGGCCAAACGCCGAGGTCGTGATTGGCAGTTGGCCGCGAGGGGGTGCGCTGGTATGATGGTGGAGACTATCGTTGGGAAAAGGGCAGATGTGGAAAGGGTCGAATGATGGCAAGATCAAGAACGATTCTGTGTGCAGTTGCGGCGGTGCTGGTGGTCTTCACATGGTCTCTTGCGGACGTTCGCGCGAATGAGGGGGCGGCGCAGTCCGAGCAGCCGGAGAAGAAGTCCGAGGCCGACACCATCAAGACCAAGACGGGCCCGATCGAGATCACGTTCATCGGGCATGGGACGCTGATGTTTCGCTACGGCGGCAAAGTGATCCACGTGGACCCGGTCAGCCGCGAGGCGGATTACTCGAAGCTGCCCAAAGCCGACCTGATCCTGGTGACGCACGAACACGGCGACCACCTCGACCCCAAGGTTATAGAGATGCTGCGGCAGCCGGAGACGAAGATCGTACTGACCAAGACCTGCGCCGAGAAGGTGCCCGGCGGCATCGTGATGAAGAACGGGGACGCGCGTACGGTGCTGGGCCACAAGATCGAGGCGGTGCCGGCCTACAACATCGTGCACAAGCGCTCCAGCGGCCAGCCCTTCCACCCGAAGGGACAGGGCAACGGCTACGTGCTCACGTGCGGCAAGACGCGGATCTACATCGCGGGCGACACGGAGAACATCCCGGAGATGAAGCAGCTCGAGAAGATCGATATCGCGTTCCTGCCGATGAACCTGCCCTATACGATGACGCCGGAGATGGTGGCCGAGGCGGCCCAAGTCTTTAAGCCGAAGATCCTCTATCCTTACCATTACGGGCGTACCGATCCCAACGAGCTGGTCAGGCTTCTCGAGGACCACAAGGAGATCGAAGTTCGCATCCGCAAAATGAGATAATGCGGCGGCTTTTCCCGGCGCGCAGCCCGAGATGAACCACTTGGAACTGGTGTTGGCGATTATGCCGATGGGCTGCACGTGCGGATGGGGGGGGCGCGACCGAGGTGCCCGGAAGACATACAAAGGGGAGTAGATCGGCATGTCTACCTACCACGAGGCACAAAGGCGGGCCTTGCGAGCCGAGTATATCGGCCGCATCAATCGCGTACTCGACTACATCGAGGCCAATCTGGCCGGCGATTTGTCCTTGGTCACGCTGGCTCGTGTGGCAAACTTCTCCCCGTTCCATTTTCATCGCATCTTCCGGAGCATTATTGGCGAGACGCTGAATCAGTTCATCCAGCGCAGGCGGCTTGAGAAAGCCGCGTGCTTTCTGCTGGCCAACCCGGCTCGATCGATCACGGAGATTGCGTTCGACTGCGGGTTCTCCGGCTCTTCCACCTTTGCCCGGGCTTTCAGGGATATGTTCGGCGTCAGCGCCAGCCAGTACCGCGCGACCGGTGGCCCCGGGCGAAGCAAGAATGGCAAAACGAAAAGCAAGGACAGCGAAAGAGAAAGCAAGCGGCGACAAGACTTCGGCGTCTTTGACCATACAATGGACCTCCTTTCCGGAACCCAATTGTGGAGGTGTACCATGACAGACAGAAATGAGGTCAACATCACGGTCAAAGACATGCCGGAAATGCACATCGCATATGTGCGGCACATCGGCCCCTACAAGGGCAACGCGGCGCTGTTCGAGCGGCTGTTCGGCAAGCTGTGCGGCTGGGCCGG
>JAFGCA010000186.1 GCA_016932895.1 Sedimentisphaerales bacterium | reverse complement strand
GCGGTCTCGCACGACGTGTACTTCGGCACCGACAAGGCCGCCCTCGAACTCCAGGGCAACCAGCCGGGCACCAGCCTCTCGTTAGCCGGCCTGGTCGAGATGGGCGGCGGCGACTACTTCTGGCGCATCGACGAGGTCGAGGCCGACGGGACTGTGCAGACCGGTTACGTCTGGCGGTTCAACGTGCCTGACTATCTGATCGTGGACGACTTCGAGAGCTACAGCAACGAGGTCGGCTCCCGCGCCTTCGAGAAGTGGGTCGACGGCGTAGGCTTCACCCTGCCGGAACCGGGCAATCCGGGCAACGGCACCGGCGCGGCCGTCGGGCACGATATCTGGGATGCGGACAGCCCGTACTTCAACGGCCAGATCATGGAGACCGGCGACGTCTATGCCGGCGGACAGGCCATGCCGATCTATTACACCGGTGCGCTTTCCGAGGCCAGCCGCACGTTTGTGCCGGGCCAGAACTGGACCGCTGAGGGGGTCACGACGCTGGTCGTACACTTCCTCGGCGAGGCCGACAACACGGGCGCGTTGTACGTCGAGATCAACGGCGTCAAGGTCCCCTACGACGGCGCCTCGACCGACATCGCCAGCGAAGAATGGACCGCCTGGGAGATCGACCTGGCCTCGGTCGGTGTGAGCCTGACCAATATCACGACGATGACCATCGGGATCGAGAATGGCACGGGCGGCCTGTACGTCGACCACATTATCCTGACCCAGCCTTGACCTCAGGCAGGCAGAAGATAATGACATAAGTCGCACGGACAGGTTTTGTAGTGTTCATCAGGGCTGCAAGCGCTGCTTGCAGCCCCTTTTCTTTTTGCCTGACCGCAAGCAACGGCAACGTGATCGCCAGTCGATTCAGAAATCCCGAAACGGGCCGCGCGGCTCGGCCTGCTCCATGGATTCTTTCCACGCGGCAAATCGGTCCTTGAGATGTTTCAACATCTCGGGCCGCTGCCCGGATAGATCACGCTGCTCGCCAACGTCCTGCGAAAGATCGAACAAGCCCGAACCGCGCTGCGACTGAACCCATTTCCAATGGCCCACGCGCGCGGCCCTGTCGCCGCGGCGCTCCCAGAACATCTCCTGGCGCGGCGACTCGCGCCGACCCGTCAGCATCGGCATCATGTCGAACCCGTCGAGCACCACGTCGGGGGGGCAATCGGCGCCAGCGGCTCGAAGGATCGTGGGAAAGACTTCCAGAGACGTGAGAAACTCACGGCACACGCTACCGGCCGGAACGACTGGCGGCCACCGCACGAGGCACGGAACCCGCAAGCCGCCCTCGAACATCTGCGATTTGCCGCCCCGCAACGGCGTGTTGTCAGCGATGCCCGAGCCACCGTTGTCAGAGAAGAAAACGACCAGCGTGTTCTCCGCAACCCCAGCCTCATCGAGCAAATCGAGCATCTCCCCGATCTTCTCGTCCATGCAGGTAACGGCCGCCATGTAGCGCTTGCGGCGTGCCTCTCGCGTGTGCGGTTGCTCGGCGTCATATTCTCCGTAGTGCTCGCGAATGTACTCCAGCGGCGCCTGCACGCCGGGACGGGGACGCTCCAGATTCGACGCGCTGTGAGGGGCATTGAACGGGACATAGCAGAAGAACGGCCGATCTTTGTGACTGCGAATGAAGCGTAGCGTCTCCCGGGCGAACAGCTCTGTGGCGTACGCGCCTTTGTCCTCGATGGTCGGCGTGTTGCCCCGGCGCATGGAAGGCACGCCGTAGCGCTCGTGGGTCCAGTAGTCGATCCCGGTGTTGGTGAATCCGTAGAACTCATCGAATCCCCGTTGCAGCGGCAGAAAACGGTGCAGTTGTCCCAGGTCCCACTTGCCGAAAATCCCGCTGACGTAACCGGCCTGCCGCAACGCTCTCGGGATCAACACCTCGCGCGTGTCCATCCCGCCGATCATCTCCCACGACACCGCGTACTCGTCCGGCGGATACAGGTAGTCGGAGTCCACCTTGTCGTTGCGGAACATATCGTACGTCCCATTTCGCTGCGGATACCGACCCGTCAGCAGGCTGCCACGCGACGGCGTGCACGCCGGCCAGGTCACGTAGAAATCCGTCAGCCGGACCCCTTCGCGGGCCAGCCGGTCCAGGTTGGGCGTCTTGATCTCCGCGCCGCCGTAGCAACCCAGGTCGCGGTAGCCCTGGTCATCGGAAACGATCAGCAGGATATTCGGCGGACGCCCCGCACCCGACCGACGCGTCAGTTGGCGACAGCCGGACGTGGCAAACAACGTCGCACCACTGCCCAGGGCCTTCATAAAATCTCGTCTGCTCCAGCTCATCGGCACATGGTCTCCACACGACTGCATCCCTTTCTTGCCACGGTGCGACCCGCATCGCTGTCGGCAGTGTAGGGTATCAGCAGCAAGGACACAAGGGACACCTTCTCGCAGCACAGCGGCCATGGAGATGCGAAATCGAGGGGAGATTCGTCACACGAGACGCGCCGAGTCATAGAGATACGCCGGCGAGATACATCGGGAATGATCTGCCCTTTATTGGCTGTCGTGGGTCACGGTCACCAGGAAAAGGACAATGGCTCCCAATATGATCAGCACCAGATCCATCTTCACACCCTTTCGTCTGTTGCAGCCGTTTTCATTCCTCCGGCTCTATTCGTAGAAGGCAACGCGGACGCGAGGAGTAACGCATCCAAACGGCGCAGTTCGCACAGCCACGTGCCCCGAAACATCGCCGTTTTCGCCACGCCGTCGTGGGTCGGAACAAGGCCCCGTTTTCTTGGCCGATTTGTGTTGCTCGCCCCCGTCGCGGTGCCTTTTACAGATAGATGGGAAGCGCATTATCGCTTCCCGAGAGCCAAGGACGCAACAGGCGGATGTGTCCGAGGAGGATACCATGTTTGAAGAATATCGCCAGACTCATGATTTGCTCGTGGATTACGCCGAAACCCTGCGAGACGGCAGTCTTCCGACGTTTCTCAAATCACTGACCCGGTTTGAGGCGCGCCATATCGTGCCCGCCCCGCATTTCTGGCAGGCGGCGGAAATCGTCCGCATTCTCAACTGCGTTGCCTTCGCCGAGGGCATTACACACCCCAGCCTGGATCTTTTTATCAGCCGGGTGGACGCCAAAATCGCCTCCCGGTCCAAGAGAGCCAGGGAGCCGGCGCACGTGAAGCACAGGCGCAGCACTCCCGACCAGAGCAAATAGGTAAAACAGAACCAACGCATGCGGCGGAATCCATCGCCTGGGGGGGGCGCTTCGTCCCGGTTATCGATTCGCCTGCGACCCGGCCGTAGATTCCCTCGAACTCGTACGGGGATAGGGATGCTGAAAAGGCAGTCGCCCGCCCGGCCACGATCCCTTGGCCTCGTGTTCCAGCGCCGCGTACTTTCTCGCCAGCTCGATCACCGCATCGTCGCTCTCGTCCACGTACAGCTCCAGCCAATGGCCCGTGACTCCCTCCCTGGCCACGCGAATCCCGGCGGCCAAACGGCCCCGATGGTCCCCCCCGGCACCGTCGCCGGCGATCAAGGCGGCCATCAAACGGTCCGCCAGACTGCCCTCGGTCTGCTCATAGGCCCGGGCCATGGCGAACACCACCTCGGCGCCGACCAGCGTGTTGCCCTGGCAGGCATAGTACCTGCCCGTCATCGCGCCCCACCAAAGCCCGGAGGGATCGGCGTTTACCGGGTTGCGGTTGGCCGCCCGGCCGGACATGTCGATGATGGCTAATTGGCGCTTATCCCGCCGTGGGTCGTCTCGCAGCAGCTCCGACAAAACCTGCTCGGGCAAACGCCCCTCCGCCAAAAGGTCGAGGGCGGGACCACCCCACTTGGGATTGTGCCAATGCTGCGTACAGAAGGCCCCGACGCCCGCCCGCACGTAAGGTACGACTTTCCCCACCGCCGGATACTTGCTGGCCACGGCCGCACCGCAAACGCCTCCATTGGGATCGACGGCCACGATAGAAAAAGTCCCGGATACCTCCGGCTGCGGAGGTCTTGAAGAACGTCCCGCCCGTGAGACTCCCGAGGCAACGTCCCCCGCTTCACATCCAGTCAGAGCCACCAGCATGAAACACGCGGCAACGGAACAAGCTACGATCGTTCGCAAAGAGCAACGCATTCCTTCCACTCCAAACACACACCACCAGTTGCTGTTCGCAGGCTCTCATACGAATTATGATCAATCTTTGCGCAGTTTGTCATCCTGAACGAAGCGCAGCGTAGTGAAGAATCTGGGGCGTGCACGGAAGAAACTCCTCATTCTCAGGCCAGATCCTTCGCCTGCGGCTCAGGATGACAGAGTCCTATCATACAAGAATTCTTCCAAATCCGCATTCATTCGAGGACGCCTTTGATGAGAAGATGTCGCTCGCTGACGGTGCGGACTTCAAGATCGAGATTCGCCCGGCGCAGTTGCTCTTCGATCTCGTCTGCCGTGAACGCGGCCAGAAGCGAATTGTAGAAATCGCTCTTGAGTATTTCCGGCTCGCCGGCGGACACGGATTCGACGATATCGCGAGCGTCCTGTTTTGACTGCGGCCGAAACAAATCCATCACATAAACGCGAGCTCGGCCGCGCGCCAGACGTTTGGCCTCCTCCCAAAAGACCAGCGGATCGGGCAGATGATGGAGCAGATCCTTGGAAACGATCGCGTCGAATTTCGCGTCCCCCAGCGACAGTCCCGGTAGGCGCCCCTTGACCAGAGCAATCTGCTGCGAGAAACCGGCTTGTTGCACGGCCTCCGCCGCCAGGCGCAACATCGCATCAGAAGCATCGACGGCGGTGACGTGAAGCGAAGGCCGAGCCCGCACTATCCGAATGGGGATGTCCGCCGGCCCGCAGCCAAGATCGAGGATTCTCGCACAACCCGAATCGCAGTCGGCCAGAAAACCATCGACGAACATCTGGTTCGACGAAGAAAAATCCGCCAGCGCATAGGCTGCGGCCTGCTCCTCATCATTCATCACCTCCGGCTCAAGAACTCTTTTCATCTCGACGCACCCGTCATTTGATACGTAGCTGGCAATGCTCCCGCAGAGGCTTGCGAACGTCGATCAACTCATCCTCGGCGCCAAGGTAACTCCGCAGGAAACGGACCATCTTGTCCGTCTGCTCATAACCGGCCGGATACGCGAACAAGTACTTCACCGCGTTATCCACCGCTTCCCCCGCCGCCCCGGCGTCCTGGGCACGTTGCATTCGCACGACAAAGCGATGTCCATGCTTCTTGCAGACCGCCTCAAGCGGACGTTTGAGTTTGCCGGCGAGAGATTTCACGGCCTCCTGGATCAACGTCGCATCATCGGGCATTTCCAGCGGGTCTTCCGGGACGTTGCGGGCCGGATCGGCCGCCACGAAATGGTCGCTGCGCTCGTGCGAGACCTCGAATCCCTCGGCCAGCATCAATTCGCCCGTGGCGGCATCGGTCATCTTGAGCATGCAGTGGACGCGAGCCGTCCAGGTAACGGTCTGGATGGGATACGTGTGCTGAACCATATTCGGGACCAGCACCTCCTGCGGTGTGGCCGCCAGATGCAGCTCTGTGACCCCGACGTCCGTAGCCGCGTTCACCAGACGCTGTCGCCATTCGGCCACCTCGGCGCGGGCCTGTCGCTTCCTGGCCTGGGCGGTGGCATCGTCGGGATCGGCATGCTCATAGCGCGCCAGCCGGGCCTCGGCCTCGCCCAGCCTCAGACGGGACCGCTCCAGATCGGCCAAAGCCGCATCCACCTCCGCCGCCGCTTGCACGTAGTCCGGATTCGGCTCGGCGCGAAAACCGTCCTGATACGTGGACTGACCTTCTCCGGTCTGTTTGGTTTCCTGTATCACCCGGCTCTCGAGCACCTGTCCGATGAACACCGCGTCGGCCCGATCTTCCGGTGTCGGGTTCTGCGAATCGGCTGTCGCCTGCGGCGGGGCCGGCTCCACCAGCATGACATTCGCCGGCCGCACCCGCGTGAGGTGCTCCAGCGTTGCCGATCCCAGCGCCTCGGCGATGGTCCGGTGCTCCGGCGCCGCTTCAAAACCGGCGAACTCGATCCTGTACCCGACGTCCTGGCGCACCTGACCGGCACACTGTCCCAGCAGACGCCGGGCCTCGAAGTCATTGGGCTGATAGCCCAGTGCCGCCGCCGCGTGCAGAACGGCACACCCGCTAATACCAAGACTGAGATGCTCCCGCGAAGCCTCCAGGTGACCGGCTGCCAATCTCGCACGCGCCTCGGCCATCAGGCCGTCCACACCCCCGTATCCTTTGAGCAAGCCGTGACTGCGACGAAACAGGCCCAGCGCCGCAACGTGCTGGCCTGCGTCCATCTCCCCCCGGCCCTGTGCGATCCACCGATCGCAGACCGCGCGACGCGCCCGGCCCAGCAGATCGGGCAACTCGGAATGTTCCGGATGCAACTGATGCGCCCGCTCCAAAACGCGGAGCGCCTCCTCACAATCGCCGTCGGTCAGCAACGCTTTGCCACGTACAATCAAACCGGCCGCCTCGCGCCGGTTTGTGACCGTACGCACAATCGACTGTGCGTCTCTGCCGTCGCTGCGATATCCAAGCGCCGTTTGCGCCTCGGCCTGCGCCGCCTCCAGATCGTTGTCCCGCAGCCGGTCCTGCGCCCGCGCGAGATGATACTGATACGCCCGTTCCTTGATCCGCTTGAGATCGCCCTCTCCGCCGGGCAGCGTCCGGTACAAACCCAGCGCCTCGCCCATCCGCTCCAGGGCGGCGGGCCACTGCCTCTGCTCGGCCAGGGATAGAGCCTCGGCCCGGAGCTCCTCGGCGTCGGCAATCGCCTGCTCCAGACGCAGGCGAAACGCCTGGTACGATGGCTCTTCAGGGCAATACGCGATGCAGCGTTCGATCTGCATCCGGGCCGCCCCTAAGTCGGCTCGCGCAAAGCAATCCTCGGCCTGCTGATAAAAATATGGGGCCGACTCCTTCTTGACAGCTTCGAGCTTCTCGCGATAGCGCTGGGCGGCCTTTTTCTTGTGCCCCTTCTCGGCGAGTGCGACGGCCTCCTCGAGCTTCTCGATGGCCCGCTCGTATTGGCCCTCTTCCGAAAGCTTGGCCCCTCTCTTGTACGCTTTCTGATGGGCGCAGCCCGCCCCGACCGAAAGCACCGACAGCACCGTCAAGCTCCACAGAAAGACACGCGCTTGCAGGCGTCTACCCTTACCGGCCCTTTTCGCAGGTTCTGTTCGTACCATTTCGCCCCACCTTTCTGAGCCTCATACGCCGATCCGGCTTCTGCCGCAGCTCTACCGCGTCGCCCGCGACGAACCGAATCGACATGGCTCAGTCACCAGGCTCCGCCACATTCTACCGTTCTCACCGCTGCGGGCAACCACTCCGTCGCAAGCACCGATCCAGAGGGCTGCCCTACTAATAAGGCCACTGAAGGCGGTGCCGTCACGAAGACGGTTTCCATGCGACGGGGCCGTGGGAAGACGAATCGGCCGATTCGCGGGGCGTGAAGCGCAGCGAAGATATATCAAAATGCAAGAAGCAGATAGCAAAAATAAGGAAGATCTCGCCGCAGCGCGACGATTCGGAAATTTTGATTTTTGCTCTTTGTTCTTTGATTTCCCTGGTTGAGGCTTCAGGAGCGACGCTTCACGCGCTATCTTCCCAGCCGCTCGGTCAGTTGACCGATCACTTCGTCGATGAGAGCCGTGCCCTGGGGCGTCCGAACCGATATGCATTCGAGAATGGGAACGGAGCTGGCCCGGTCCGCGCCCAAAACCACAGACAGGTATTGATTGAGCACCCCCTGAGCGTTTACTCGCAGTTCGCCCGATTTGTCGTCGCTGATCTTGTCGCGTTTGTTCAGAAGCACCAGGACCCCGGTGAGCTTCCTCTGCGCGTAGGATCCTTTGCGCAAAACCGTGTCCAGCCTGTCGCAGAACAGGCGGAGCCACCGGACCGACGCCGATACGGCCGTGGTGCAATCCAGCATGACGATCACGGCATGCGGTCTCCTGCGTCCGACCAGGGTGGCGTGTTGAACGGGTCCAACCTGGCCTGGTGTGTCCACGGCGCGCCGGACCTTCAATCGCAGGCCTCCATCCGAACCGAACCGTATGACAAACGCCGGGGATTTCTTGATCTGGTACGTCATTTCCCGGCTGCCTTCCTGGTCCAGCATCCCCAGCCGCAAGTACTGGGTGAACTTCGTCTTCCCGGCGCTGCTGGGGCCCAGTATCAAGATCTCTTTGCCCGTGGCATACGTCGTCAGACGGGATACACCCTTCGGTGCGGCGCGCCGGGCGGTCCTGCTGCCCGGCTTGGCATCAGTCGTCTGGGTCTTGCCATCCATCGCATCGTTCCCCCTCAGCCACGGCGCGTGAAGCGTGGAGCGGCTGTTGTTCCAGGCTACGCTTCACGAAATACAATTCACGAGATACGCTCCATGCTGCCGAGCAGTCCTCCCCCAAACGTGAGGGAGGTTTGGCGCCAGGTCCACCTTGCCAGGCGGCCGGTTCCCCCTTATAGTTGTGCGAGAGCTATTCTCTCACTGGCAAAGTGTGTATTATCCGCCATAAGAACCTGTGCCGTCAATAGAGCTGTTATTTCTTTGCGCCGGCTGCGCTTTGGCGTACGTCCAATAGCCGCCGGAGCAATGTCGCAGGGCTCCCTGCGACTCGCGTCGTTTCCTCATTTTTGGGGCTATTTCTGAAATATGCCGCCTTGATCCGCGACTGACAGGCCGTGTGCTGCGCGCCATTATGGCCGGTAAAAAAAGCCAAATACCGTTCTTCGAAAAAGGGGTGGAGAATCATGCGACCGAGAAATGCACTGCAACAAACAGTCTCTCTTGCCGCCATGCTGCTGGTTGGGGCCGGCCTGATCCACATCGCGGGGTGCTATCCGCAGGCCGAGTTCGAGAAAATGATCGAGCTGGAGCACCCGATGGAAGCGAGTTCGACCCTGGCGGTCTCGACGGCAAGCGGATCCATCGACGTCGCCGGCGGCCAGACCGAGCGTTGCCACGTGATTGCCACCATCCGGGCGCGGGCCGCGACGGAGGAAGAAGCGCAGGAACTGGCCGAACAAGTCGAGATTCGCATCGAGCCATCTCCCGGCAAACTCCAGATCAAGGCCGACAGACCCAGGTCGCTGAGGAACAAATCACTCAGCATCAGCTACTCGATCACGGTGCCGCACGAGACGCACGTGGAATGCAGCAGCGCCTCGGGCTCGGTCGACCTGGCCGACCTGACCGGCAACGTGAACGCCGATGCGGCCAGCGGCTCCGTCGAAGCGGTGCGCATCACGGGCTCGGTTCGACTGCATACCGCCAGCGGCTCGGTGCGCGCCGAGGAAGTCCGTGGCGGAGATGCCCACCTCAACAGTGCCAGCGGGAGCGTCCGTCTTCTACAGGCATCCGAAATGGGCCGTTGCGAGCTGCACGCCGCCTCCGGCCGGGTGGCCGCCGAGCACATCGACGCCGACTCTGTTTCTCTGCACACGGCCAGCGGCAGCGTGCACCTCACCGAGGCGCGCGCGCCGAGCGTCAGTCTTTCCACCAGCAGCGGCAGTATTCGCGCCGAGGGTCTCAACGCCTCTCAGGTGAAGGCCGAATCCCCCAGCGGCGGTATCTCCGTGGCGTTTGCCCCCGCGGCGCCCGGCGAGATCACGGCGGATCTCAAAACCTCCTCGGGCAATGTCACTCTGGCGCTGCCGCCTGACTTCGCCGGCCGGATCGATCTGTCGGCCGGCAGCGGTTCCGTCCACACCGACCTGCCCATCTCCATCACGGGCAAAATCGACCGCAAGCACATCAGCGGAACCGTCGGTCAAGGCGCGGGCAACGTCTCCGTCCACACTTCCAGCGGCTCCATTCGCGTCAAGTAGATCCGAACGCAAGCGCGCAAGACCGTGGCAGGGCCGGGCACTTCGTCAGGGCCCTGCCAAAGCCCCGTGGCTCCTACAGCATCGCCACGGCGGCCTTGATCTCTTCGAAGCGTTCCTCGGCGAGCAGCTTGCCGTAGTGGCGCATCGCCGTGCTGTTGTTGCGCCAAGCCGTCCAGACCGCGTCCTTGCCCCGCGGGGCTGAGAGCTGCCGGGCGACCAGCGCTGCCTCGGCATCCGCGAATCGGTCCAGGGTCTGGTAGTCCCAATTCGGCATCTTCTGCGCCAGAGTCGCAAGACGTGAGACAATGGTCTCGGTCAGGAGTTTCCCGTCGGCGGCGGAGGATTCCTTCGGATCGCGCCCTCCGACACCCCGGTAGGGAGGATCACCAAGGCGCGAGAGATCCACCGTATCCGGATACAGGTGCATCATCAGCGAGGTCTCGCCCCAGGCAGCGTGGTCGCCGTTGTAGTTGACGTCGATCGCCAGCATGTACTCGGGCGTGCCCAGGACCGGAATCCCCAGAG
>JAFGCA010000185.1 GCA_016932895.1 Sedimentisphaerales bacterium | reverse complement strand
GAGCGTCTCGGCGTGCTCATCCCCTCCCAGGGGATACGGCGCCGAGGAAGACAACCGCTGGCCACGGGACACGTAGGTGTACTGGCCGACGTAGTCGTCACTGTCCGGTATCGGGTAGAACACGACCTCTTTCACTTGGGCCGCCGAACCGGTGCTGGTCTTCGCCCGCACCGTGTAATAGGCTGGCCGGCCGGTATCGTTGGACCCTTGATGGAACTGACGCATGGACTCGTCGGACACCCACTCGGCACACGGCTTGCCCGTCGTCGTGTCAGTCCAGGTGATCGGTCCGTAGATGGACTCGCAATCGGCAGGCAGGTCATAGTCGTAGTCTTCGTCCGTCAGATCGAGTGAAGCATGGATTCGCAAGAACGACCACACATGGGATACCCCGTCGATGGCCGGCGGGTGGTAAAACTGGTGCAGGCCGGCCTGGACAAGCCTGTCGGCCTCGATCCGCTGGGCTTCGGTCCACAGCGACGGCGCTGGCCCAAACCTCAAATAGCGGCCAACTGCCTGGAGCAGGTCCCCGTACACGGTGCCGAGGGTGGTCGCGATCGGCTCGGCCTGGGGTTCCGCCACATCTCGCGCCACCAGCCGATCCTGTTGCACAGAGAATGTGAGGCGACGGAGAAACGTTTCGGCGCGCGCGCCAGCCTGCCCCTGTGCATCCATCTCCGCAGCCGCCAAGCAGGACGCCACTATCGTCTCGCCGTGCTCGGCACCCCCGCGCAGATACTTGTTCGTCGACGTCGCCCTGGTCGGCTGGGCCGCGTACCAGTACGTAAACGTGTAGCTGGTATCCGGGGCTGGGTACAGCTCCACCTGCCACTGCTGCCCTGCCGTGGCGTCGAACGCCTCCGGCACCACCGCTGCATACTTCGGCGGGCCGGTAGTGGTGCTGTCCGATGCGCGCAGAGCCAAGAGACGCTCTCGACTGACCAAGTCCACCGGACGCTCCTGGTCGCCGGCGGCATAGACGAGACGGCTGACAGCGCCACCGCATCCGGCGGCCAGGTCATACGTGGCCGGGTCTGTCGTGTCGTTGACGCTGATGGTGGCCGCCACGTCCAGGAACGACCATCGATACTGAGGCTCGTCTTCCTTGAGCGAGGGCGGATACAGGAACTGCCGGATTCCAGCCTGGACGATGTCGTCGACGCGCTCGGTCTGACTATACGTCCACGCTGCCGAATTCGGTCCATAGCCCAAGTAGCGACCGACCGCCCTGACGAGATCATCGTAGGTGACCTCCATCCCAGTGGGCGACGTGGCCGGCCAGGACGGGGTGGTCGCCCCGTGCAACGCTTTGTCCCGGGTGATGGCGGCGGCGAGCTTTCTGAGAAACTGCTGCTGATGGACGTCGCCGGCACCGTCTTCCCATCGTTCCTCGGCGATGGCGAGGCAGGACTCGACGAGCACATGGCTATAGGCTGGACCGCCAGGGGGATAGTTCGGCGTGTCGTCGGTGTCGGAGGGATCGAGGCTGTCGACACCACGGGAGTAGCAGAACGTCAGCGTCTTGATCGCGGTCGGTTTCGGGTACAGCAGCAGCTCATATCGCTGGCCGGTTGCGGCCGTGAAGGTCTTCGCGCGAACGGCGGCGTACAGCGGCGTGCCGTCCTGATCGTCATTGGCATACAGCGCGCGCAAGTGCGCCTCGTCGATGATGTCGAGCGAAGAGCCCCCGTCGGCTTCCGGGAAACTGATCGAGATCAGGTCACCAGCGAAGTCGTCCGGAAGGTCGTATTCATAGTCCGCGTTGACAGTGGCAACCGTCCCGACTTTCTTGAGGAACGACCAAATGTATGCGGCTTCATCCCCAACGGGCGGCGGATACAGGAACTGGCGAAGGCCAGCCTGCACGATGCCGTCAAGGCGGTCCTCGTCAGTCGATTCCCACCCGCTATCCTCGTTGACCTGGTCCGACACCCAGGCGGACGTGGGCGGCCCCAGCCCAACGAACTGGGCGACCTCAGACATGAGGTCGGGGTAGCTGAGACTGATGCTCGGCTCAGCCATCGTGCCCTTCACCCTCGCTCTTTGCCGGCACCTGGCCTACGCGGCCGCCGGCGCCGACCACGATTGCCACCAGCGTCTGTGGCAGGAAGGCTGCGGCGCCAAGGCGGTCCTGGAAGATCTCGGCACTCTCGACGGCACGCACCACCTTGTCAGGCACCGCTCGGCCACTGTACATCTGCTCCAAGAGAGCTTCGTGCTTTTCTTTCATGAGTCCCTCCTATCTACGAATCCAGAGCACGATCTGGCCAGCCTTGGTGTCGCCGGCATCCGCTACCGTGAACGTCAACGGGGACTTGGCCACCGCACCGAGAGAGGCCTCGGCGACATGCTCTGTGTTGGCCGTGTCCCGGTCAGCGCCGGCGCCCAACAGGACGTCATGGCCGTTCTCATCGGTGATCGTGACGTCGTAGTTGTCCGCAGGCGCCGCCGTGCCCGATGGGATGGTGGTCAACCCGATGACCTTCCCCAGGAACCACTCATACGTGGTTTGCCCACTGGCGTCGCCGTCGCCATCCGACACCCAGTCGGCGATGATCTTCGCGACGTTCTCCTCGACGATCTCCGTGAAGGACATACTCACGGCTCTTCTCCTTCGCTATGAACGGCCAGCACTCTAGCCGTCTTCGGAATGTCATGCTCATGAGGCAGCAGTTCCTCGGCGGTGCCGAAGTGGCCCGCCATGAAGTCCAGGTCGCCGTATGGCAACCCGAGGAACCGCGACAGGTCGCCGTAATGACACGGGAGGATCCCTCGCCACTGCAGCGCTTGGTCGTGCGGCCGGGAGAACCCCTCGCCGAGCAACCCCCACCATTCCCATCCGCCGAGCACCCGGGTCAGCGACATCATGATTCGCTCGACACAAACCCGGCGCCAGTCCTGGCGCAGAGAGTCGCCGAAGACTTCCCTGACCCTCTCGTTCCTCCACTTGTCCACCCGCAATGCGATACAGTCCGTACGAAACAGACCGTCTGCCCGATCATCGTTTCGCCGAGTGAACGCACAGGCGTGCCGGTTTTTCGCGGTGAGATAGAGCAGCTCATGCCGCCACGACACCAACGGAATGAACCGCCGACTGAATTTCGCCATGACCTGGACGTTGTTCTCGGCCGCCCACTCGAAGCCGAACTGGAAAGCCCGGAGATCGCCCGTGGTGTGACCGAGGTAGGGCCCGCATTGGAAATCCGCGCCATACTGCTCGCAGAGCGCCCGCAAAGCAGACTCGCCAAACTCCTCGCCTTCCCCGTCGTTGACCACCAGGATGGGAAGCCCGCCGGGACCGAAGAACCGCTCAGCCTGAGCCAAGTGCAAGTGCACGTACGGCGCGGTTCCACAGGTCCCGACGAGCATTCCAATATGTTCGATCGGCTCACTCCGTTGTGCGGCGTCTGACAACGTGGCTGTGTCGAACATTCGCATCCTTCACTCCTTCCTCGACGATTTGGTTGTTGGGTTTCGCCTACAGGAACTGGACCGTCACCGTCGACCGAGCCCTCGCCGCCGTGGCCGACGCCGCGGCTAGGCTGTCCATTGCGATAGCCATGCCCTGCCGCGCCGCAATCAACGCCTGCGCGTTCGCAGCCGCGACGATGTCATCCTGCGCCGCCGACGTGGTGACCGTTCCGCTGTCGAGCACGAGCTTCGCCAGACCGCCTTCGCCGGTGCTCGCCGTGGCGGAGGGGACGTCCTCGTCGAGGTGCAGCAGATCGTTCACTGCAATCGCCGCTACGTTCGAACACAGCACATCGAGCACGTCGCCCGAGCGGGGCCGGTACGCCTTGATCCAGCACGGGCCGGTCTTGCCGACAGCGCTGGGATGGACGATGCCGGCGAACAGCCGCTCGTTGTCCGTGTTGGGGATCTCGACGTCGACGCCGCGGCCTTTCACCGTGTTCGCCGCCGCCTCCTGCAAGCAGAGCGGCTGCCCCGCCTGCAACGTCTGCGAGCCCACGAAGTAGTACTCCCGCACCGGGATGTCTAGTTCATGCTCGCCTTCGTAACCGACTGCACCATTCGCCATGGTGATTTGCCTCCTTCTGTTTCCGTGGCCCTCTACGCGCGTTCAGAACTACGCTACGTAGATGACCGTGTTTCGCCGCCGGTCAAGGCACAGCAGGTTGAACGTGAGGTCCAAGTACACAACAAACGAGTTGTGCTGGGTCACGCCGCCGGAAATGGGCTCCGTCTCGCGCAGGTAGTCGCCCTTCAAAACGACCGGGTAGAACGTGTTGTGATCCAACATGTACACAGGGTTGCTGGTGTCATCGTCCAATTGCGCCACGTAGATCACAGGGTGCCGCTTGAACGCAGTGACTCCGTCCATGGGCGCGAGGTCGCGACCGAGCTGATCGTTCTGCGCTTCGGCGAGGAGCTCCCAGCTGTTGATCGTGGCCTCGTTCATGTAGACCCGGTACCGGTTTCCTTTCCCGCGCCGAAAATCCGGAATCGACACGGGCGACTTGAACCCGGTCAGCCGGTGGGCCTTCCGCATCGACGCAACCAAGTCGTCCTTGGTCACCTGCGAGTAGGTGTCGGTGTAGTTCCGCCACTTCTCCTCGGTCGACGCGTCGATGCCGACGCAATCGGAGAACCCGCTCGGGTTCCCGCCGTTGAACCCCGTGGTGGCGTTCTTCACGACGTAGTACGGCACGCCGTTAGGGCTCTTGGTGTCGCTGGCCGCACGGAGTCGCCACGAAGCCTTCTCG
>JAFGCA010000184.1 GCA_016932895.1 Sedimentisphaerales bacterium | reverse complement strand
GGTGTAGGACAACACCTGTAAACGGATACATTCATGAAATTGGGTCAAATGCCGTCCGCCGAGGATCCCAAGGTGGGTAATCTGGGGCAAGAGACGTGCCCAGCACACTGGTCCGGCGGAGGGGGCAAGAACGAAACCAATCAATCTACCCGTGATCCGCGAGGGCGTCAAGAAAGCCCCCATTTTGGACGGGCGCATACTAGCCTGAAACGTAAGCGAGGGCCGTCAAACGATTTACCCTTGCTTACACTTCGGGCTAGCCCAAGTTACGCTACTGTCGTTCGATTCGGGCGTTTTTGGGCGTTGAACGCGACGTAAGTCCAATGGCGTCGGTCGATTTTCGGTCCGTGGGCGATGTAGTGGAAAAACCGCGGCCATCGAGCTTGTCAGATATCTGCGGGAAGACGATCCTGTAGCTCATCGAAGAGCGAGGGATCGGGATGTTTCTTCGGCGCTATGAACGACGGTCGGCGGGACGGCGGCGGACGTATTGGGCGCTGGTCGAATCCGTGCGGACCGGCCGTGGCTCGCGGCAGCGAGTGGTGGCCTACCTGGGCGAGTTGAAGCGGAGCGAGCAGAACGGCTGGGCACAACTGGGCCAGCGGCTCTCGGGCACGAAGAAGCCTCGGCGCGCGTGGTTCGATCCGCCCCATGACGACGAGCCTTCGGACGACGAGCCGGTGCTGGTCAGCTTGCGGGGCGTGCGTCTGGAGCGGCTGCGCGACTTCGGCGACATCTGGATGGCGTTGGGCCTGTGGCGTCTGCTGGGACTGGACTCGCTTTTGGAGAAACGGGAAAACGCGGGCCGGGAAGAAGTGCCTTGGCCGGTGGTGGCGGCCCTGCTGACGATCGCCCGGTTCTGCCGGCCGCAGAGCGAGCTGCACATCGAAAGCACGTGGTACCGGAGCACAGCACTGGACGACCTGCTGGGTGTGCCGCCCGAAAAGGTGCATACCGATCGCCTGTATGCCGGCCTGGACTGGCTGTTGCCGCACAAGGAGACGATAGAAAAGCACCTCAAGGAGCGGCTGGGCGACCTGTTCGACCTGGAGTACGACCTGCTGTTGTACGACGTGACGAGCACCTATTTCGAGGGTCAGTGCTCGGCCAATGGTCTGGCCAAGCGGGGCTATTCCCGCGACAGCCGGCCCGACTGCCTGCAAGTCTGCATCGGACTGGTCGTGACCGACGACGGCATCCCGCTGGGCTACGAAGTCTTTGCCGGCAACCGCAACGACGCGACCACCGTGGAAGAGATCGTCGAGGCGATGGAGAAGAAGTACGGCCGGGCCCAGCGTGTCTGGGTCATGGACCGGGGGATGGTCAGCGAAGACAACCTGAAATTCTTGAGGTCCCGCGGAGGACAATACCTCGTGGGCACGCCCAAGGCGATACTTCGTCAGTTCGAGGCGCATCTGACCGAAAAGGACTGGCGCGAAGTGCAGGAGGGCGTCGAGGTGAAGTTGGTCCCCGGACCCGGGGGCGACGAGACGTTCCTCTTGGCCCGCAGCGCCGATCGCCGCGAGAAGGAAAAGGCGATGCACGAGCGGTTCGTGGGGCGTTTGGAAGAAGCGTTGCGGAAAATGGCGTCGGCCGCCGAGAGCGGGCGGCTCAAAGACGAGGCAGTGGCCAACCGGCGTCTGGGCCGCCTGATGGGCCAGTACTGGCGTGCGGCCGGGGCTTTCGACGTGAAGATCGAGCGCCTGTCGCCGGCGCGAGGAAAGCAGCGGCTCCGGGTCGCGTGGCAACGCAACCGCCGATGGAGCGAGTGGGCGTCGTTGGCCGAGGGCTGCTACCTGCTGCGGACCAACTTGAACGAGACCGACCCCACGGTTCTCTGGAAGCGTTACATCCAGTTGACCGAGGCGGAATGGGCGTTTCGGATCACCAAGGACGAGTTGGAGATCCGCCCGATCTGGCACCAGAAGGAAGAACGCGTCCTGGCCCACATTCTGGTCTGCTTCCTGGCCTACGTGCTGTGGAAGACGCTGGCCCAGTGGATGCGGCGCTCGGGCCTGGGCGACGCGCCGCGGACGGTGCTGGAAGAACTGGCCAAGATCAAAAGCGGGGACGTGGTTCTGCCAACCCGAACCCGGCAGGGCTGCGACGCCGGCACGGTCCGGCTACGCTGCGTCACCGAGCCGGACGAGGCCCAAAAAGTCCTCCTCCACCGCCTCGGCCTCACCCTCCCCCGCCGCCTGCGCCGGATCGACGAGGCTGTTCAAATGTAGTGAAACAAACGGGCGGAAACCGAACGTAAGTCCTTTACTACCAACAAACCCACCCCGACAACTGCGTAACTTGGGCTAGACTCCAGGTAGTTTTGTGGAGAATACGTGCGTGAGGGTACAATCGCGCGGTTTCGTATTTGATGCGATCATCTTGGAAAGCCCGCCAATCCCCGTTGGCGTGGATGGCCCGCAGTTGGAGCATGGCTTGGGCGCCAGGCACTTTCCAACGCATCCCCGCACGCTCCATGCGGTCCTTGATCACGTGACGGCACGCCCCCTCGATGACTCCCGTGGCGATGGGGTAGCCAGCTCGCAAGTAGTCGTCGTAACACATGCGGTGCAGATTGTTTTCCAGGAATTCGCACAGCCGTCGCAGACGTTTGCGGTGGAGACCTCGAAGACGGTGTTTGGTTCCCATCTGACGCAGACCGCCGATGACCCTTCCGGCCTCGCCTTCCAGCACGCGATGCAACCGCTCCCGTACGAACTGGCTGGCAGCCTCGCTTCCTTCTCGATGAAAAAGGTGGGCTGCCTCCCACAGTCGCGGCAGGACGTGCATCAGGTCCAATACGTCCACGGTGTGCGAGTCCAGGGGAAGGTATTTGCGACGGTCGGTCTCCAGCGAGTGTTGGCCATCGCTCAGATGCACCACCGTCTGGCCCCGCCGCCGGCGCAAGGCCACATCGTCGCGCAGGTGCTGGAAAACCTCGTCCTGGGCACGTACCGTGCGTCCGCCTTCCTCGCGAGTCAGCGCCGTCCAGTAGCGCTTTTGGCGGGCCTCCGGCGGCTTTTTCCGCGGACGGTTCGGGTCGCGAAACAGTGTAGCAACCAGTTCGTCCGGCGTACGGGCGTGGCGATCGACGGTGTACACGCAACCGATACATGCCATCTGTTTCTTGTTGGCCTTCTCGCCTTTCTTGCGATGACAGCCCGCCGGGATCGCTTCTACCGGTCGAACCATCGGTACACCCTTATTGTCCTCGGTGACAACCAGCAACGATCCCTCGGTTCGCGGATCAGGCGCGCCTTGCGACTGACGAAACGCCGGAGCAGCCTCGGCCATTTGGCGATTGCCGCGTTCCAGCGTGTCCACCGATTGACGAAAGCCGAGCATGGTTTCCAGGGTGTCCCGCACGAGGCCGAATGCCTGTTCCATGCCCAGCAACTGGTCCCACTCTTGCAGCAAGTACGACAGATCGCCTTCCGGCAGTTGCAGCCGCTGATCGGTCGGCGCCAATTCGATCTTCTGGCCTGGACGCATCCCATAGACCCATCTTGTGATCGAGAACTCGCCGAACACCGTCAACAGGCGTCGCGCGTGTTGCTCCGGCCAACGCTTTATGCTGCGTCCATTTTCCAAGGCGACTTCCTCTCCCAAATCACCTGGCCCCACCAACTTCAGAAAGGCCCCGAGCAACTGAGCGCCCAAGGCCAGCATTTCCCGAAAGAGGTGCCTTTCCACCTCATGTTCGGCAGTTCCCCGTTGCGCCGCGCCGGCCAGCCAAGATTCCAGTTCCGTCAGCCGTTCCCGCACGCCCTCCACCTTGAATTCCACCGTGGTTTTCGCCACCATGATACAGCCTCCTTGCTAAGGGAAAACGCTCGGTTGCTTTCAACACAGCCGATGTTCTCCCCAAGGGGGCATTTTTGTCTACGTCAATTTCACGCAAAGCCTTTGCAATTCGTTACTTCCGCCTGAGCGGAAGGCCGGTTACACCCGTTTGAAATCCCACGCCCACTCCGCTTCATTCGCCCCACCCTACCTTGCTGGAGTACCCGTCCACAAATCCAAAAGGGGACAGGCACATTTTTCGGCCATCCAGTAGGTTGGTCACACAACGCAAACCGGGCCGAAAAATGAGCCAGTCCCCGGG
>JAFGCA010000183.1 GCA_016932895.1 Sedimentisphaerales bacterium | reverse complement strand
TCGGTGCCCGAGTGGCTAAAGGGAACGGGCTGTAAACCCGTTGGCGTGAGCCTACGCTGGTTCGAATCCAGCCCGGCCCATTTTTGTTTTGCGCCCCCCCCTGTGGGGCGTATCTTGCCCTGAATTTCAGCAATCCTCCCATTCTGCCCCACCTTATCTGCTCCATTGACTGGCAGGCTCTTGCCTGCGATATTGAGAAGTCCGACGCCATTGGGCGGTTGACCCTGTTTTGCAGAAATTCGATACAGACGTTTGGGGCGCCCTGCGGTGGGGTGCCGCGCCGCGTCCTGCGATCGTCAGACAACGCGAAAGGAAGGTATTATGCGAACACGCGAACCGTTTTGGAGAAGCATGGTCATAGCCGCCGCGATGATTGTCGCCGCGTCCCTGGGGCTGTGCACGGCCGGGGAACCGCTCATGCAGGCGACCCGGGATTGGCACACGGGTCAGATTGTGGTCACCGAGGGTGACCAGCCCGTCATGCAGTACAATTATCTGACGCAGCAGCCTCCGGAAGGCTTCGTGGCGTCCGTGGCCGAGGGCAACCGCCGCTACGCCCGGGCGCGAAGCAACTACATCCACCCCCTGTACGGGCCTCATGGTGAAGTGCTGACGCACGACTGGTCGCAGGATCACCCGCACCACCGCGGCATCTACTGGGCCTGGCCGGAAGTGGACTGGCGCGGCCAGCGCAGCGATCTGCACGCCCTGCAACGCGTCTTCGCCCGGCCCACGGGCAAACTCACGCTCCAGAACGGTGACACATGCGCGCGAATCGAGGCGGAGAACCTATGGATCTGGGAGGACGAAACGCCCATCGTCCGAGAAGTCGCCACCTTTTGCGTGCACCGCAGCGGCGACCAGGGCCGCTACATCGACCTTGTCTTTCGCTTTGAGGCCCTGGAAGACGACGTCGCCCTGGCGCGCCGAGGCACGGAGCACTACGGCGGTCTCAACATTCGTCTGTCACCGATCAAGGATATGCAACTGATCCACCACGCCGACCCGGCTCCGGCCCGTCCGCGCCGCGCCTGGTCGGACTCCGTGGGAATTCGCGAAGGCGGCGCCGAGTCCGTCGGATTCGCGGTCCTGGAGAAGGCGTCGAATCCCGACTACCCCGGCGACTGGATTGAATACCCCTACCTGCCCTGGTTCCAGCCGACGTTCCCCGCGCACGGCACGCGCTACGTCCTGCAGAAAAGCAAGCCGCTCGTACTGCAATACCGCTTGTGGATTCGAGCCGGCGGCAAGGCCACCGACAGCGAGTACGCCCGACACTGGGACATCTTCAACCCGAAGTAAGAGCGCGCGGACGCCGTGATTCCGAGGCAAGCCACTGCGGGAGAATGATACAATGACGGACAAATGCTTTCGCGTTCTGATCCATGGGGCCGGCTGGGTAGCGACCCAGCACATTGGGGCCTTCATGAACAACCCTCACGCCGAAATCGTCGCCATCTCGAGCCGGCATCTGACCAGCGCGCAGCGTCTGGCCGATCAGTACGGCCTCAGGGACGTCGCCTGCTACGACAGCCTGGACGCGGCCTTGCAGCACGGGGGCGTGGACATCGTGTCCGTGTGCACTCCCCAGCACGTGCACTGCGAGAACGTCCTGGCCATCGCCGCCGCCGGCAAACACATCGTGATCGAGAAGCCCGCCGCCAATTCACTCCAGGAGCTATCCGCCATGCGCGAGGCGGTCCGACAGGCCGGCGTGAAGACCGTCGTGAGCTTCGTGCTCCGCTGGAATCCGCTCTTTCGAACGATCAAGCGGCTCATCGCCGACGGCGCCCTGGGGGAAATCTACTGCGTGGAAACGGACTACCAGTCGTACAACGGCGCCTGGTGGGGCGGCTGGGAAGACGGCCGCAAGAAGGACACCGCCGTCAGCGCCATGGCCGTAGCCGGCTGTCACGCCATCGACGCCATGCGCTGGTTCGCGGCGCCCGGGGAGTTCGAGGCGGCCGAACCGGTGGAAGTCTTCGCCTATGCCGGCGGCAAACGCAAGGGAAAGACCCTGCAGTACAACCCCACGATCAACGACTGGCAGACCTACGCCCCCATGGAGTATGACGGCCTCGAGGTGGCGCTCGTGCGTTTCGCCAACGGGGTCCTGGGAAAGGTGTCGGTCAACTTCGAGTGCATTCACCCCTACGCCTTTCCGGTGGAGGTTTTCGGTGATCGCGGCTCGCTCAAGAACAACCGGTTGTGGTCGCACACCTTCCCAGGCCAAAAGGATTGGATCGAGATCCCCGCCATTTGTCCCGATTCCAGCGACGTCGCCCATCACCCCTTCCAGGGCCAAATCGACCATTTCATCCAGTGCGTGCAAGATGACGTGGAGTCCCACTGCAACCTGGCCGATGCGGCCAAGACCCACGAGATTGTGTTTGCCGCCCAGCAATGCTACCGGCAGCGGCGCCCGGTGCCGTTGCCGCTATCACCATGACGCGCCATGATGTCCGGTAATTCCGGGTCGCACCGTACCGCCCGGAACCGCCCCCTCGACGAATACCCCCGAAAGGAGACGTCGGCCCGGGATTCCGCCGGTTTTGCTGAGCCCGTTGTCAAGACGCAGTGAAATCTGGCCGATGAAACGGGACGAGATGGAGTCTGGTGTGCATCTCGGATACCGAAGAAGAGTGAGTCGTGATTCAGTGAAAAGGAAATCCCCATGGAACTTCCTGAGCTTGTTTTGAAACCGATCCGGGCTTTCAAGGAGATGTTTGACTTTGGGGAGGAGCCCCCGTCATTGGCCAGTCAGTTGATGCAGCTCAGGGGGCAATTGGCGGAGTTGCGCAACCGACTCGACGAGAGCCGCGAGGCCTCCCGGAAAAAGGACGAGCTGATCGCGCGGCTTCAGGCGGCCGGGGCCATCCAAGACGACATGATCGTCGAGGGGCCGGCCTGTTTCCTGAAGAAGGCCGGCAACATCCTGGACGGGCCGTACTGCACCTGCTGCTTCGAGCAGAAACAGGAGAAGGTTCGCATCGTCCCGGCCGCCCGGCCCCAGGACGCCGACGGGTCTGAATCCGAGTGGGTCCAATGCTCTGCGTGCCGGACGCCTTTTCGCTCCAGACGAGTGGGCGAGTTTCTAAACGCTCCTGCCCCCGCCCCTGCGGGAACCGCCGCCTCTGCGAACGAAACGAAGAAGGCCGTCCGAAAAGCACCCGCCGAACGCAAACCCACGCGTGTTGCCGCTGCGGCCCGCACCACCGCGGGAACCGCCGCCTCTGCGAAC
>JAFGCA010000182.1 GCA_016932895.1 Sedimentisphaerales bacterium | reverse complement strand
GCGCTCCAGCAGATATCCATCCGCGTGGCCCGCGGCCGCCTGGCCTCGCGGACCATGGCGGCCCTCGACGCCAATGCGCGGGAGGCGCTCCAGGAGCAACTGCAAAGCCACGTGGAGATCCTCGAGCGCGAGCGGCAACTGGCCGACGCCTTGCTGGCGCGTCAGGCTCGCGAGGTCGAATTGCGCCTGGCCGACCTGACGCCCCCCGAGGCATCTGACACGCTGGGTCGTCCCACAGATGCGAACATGGCCGATGCACGACGAGGAGCCTTTCGTGGACGGGGCGGCGGTGACTCATCCACCCGGTCCCGGCCGGACCTGAACGCCAGAGGACTGCGTCCGGGCCCGCCTGCCGTGGAGATTGCGGCGTCTGACTACCAGTTTGGATTCGACCCCAACCTGGACAGCGTGTCGGCGCAACGTCACGCCTACTTCCAGGAGTCGACCGAGCCCAACACGGCGTCGTTGAAGGCGGACTATCAGGCCCAAACCCTGTTTGTCCTGGGCAGCGACAACGAGACATTGGCCGAGCAGGCCCGGCAAGAGTTGTCCTCCATGACACCCGTCTATTATGAAATCTGCGGCTACCAACCCAAGGGAATCCTGTGGCTGCACACGTGCCTCGACGTCGGGCTCTACACCACGTACCCCGGCGGCGTGCCGCCACGCAAGCCCTTGACCGACGATCCCCGCCGGGCGGATTGGTATCAGCGGGCGGCGGGCTGGGCCCAGAACGCGCGTTTCCGACCGGGACCGTCCGAGCAAGGTCCTCGCCCGGACGGCGCGCCGCAGCCCACCATGCCGCAGCGCGACGGCGCGCGACGGAATGGACCGGGAACTCAGGATACAGGAGGCCGTCGCGGGGGGGGCTTCGGACGAGGCCGGGGAGGTTGGTCTCTCTGGGCGGCTCGCATCCGGATCGAGGCGAGGCAGGGCGCGCCCACCGTCGATCCGTTCACGAACCAGGTTGTCGTGGTGCGGTCCGTTCCGGTGCGCTACGCAGACGGCTCGTTTGCGGGCGCCACCGCGGTCGTGCGGACGATCCCGGAGATTTTCGCCAGCATGAAGCTACCGGAGCGGTGGGGCACGGACATCGAGCGCATGCTGGTCCTGGTTGACCCCAATGCCCCGCCGGACCGTAGTACGCAGATCCTGCTCCATGACGGACTGGCTGACGACAATACCACTGCCGACCGCAGACGCCGAATGTTCAGCCCCGAGCTTCGCTCCAACGATTCCGAGATGCTGCGCACGGTCGTCGATGACATCGTCAAAGGCGTCTCGGGCGTGCGGGCCATGGAATACAAGGGCCG
Source organism: Sedimentisphaerales bacterium (assembly GCA_016932895.1). The sequence goes on along the minus strand of JAFGCA010000182.1, from coordinate 2,958 downwards.
GATGTGTCTGTGGGCGTATCAGCCGCTGGACATCCCGCAAGTCGCAGCCTTCCTGATCGTCCCCCAGGAGCGCGTCGTCGAGCTGGCCCGGACGATGGAGCAGTCGTTGCTCAAAGAGAGCCTATTCTGGCTCCAGGGCGCCACGATGGTCGTATTGGTGGTGGCGGTGGTGGCCGTCGTGCTGGCCGCCATGAAGGCCAGAGACGTGACCAATCCGATCAATGCCCTGATCGAGGCCGGACGCAAGCTTGGCGGCGGCGACTACGATGCCCAGGTCGAGCTCACCACTGGCGATGAATTCGAGCAGCTTGGCCGGGTCTTCAACGAGGCCGGCCCCAAGCTGCGCGAGCGCGAGAAGATGAAGCGCTCGCTGGAGCTGGCCGCGGCCATCCAGCAGAGCCTTCTGCCGGGCCGGGCGCCCGCCGTCGACCGCTTTGAAATCAGCGGCCGGTGCGTCTATTGCGACGAGACCGGAGGCGACTACTACGATTTCATCGACCTGTCCCAATCGGCCACGGTGGAAACGCGCCGCCTCGCGTCCCAGGCGACCGAACCCAATCGCGTCGGTCTGGTCGTCGGCGATGTCAGCGGACACGGCATCGGCGCCGCGCTGCTCATGGCGGCCACACGCGGCATGCTGCACGCCGAGGCGGGCTATCACGCCGACGATCTCAGTCGGCTCTTCCAGTCGCTCAATGCCCGGCTCCTCGCTGAGATGGTCGACGACCGATTCGTCACGCTCTTCTACGGTCTGCTCGACAGCGAGACCCGCGCCCTGGTCTGGGCCTCTGCCGGCCACGAGCCGGCTATCTGGTACCACGCCGAGACGGGCCGGGTCGAAGAGTTGCCCAACACCGGCATGCCGCTGGGCGTCATGGCCGACACCCCCTTCGAGCAGGCCGGTCCCATCGTCCTCGCCCCCGGCGACGTCCTCGTGGTCGGCACTGACGGCATCCACGAGGCCCAGGACCTTCAGGGTCAGTTCTTCGGCAAGCCGCGCTTCCTGGAAGCCATCCGCAGCCAGGCGAGCCTCTCGGCCGACGAAATCTGCGACGCCGTGATCGACGATGTCACCCAATTCGTCCACCCCGCCAGCCGCACCGACGACATCACCCTGATCGTCATCAAAGCCAAACCGTAGGCCCGCTTGTGTTCCAAACGCGACTTGTCGCGTTTGGCATAGGTCCTATCGGTCGCGTAGGTCCCATAGGACCTATTCCGAACGCCTTCGCCGTTCGGGCAACAGCGTCTACCGGCGTCACCGGGTGCCACTCTTACGCTCGCGTAAGCGTGTCTGTCTCTTGTAGGGTGGGATTCATCCCACCGCCGGAAGCGGAATCGGTGGGGTAAACCCCACCCTACCTATCTGAAAAGGGTCACACGGCGATGGTTGGGCCCCCAGGTTGGACTTTCTCACCGCGCATCAGAGGAACACGATGGGCAGTTCGATGAACACTCTCGATCCCGAGGTGAAACGTCGGGCGTTAGTCGCAGCGGAGATACTGGCACGGCTGGGTGTCGTCCGTGCGGCTTATGTCTTCGGCTCGCACGTCGAAGGGCGGGCTGATACCTGGAGTGACATTGACGTGGCCGCCTTCATGGAAGATGTCGAGACCTGGGACATCCGGAAACGCGCCCAGGCGACGGCCCTGGTCGTGGAAGAAGCCGGATCGGACGTGGAGGCTCACCTTCTGCCCGCATCGGCCCTGGACAATCCACCCTCCGGCGGAGTCGCCAAATACATCCTCCGCCATGGGATTCCCATCCTCAAGCAATAGGGAACCGCATGGGCAAGATCTGCCCATCCTACTTGACTCTCCTTCCTGGGTACCTGTGACCAGGATATTCGAAGATGGGCCTCAGGTTCACTCTTAGACTCTCAGCTTCTTGCATATCCGAGCATTCCTTGCTCATGTGCCGCGTCACCACGAACCATGTTCCGTCGCCCCTCGCGGTGACGTAGTTCATCTCGAAGGCTTCTTCTGCCTGCTTCATCAGAAGTTCATGGCGCTCAATTATCTCGGCCAGCCCACGTGAGGTCGGGTCTCCATCGGCTTGCGGACGTGCGGGAGCGGTCTGATACAGCGTAGATGAGAACTTGTCCCATGGGCGGTCTGTCGCACGCGCGCCCATCAACCCCTCGACCAAGTCACGTGCCTCTTGGAGGGATTCATCCCACTCATCACGCGAACTGACCCTCAGTTGGAATACAGGCTTTCCTGTCGCATCGACGACCTCAATTGCTTTCTGGTCAGAGTTAATGTCACAGCCGGAACCAGGCAGCGCTCGCGCGGACTCGCCATCGACTTGAACGATAATGGCTCCAGATTGATCTCGTATCTCACCGTATACGCGGATCGTGCGGTCAGGCGCGACCATGACTGAGAAGGGACATCCGTCGATTCCAGGCGGATGATATCCCGGCCCCGCTACGACCCGATACCCTCCCGCAGTTGAGAGAATTACCGGGAATCGCCCGATCATTGGTATCGCACGCTCTCTCTCAAGATTCACGGCACGTTGCCCTGCCAACCGTGACACGCGGTATATGCCGACACTCACAGAGAAGCCCAGCACCACTCCCACGACCATGCACACCACGTTCGGTATCCATACCTCCTTAGGTTGATGTCGCCCACAGAATGCGGACCATTTCAACGCCCGAAGAGTACAGGGACGTCCGTCCTTCTTGACACATTTGCACAATCTCGTTGACGTCAGCAATGGCATTGGACCGCCTCACATTAGTCTCGTAGGCATGCATCGCACACCATTTCCGCTGCCGCGAGCCGGAGGATTCGCACGCCTCTGGGCCTCGCAGCCAAGCCCAATTATAGAGCGGACACGATGCCAACACAAGAAAAACCGCCTATCGGGCGCAACCGGAGGCATTCCGGGGGGGCATTGGGCACCCGGCCAAGAAGAGAGGGCAGGCACGGGGGCCTGCCCCTACGGGGT
>JAFGCA010000181.1 GCA_016932895.1 Sedimentisphaerales bacterium | reverse complement strand
GACCACGCCGTCGTCGGCGCCATCCTGATCCGCCTTGTCCTGGATCTGATTGATGTTGTTGACCACATCCTCGTCAACACCCTGATTGGCCTCGTTCTCGAGGCTGACCGCCGGACCCAGATATACCACGACCCGTGGCGCCAGGTGCACCGGCCCGCGGGGCTGATTGTCGGTATCCTCGAACACGGTTGGGAAATGAGCCTGGACGGCACCCTGTCCACTGTCGGGATAGGCAGTCATCCGCTTCGTCCAGCCGGTGCTGTCCGGGGCGTCGCCCAGGTCAGCCTCCGCCCGCTCAGTCGCCTCCAGCGAGATCGTCAGGACCCCCTGGCCTGTATAGCGGCTCCAACCGCCAACCTCGACAAGGTATAGCTGACCGCCGACGGCGTCGAACGTGAGCTGTGATTGCAGTCCACTGAAGTCATCGTTGCAGCCGATCAATCGATCCGGCCCGGGACTGCAGTCCGCGCCTCGATAGATCGACAGCATCGTGTCATACTGGCTGCCCAGCAGACTGACGGTGGCGACGCCCGTCGCCGACGGGGCGTACACGTACCACAGATTGGGACTGATCATGCACAAACCCTGCCCATCGGCGCTGGCCTCAGTGGTATCGAACGCCAGGTTGGTCACCTCGTTGATCGGCTCGGCGAACTGGCAGTCGTCATTGGCCGGTCCGAAGAAAGAAAGCTGCACGATTTCGCTCTTGGTCAGGGCGCGCGAGTAGACGCGGACGTCGTCCATATCGCCGGCAAAGTACGTCCCCGGTAGTTTGGCGCCGTCGTATTTATCCGCCTGGGAACCCACGCCGAGGAAACCGTACCGTTTGTCGCCGTTTCCGCAGCTCCGGCCGGTGGTTTTCACGGCATCCGCGACGCCGTCCACGTAGAGCGTGCCTAACCCATTGTCAAACACGCCGGCGACGTGGTGCCACTGTCCGTCGTTGACGTGGACGCGGCTGGCCAGATTAAGCTGGCCGGCGTCCGTCACCACGGTCCAGCCGGCCTGCCCGTTCTTTGCGAGGGCGCCGTTGACCTCCAGTTGCCAGTATTCGTTGCGGTCAAACGACACGATGACCTGGTTGTTCAGGCTGCTCGTGCGAATCCAGGCGGCAACCGTCATGGCCGCGATGCCCCTCTTGTTGAAGAAAGCCTTGGTAATCGCGACGTAGTCGTCCTTGCCGTCGAACTCCAGGGCGCCGGCCTTGTGCCCCTTCGTCCATACGGGGCCTCCTTTGAGTTTGCCGTGCTGCGTCCCGACGCTGGTATCGTTGGCCGTGTCGCCGGAAGTCTCATCCAGCGTCCACCAGGCCACGAGAGTGGGATCGTTTGCGCTCCCCTTGTCGGGGGCAGCCGGATCCTTGCTCTTGCCCGCGCCTGCCTGAGCAATGCATACAGCAGATATCATACAAATCAAACTCCATTTCCTAATCATAATCGTACTCCTTCTGATGTTAGTCCTCAAGACTTGCTATTTCGTCAGCGAGCGCTATATAGGGATAGCGCGACCCCCCAGTCCTGGATTGAATGCCCGGAGCCTCCCCTCACTCCTTGTTGCGTGCGGCGTTGAATGGACCTACGCGGACAACGTGCCACAACGCTTCGGATCTCATACACTCATCCGTCGTTGCTGCACTCTGTACAATAGTGCCATTTGACGGCGGCACGTAACGCGTCTTCTCGTCTGTGCCGTGTTTTTTCCACGCAGGGTGCGAACATTATCCGAACGCAAGTATCTTGATCACACTCAAGCTGCGATCGGGTCCGACGAACGCGCTTGCTTCATGATCAGATGATATTATGCACCCTGCGCCGTATCAGAGTTCTCAGAGTTCCGGGGACATCTATGAGCAAGCCGTTGTCAAGACGGTCGCTCGGATGGAGGCGTCCCTGCGGCTCTGCGTCTCCGCGTGAGAGGGTTCCTTTCTTTTTCGCGTCATTGGCGGTTTGATAAGAAAGCGGTGGCGGGCCCTACCGTTTTCCTCTGCGTCCTCTGTGGCAAAGAAGACCTGAAGGTGTGCACGGCACAGCCTACGTACTCGACTTGTGCCAGCCGAGGGCGTGCGTGTGCGGCAATCAGAAGGGCGGACACGGGGGCCCGCCCCTACCGACGAACGGGGCGGCGAGGTTGGCGCAGAGGGCCTGGCGGCGGTCGGGGGGCCATTCTTGGGGGAGGTTGAGGCGGGCGAATTCTTGGAAGAGGGCGACGGCGCGGCGGTCGTAGGCGCGGGCGGCCTCGATCTCGGTGTCGAAGGAGCCGAGATAGTAGCGGCGGCCGTTGTGGGCTATTTTGGAGCACCAGTTACGTGTTTTCTTGTCCCGCCAGACGCCCTTGTAGATGCTGGAGCCGTGGGCGGCCTTGGAGAGGTTATGGACGTTGTCGGCGCGGGTGCAGTTGCGCAGGTTGCAGGGCAGGTTGTTCAGGCCGTTGCCGTCGATGTGGTCGCAGACCATGCCGGGCGGGGTCTTCATGATCTCGCGGTGCATCCAGACGATTCTGCCGTTCTCGAAGCGGGCGGCGTAGGGGTTGCCGCCGCCCCGGCAGGACCAGCGGTGTTTGCTGAGCCACTCGTAGTCAGCGGCGGTGACCAGGGCGAATTTGCCACGGGTCAGCGGGATACGGCGAATCTCGGCGGTCGGGGCGGTCGGCGTCGGGACGGGATTGCCCGGGCGCGGGCGGAAGTTGCGGCAGGGACAGGCGCCGACGAGCTGGCGCATCTGGCCGGGGGAATCGGGGTGGTTGATGCAGACCAGGCCGGTCGGGCAGGCCCGGCGGATGCGCACGGCCCACCACGTCGCGTCCCAGTGGGCGTACAGGCAGTCGTAGCAGGTGTGGCCGTCCACGTGGCCTCCTTGTGCCGTTGTCAGATCGCGGCGAGGCGGCCAGTCCCGCCCCGCGTCTCACAGTGGCCGAATTATGAGCGACAGGACGCAATACGTCAATCGAAAACTGTAAAATATTCTGTATTTGAGCAACTCGCACTGAGATTCGTCATTTGCGATCTGTCATTTCGGGGGCGGTCGGGCCGGGCCGCCGTCCTTGGGGCCGTTGGGATTCGCCTCGGGTGGGCGATTGTGACGTCTCGGCGTCACGGATCGCCGCTCGGCTGAATGGCGCCTTCAGCCCCTTTTTGTCGAGAGGACCCTTGATTTTCGCCTCGGCTGCGGGTAAACTGGTCGATGTGACGTGTACGATCGCCCGTCAACGATGAGATATGAAAGGAGAGTTGATGATGTCACGTTCAGCAAGTGAAGACCGGCCGCATGCTTGTCCCAGAGAAGGCCGAACCACGTCCCCGAACCTGCGGTCCCGTCTGCTGGTGCTGCTGCTGCCGATCACGAGCCTGCTGGCGCTAATCTGGTTTCTGATTCGCGTCATTCCCAAGCCCACGCGGGCCACCTATCCATGCCAGCGGGTCGCCTTTCCGCTGGCGTCGAGTTTCGTGATCTGGCTGCTGGGCCTGGCCGGCTCGGCGGCGGCCTATCGCAGGGCGAAGTCGGCGTTTGTGCGGGCGCGCTATGTGGCGGCGGGGCTCTGCATCGTCGCCAGCGTTGCGTTCATATGGCTGTCGATGGCGGCCGATACCGGCAGTGTGGCCCCGGCCAGGGCCGACGAGCCGATCGTCAATGCGCCGATCGGCGAGGGCAAGGGCGTCCATCCCGGGCGCGTGGCCTGGATTCACGACGCCAACGCCGCCACCTGGCCCGGCGACGACGGCAATACCCGCCAGCCCTATTGGCATTCCAACGCCTGCACCAACCCGCAGGTGGTGACGGAGATGCTGTCCAAGGGCCTGCGGACGCTGACGGGGGCCGGCTCCGACTACGCCGCGTGGGACGCGATGTTCCGCAATTTCAACGAGCGGATGGGCAAAGGCGACGTGGGCTATCAGCCGGGCGAGAAGATCGGCATCAAGATCAACTTCG
>JAFGCA010000180.1 GCA_016932895.1 Sedimentisphaerales bacterium | reverse complement strand
GGAACATCACGTAGAGGCCGTCCCTCAGCTTTGTTGCCGCGCTCGTATAGAACTGCATCCCCTCCGGATCCTGCTCGTCGTGTCTGAGAATCTCGACGGGCTCGGGAAAATCGCCAAAATGATCGGACTCGGTGTAGCCCACTGTCCGGGCTCCGCTGAAGGTCCCGCCCGACCACATTCGCACATACAGCCGGTACTTGCCACCGTCCACAATGCATGGGGATGTTGTGTCGGAGTTCCTGGGAAAGATGGGTTCAGGCCGCAGAGACCAACGGATGCCGTCCGATGAGGCGCCGCCATAGACCCACCACCCCGGTTCCTGGCTGACGAACTGGTTCCAGACCATCTTATACTTCTCGCTGGCGTCTTTGCCCTCATCCAGAAACACGGCCGAGAACGCATACCCGCCCATCTGCGGTCCGGAAATGAGGATGTTGTTGCTCTTGCTACCTTTGTATTCCACGATGCCGAGGTCCGGCCTCGTCCAATGACTTCCGTCGGCCGACTCCGCGTAGCAGAGATAACCATCGTCATCCCGTTTGTGATCGAGGTCATAGGCGGCGTACCACATGCGCCAGCGCTCGCCCTCTCTAATCACCGTACACCCGTTGATGCAATGGCCCTCCCAAGGCTTCTCCTGCCGCAAGAGCGGCTCCTCGCTACGGTCTCGAATATGAAACACCGGGGCGTGCGTCGCGGTATCGCTCGCTACCGAGCCTGCAGGCTCGACAGAGGCGCCTGTAGCCGCGCAGGCAGATACGAGGACTGCTACCAGGAACGGGGACATGCGATTCCTCCACCTTCCGTTTGTGGGCATAGAGGCCAGTTGCGCAACCGCTTATGGGAAGCCAGGCTATTGTCTTGGGGGTGCGCGGATATGTCCATCATCATCGCCATTGCGATTCTCACAATGGCGGTGTGAGTCTGCAACGGTTCACGGCCTGTGTCAAGAATTCCCCGCATAGGCGCGTTGATGCTGTAGAGATCGTCTCCTGCCGACTGTTCGTGTCGCTCGGAGGCCTGACCGTGCCATCACGGGTGCCCCATCCAGTCTTGATAGGGTAGCCGGACCGAGGCAGTCTTTATTGGCTCCCCACCCCTGCGCGGGGTCCCACTTGCTCTGTCACGAGCCACAGCACCACGCCCACGATGGGCATGTCATACTCGTTTGCGAATCCGGAGTTCTGTGACGTAATCGACCAGCTATCGATTCCCGTGGAGACGGCCCCGGGAATCTGCGGCGTAGGCGGGAAGAACTCGCCGTAGAATCCGCGTTGCGGCTGGTTGTATCCCACCCCTTCCACCGCACTAGCATCATACGGATTGCATCCGAGAATCCAGTCCAGTTGGCGTTGGGCGACGTGGTTGTATTCTTCCTTCCCGGTGAGCGCCGCAGCGCGCCGGAGAAACACACCTGCGGCCGCAATAGGACCGTTGTAGCCGTAAGGCCGGTATCGATAGACGACGAATCTGTCCGGACCGCCGGCCTCTCGCGGTTGCAGAGCCCCACCGTTGTACAGGTCAGAGACGACTCGGTCGGCACCGGTTGCAGGCGCCGGAAGCGGCTGGTCGCTTGTAGACCACTGGGTGGCCACCAAACCCCACGGATTGCGTCGCGAGGTGGCCAGATACTGCTCGGCGATCCGTTCCACCGCCTTCCGCCATTTGGCCGAGTCGGGATGATCGGGCTTCAGTTCCAGCAATTCGCACAACCCCAACGGGCCCGAAACGTGCCAGAAGAGGCCGTCACTCACCGGATTCTTGCGGTCCGGTGCCTCCCAGAAACAAGCATCGCTGTTGCCGCTAACAGTATCGGGCGCCGCTTGAAGGTCCACGAGTGCCGACGCGGAACGTGCGGCGTCCTCGAGCAGGCCGGGGTCGTGGGTGGCGCGGTAGAGGGCAACGGCCGCGCACAGGCGATGAGCGAGGTCGAGCGATGAGCCGGGATAGAAGCCTGCATACCAACCGTCGAGTTCGTCATGGCCGCGCGGCGGCAACGCGGGGGCGTGGTACCTTTCGGGTCCACGGTCCGTCGACGTCATGTACTGCCAGACCTTCACCGCCGTCTGCTTGCACTCCTCGGAGTAAGCGGCATCGCGAGATTCGAAGTACATGGCCAGCATGGCTTGGTACCGAATGTTGTTCCACATTGCCGGCGGAGGGGCATCGGATAGATAGAAGTCCCTCGGACCCCAACCGAGCGGAATGAAGACCGAGTCGAACATCCCGCCGTCCTCGCGCACCAGCTTCTGATAGTAATCGCCTCCCCAGCGAAGGTCCTCGGCAATGCAGCCCTCGTCCCATCGTGGACATTGCATCTGACCAAAGCGGTTCAGCCCCATGAGGCCGAGCACCTCCGCGGATGCCCATTTCCGCAAATCGCATGATTGATGGTAGCCACCGGCCAGGTCCTGATGGGCGCCGGTCTCGGCGATCCGGCCATCGTCGACATGGCAGGGGGCCGCCCATCCGGTGACGCTGTCTCCGCAACGTTGCCAGGAGAAGTAGTTGTAGAGAACACGCATGGGTGCGTCGTACACGCGGTGCCACACGACAAAGCAACGCGATTGCCTGGCGCCGCAACGCACCTGGTAGATACCTTCTTCTTGCAGGGACGTGAACTCACCGATATGCCCCGGTTCGAGTTCCGGCCCGCCCTCTGCCAACGTGCCTTCCTGAACTTGTGTCCAGACGCAGTCCTTCAGCCGATGGATCGTGAATGTCTCTTCCGGCGGCTGAGGTATCACGCAACACTTCGGGGAGTCCGGAAGAAAGCCGACATGATTGACCAGGATCGCGTCGGCCGGAACCGCAGGGTCGGATGCTTCGGCCGACAACATCGCCCCGAAGCCACAGAGGACAACCGCACATCCTGCCGCCAGGGCGAGGGAACGTATCACCGTACGGGAGGGATTCTTCCTTTGCATCCTCTCTTCTCCTTGAAGTGATGCGTACGAAAGCACATCCGCCGTCATTCCATTGTGACTGAGGGGTGCGGAATTGTGTCTACGGCGCCGCCATTGTGACCTCGGCGACGGTGTGTTCTGAGTTAACCAGAAACAGCCTGTTGATGCAAGCGCCCGAACTCCGCCAGTGATTCCTGGGGGTACAAGGCCGGGGCTCGGGAGGGCTCATATCCCGGGGCCGCAGGCTCGAATCCCGCCCGGCTCAGTGGTATCGTTTACGGGGCAGGTCACTCTATGCAGCCTGAAAGGAGGCGGGGAATGAAAGGGAGCACTGTGTTCCTGGCGTTGGCAATGGCGTTGGTCTCCGGGTACGGCTGGAGCCAGGGCGAGGAAGGGAGCCCACCCGACACGAAGCATCTCGTCTGTGTGATTGACACGAAGGACTTCGGGGCCGAGACCGTCCGCATCGGCGACTTGAACGGCGACGGCGCACCCGACCTCTTGTTTGTCCAGAGCGTGTACGGCCCGCGCACCATCTCGTGTCTGACCGCGACGACAGTCTTCGGGGAAGTGCTCTGGCAAACCGGCAGCCCCTCTAAAGACAATGGGAGGCTCTACAGCGACTTACCCGTCCAGGTTTACGACTGGGATCGCGACGGCCGAAATGAAGTCCTCTATGTGCGTCAGGCCGTCTATGCCGAAGGCCCCGGTGACCCCTCGGTGGTGCGTGAACGCGGGTCGAGCTACGAAGGCGACGCGACCCTTGTGATCCTTGATGGCCGGGACGGCAAGGAGGAAGGCACGTTGTCCCTGCCCGCGCCTGCGGACGACAGCATTGTCTTCGCTGACCTGACCGGACGCGGCCGACGCGAAGACCTCGTCGTGAAGGATCGCTATTGGAATATGTGGGGTGTCGCCCACGATGCAACCGTGCTTTGGCATTGGGAAGGATCGACCGGGCACTATCCGGCCGTTGCCGATGTAGACAACGATGGGAAGGAAGAAGTCTTCGTCGGTTACGCGCTCATCGATCATGACGGCAAGGTTCTATTCTCAAAGGACCCCGGGGGAGCCCATCAAGACGCCGTCTACATCGCGAAAGCGCCCGGCGGGATACGGCTATTCAACGCAAACTCGGGCATTCATTGCCTTGCGTCTGACGGCGCCGAGCTGTGGCATCACCCCGTCGGAGAGGCCCAGCACGTGCTCGTGGACCGTTTTCGGGCCGATTCGCCGCTTGATGTCATCGTCGTGGACCGCACGCCACTTCCCACGTCCAGGCGCGACGAGACCGGCTGGGCGATCCTGTACGCGTACGACCTGGCGGGACAAGAGCTCTGGCGCCATCAGCAGGAGCCCGGCGCATGGGCCATCGCCACGGTGGCCGTTGACTGGTTCGGAGGAGGCGGGCCCAAAGGGGTGCTCGTCTACGGCCACGGACCGGGACGGCCGGCTGTCATTTACAACGGCAAAGGTGAAATCGTGGAGACCCTCCCGATGGCGTACCCGCCGCAAGCAAGCGAGGAAGACCGCCGCGCCGGCTTCTACGCCCTGGCCGCCGACGTATGGGGAGACAGCCGCCAGGAGGCCATCCTCTTCGGTGCTCGCGGGGCCTGCATCTATGCCAACGCCCGCTTGCTCGAAGTGCCCACGCTCTACAACGAGACAGGCTACCCGGGGATGTGATTGGGCTGGCGCGCGAAGCTGATGGGGCCGCGGCCAATTGCATCAGACGGTCATTCTCCTGCTCAAGCTACCTGAGCTAACGCACCTCTGCTACCCCCGGATCGCCCTGCTGGCGCTTCCACCGGTAGCAGGTCCGCTTCGGCGTGCCCGGCAATAAGGGCGAATATCCGCCAGCCACCGGTAGCGAGGACAGATTCTCAGTCGGGAACGCGAGTGACTGCTTCTCTGTATGCCGGCTCCGGGCCTGCCCCGCCAGCGACTTCCGCGGGGAAATCCTCCGCGCCCGGCTCAACGTCAAAGGAATTGTCGTGTTCGTTGCAGGTCTCCACACGGTCCTGCACGCGGTTGTTGTAGTTCATAGGCGTCGCGACGTGATACACGGCGTTCCGCGTAATCTCGATGAACCCGCTTCCCTCATCCAGATAGATGCCACCCGGCCCGCCCGGCCCGTTATCGTGAATGTGGTTGCCGCGAATGAGCGTTCCTGGCTGGTTCGAGAGGGTGTAGATGCCGCCCCCGTCGTTCCGGGTCTGCATCACATGGTGGATGTGATTGTACTCAATGCGATTGTTCGCGCTTGGTGTGCCCTTTTCGTACTTGTACGGCGTGGAGTATCCGCCCCCGCCGGCGTCGGGCTCACCCCATCCCCAACCAACCGAAATGCCGCTGTACGGCAGGCGGCAAATCTCATTGTGCGCGATCACCGTGCCGTCCGTGTATCCCGCAAAGACGCCGATACTGTCCTGGAACTCGACTCCGATGTCGTGAATGAAGTTGTTCGTGATCTGATTGCCCTTGACCACGAGCAGAGAGTCATCCGGATGATGGTCGTCGCTGGTGACGTCGCCAACTTGGATTGCGGTTCCCGAGATATCGCAGAACTCACATCCGTTGACGACATTCTCTCGCGAGCCGTACTCGATGTCGATTCCCGCACCACCAAGCCGGCTAAAGGTGCACCGTTCGAACGAACACCTTTCGGCGCCGTGAAGCACGACGTTAGCCGGGCTCTTCCGGTATTCGTTCTGCACGTTAACAAGCGCGCCGTCGCGGGAAAAGAGGTTGGTGTCGTCACACGTGAAATTCGCCTGCACATCGACGTGCCCGCTGCGGTTCGGGCCCAACCACGTTGCCTCAGTGAAGGAGATGCCCTCAAACCGGATGTCGTGCACCGGGTTCCGGACGGCGCCATCGATGCGCAGAAGCGTCTCGAGCCGGGGCACTATGACTTCCGCCGCGGTCATGTCTTCGCCCTCTCGCGGCATATAGTAGAGTATTTTGGCGGACCGGTCGAAGTACCACTCTCCTGGCTCGTCGAGCAGTTCACGCGCGTTCTCGATGTACGCCGGGGAGCCCGCCTGCACCCCCTCTTTCATCGAGGCAAGAAAGAACCAGGGTCGCTGCATGTGAAATGCCGCACGGCCCTGTTCGTCCGCGGTGATCGCGTCCACTTTGCAGATCATGTGACTCCAAGAGTTGTAGTAACCAAGCTCGATGTCACCGTGATTGCGCCATCGGGCCATGTTCCCTGTTCCTTGCGGAAACACGTGTCCGGCGTCTGCGTCAATGAACTCCATCGCGCCGAAGCGCTCGATGCCTTCCGGACATTCGCCGCGTGCGCGAACGGCCCGCCAGCCGCCCACGAAGAGCTGGCGGCAATCCGGCAGGTCCATCGCCGCGGTCCAGAGCCCGTTACCGGCCTCACGCCAGTTCGTGACGAGAATCCCGCCACTCAAGACGGGCTTCTCGCCTGCAAAGGCCTTGAACACGACCTGATGCCCATTCATCCCCGAGTCCTCTGGCTCCAGGAGGAATGGCTGTTGCAGCCGATGAACCCCTTCACGAAGCCATACCACTATGTCCTCTGACATGTCGTTGTTTAGCGACCTCACGGCGTCACGGGCGCGTTCAAGAGACCGGAAAGGAGTCTCTTTCGTGCCGGACGCATCGTCATTGCCGTCGGGAGCCACGTAGAACTCGGCACCTGACGCGCGGAAGGCGGTAACCAGCGACAAGGTCATCAGCATTGCCGTGCGTACGGCAGCGCGCATCACAGCGTCTCTCATACGTTGCCCCCATTCTTCAGAGCGAATCGCCCAGGCGAAGTCTCAGACATTGACGAAGGAACCGCGCCAGTTTACTTATTCTACGGCCCGTTCTCTACTGCCATGCCATGTGGCCAAGAGACTCGGCCGATGCCCAGTTGTCTCTGTCCGTTGGGTGACAAGGATGGTGAATGGCTCGGTATCGGCGGTGAGAGAGTTCCCGCCGCTTGCGTGTCCCGAGAATTCATACTCGCTGGCGGACAAGGGCCAATGGGGGCAGGCGATTCGTGAAGAGCTACAGGGATGAGTGATGGATTTGCCACACTTTCATTGCGGCCCTCCCGCCTGTCCCAAGCCTCTTCCGGTTTCTCGCTCGCACTTGGTACAATGCGATTCAGGGCGGTGCGGCAACGCAGAATCCGCTCCCGGGCCGCCAAGAAGACCTCGAAAGCGGTACTCAGATTGGTGCTCAAGAAGCGGAGAACATGGGGAACATCGGCAGGTAGTGGCCAACGGGGCCATGTCATTGCGTTGCCACGGGGTCGCGGGGTCGAATTCCGCCCCCGCTAGTTTCCGACGGGGAGAGTCCCCAGGAGGCCGGCGGTCCGGTTGGCCAACGGACTCTGTACGGAGGACGACCGACATGTCGTTTCGCAAACTGCAGGCGTCGGGTTGCGCCCTCTGTCTGGTCCTGCTGACCCTCGCCGGACTCCTCTCCTTGACTCTCTTCACGGCCGCGGCAGACCCGTCGCCACCCGACGGTAATCCCGCGGTGCCGTCCGGCGAACCGGACCGAGAGTGGTTCGTCGCCGCACGCCTGAACTATGCTACGTGGGGCCAACCGCCGGAAGAAGATTTCCCCGACGGCGACGTCGACGCCCGATTGGCCGACATGGCCCGCATCGGCATGAGGGACTACTTCATCATGCGCGGGGACGAAGCGTTGCGTCGCCAGATCTACGCGGCGGCCGAGAAATACGGCGTTCGCGTTTGGCTGCGCACCTTCGGGCAGGCACGCTACTCCGAGGAGGACGTAAAGGAACATCCCGAGCGCCTCTTCCAGATGGACTGGACCAAAGCCCAGCGCATTTCCTGTCCATCATGGCCCGAAAACCAAGTCGAATGGGTAACGTGGACCGAACCGCTCCTGCGTGAAGAACGCGATCATCTGTACGGGGTGAATCTCGACTTTATCCGCTATCCCGACGACAGTCCCTGTTCTTGCGGGGCCTGCACTGCCCTCTACCGAGAATGGCTCGGCCGCGACGAAGTGACCGAGGAAGACCTCGAACAAGACGAGGAGCTCGCCCGGAAGTATGCCGACATGCGCAACGCCGTCATTAGCGGAATGGTCGCCCGAGTGCGCGCCATGTGCGACCGCGTGGGGCTGAAGCTCTCCGTGTGCGTCTTCGCCAATCTCGATCATGCCCGCATGCTCGGGCAGGACTGGCCTAGGTGGGCGCGTGAGGGACTGGTCGATGTGGTGTGCCCGATGAGCTACACGAGCGATCGGGCGCAGCATCAGCACTGGCTACGCGATCACGTCGTCGTGATGGACAATCAAGCCGAACTATGGGATTCCGTTGCCCGGGCGTGGGACCGAGGCGAAAACACGCCCGATGAAGTGCTGGTCCAGTCGCTCCACGTGTTGCGCGGAGGCGCCGACGGCCTGGTCAGTTTCAACATGGCGTCATTCACGGAGGAGGACTGGCGCTTGCAGAGCGTTCTCCGGCGTGAATCTGGCTGGATTGTCTCCCTTCGGGACCAGACACTCCGCGTAGACGGCCCCCCCTTTGCATGGATGAAGCTCCCACTATGGCCTGTAAATCGATGCGTCATATCGGGTGACCAGATGGCCCCTCAGAAAGAGGGCGAACCTATGATCGTGCGCAGCGCGCGTTTCTGGATGGATGGGCCACGTGCGTTCCCGGCAATGGCGTCCGGGCGGTGCGCCGCATCCGAAGTCGTGTTTCACAACGGGACGACCGACGGCGTCACCATCGAGATCAAAGGAAGATTGCCCGATGGGTGGCGTATCGAAGCGCCCGCCGGTCCGCTGCATCTGGTCCCCGGCGAATCCCGGTCTGTTGCCGTTGTCGTTTGCGCACCCCAGTCCGTACTGCCGGGCCGCTATTGGGTTGACATCATGGCGGAGGATACGAAGTCGGGGCGGCCCGTTCCCCGCGCGGTGGACGCGGTCGAATCCGAGGACGCCTTGTTCACAATACTTCCGCTCTCGGGGACGAGATTCTCCTCGGCTTCTACTTGGTTGGCTGTGGACGTGGCTGCTTGTGAAGCCAACAAGACGGGGCCGCCTTGAAGTGGGCCACGCCTGGACGATGAAGACGAAGATTGCACGTGCGAGGCCCGTTGACAATGGAGAGGGCGCCAAGATGGTATACAACGAGCTGTTCCTATGCTGTATGAGCCTGGCCCTCTGTGTGGTTGCCCAGGCGGAGGATGTAGCCAACCACCCACCGGGCGTCGCCTTTATCGGCCGGCTTGTCGAACCGACGCTCTTGCGGGGCATCGAAGATGTCCACATTGTCGGCGACTACGCATACCTGCCTTGCCGCGAAGGGCAGCGACTCACAATCTGTGCCATTGACGATCCCACCAATCCAAGGGTCGTTTCCAGTTTCACCCATCCCGAACTCAAGGGTGCTGCCGGTTTCGCGATCTGCGGCGACATGGTCTATCTGGCGTCTCAGAGCAATCAACGGTTGTTGGTAGTCGACGCCACCGACAAGACCGCTCTTCGGTTACTCGGTTCCGTACGGCTTGGGACGGCGGACAAAGGCGTCCTCTACAAAGTCGCCTATCGCGATGGTCGCTGTTACGTCGCGCACCAAACAGAAAAGAAACTCTTCGCGGTCGACGTCAGGGACCCGAGCCAGCCGGTTGTCGTTGGGTCGGTGGTGGTGACGACGGAAGACGACGGCCCGTTCAGTGTGGAGTTCTGCGGCGACTACGCGCTGGTGGGCACCATCTTCGGACGCCACAACCGCTTGGCCGTGGTTGACGTGAAGATCCCGTCGGAGCCACGGTTGGTCGCGGAGGTCTTCGATCCGGCCATTGGACAGGTAAGCGGGGTCATTGTCGGCGAGCTCTACTTCGCTGTGAACTGGGACACGAATGCCTTTCTCGTGTTCAGTGTGTCCGACCCTTCAAATCCGAAACTTGTGGGTAAGCTGGTTGACGAACGGTTGGGCAAACCCAACCGCTGT
>JAFGCA010000179.1 GCA_016932895.1 Sedimentisphaerales bacterium | reverse complement strand
TATAGAGATGTAGTGCCGACCTTTGCCATCTCCGGACGGTAGAATAAGGACTTACGAACGTTTTTGAGCCGAATAGGGAAAGTCGGGATAGCGCCACACGCAGCGCATAAGTCCCCCCATCGCCAAGCTGGCGCTTGACGCTGCCACGCGCATGCCAGGGTGTTTTCACAGACACAGCGCAGGCGCGAACGATGCGTAGCGCCTGAATCCGGCGTCAACGGAATCACTGCACCTCGTTTCCCGGGGCGCAGCGACCGCATCCGGCGTCAGCAGAATCACTGTGCCCGGTCCCCTGGGTCTCCGGGTCGCCGGAGGAACGACCAGGCGTAATAGACCGGGATGCCCAGGAGGATGCTGCCGAGGCTATAGAGGGACGGCGTCCGCCACTGCTTGAAGGCGAAGACGGTCATAAAGAGAATGACGATCATGAAGAGCGCCGGAACGACGGGATAGCCGGGCACGCGGAACGGTCTTTCCATTTCCGGCCGGCGCCATCGCAGGACGTACACCGCGGCGATAAAGAGCAACGCAAAGACCGACAAGCCCACGGAGGCGTACTGGTACAGGTCCCGGAAGTTCTTCATGGCGAACAGAATAACGATGGCACAGGCGCTCTGTGCGATCATCGCGCAGGCCGGGACGCCTCCCTTTGCGCTGATACCCCCGGCTATCGCGGGGAACAACCCGTCCCTGGCCATGGCGTAGTAGACGCGCGGGCCCGTCAGGATGAAGGCGCTGACTGTGGCCAGGAAGGTCACTCCGAGCAGGACCGAGAAAACGCGGGATGCTCCGGGCCCGAACAGATTCTGGACCGCGAGCGTCGGAACCTGCGTTGCATTGTCGAATGTTACATCGGCCAGAGGCACGGCATAGGCAAAAACAAGGTTGAGGGCCAGATACAGCACGGTGACCAGGGCGGCCCCCAGCAGCAGGGAGCGCGGGAGAATCCGGCCCGGATTCTTGACCTCACCGGCGAGATAGCTGGCGGCGTTCCAGCCGCTGTAGGCGAACATCACGTAGAACAACTGCGTGGCGGCATCGCCGGGCTTGATGCTTCCGATCGGCCGGCCCTGGCCGATGTTTGACAGTTGTCCCTTGCCGAAGAGAAAAGCCACCACTACCAGAATGGCAAACAGGCCGAACTTGAGCGCGGTGGTGAGGTTCTGCGTCCATGCGGACTGGCGATGCCCCAGGAGGTTGGGCAGCGTGATTGCGGCGATGATGATTGCGGCCACGACTTTGACCCGGAGTTCCGATCCCGCCCCGGCCCATCCGAACGGTTTCAACAGGTATTCGGCCGCGACGTAGCCGGCCACCGCCAGCGGCGCCGAAAAGCCGACGAAAAACGACGTCCAGCCCGACAGGAAGGCGGGCATCGCTCCGTAGGCTTCGCGAAGGTAGACGTACTCCCCGCCAGCCCGGGGCAGGGCCGCCGCCAGCTCCGCCACACACAGCGCCCCGCACAGGGCCAGCAGGCCGCCCAGGGCCCACAGCCCGAAGATGACCGGGTAGTTCCCCAGCGACGCCATCATGTACCCGGGCGAGACCAAAATCCCCGTGCCCACCATGCTGGCGATCACCACGTACGTGGCAGTGGATAGACCGAATCCTCGTTGCAGTTCTTCTTTCGGCATCGGCTTGGTCCTTAGAAAGGCTCCCTGCGGGACGGTGCTTGTATCACGTCATTTTTTCTTGATGGTCAGGCTGACCCCGGTGCGAACGATGGTCTCCAGGTCCGGGCTGGTGGTGATCGCCTTCATATACGCGGGGTCAGCCATGCCCGGCGTGATGTTATGGGCGATGACCAGCCCGCCGGGACGAATCAAGGGCAGGAGCTTGTTGAGATAATCGATGTAGCCTTGTTTGTCGGCGTCGAGGAAGAGGATATCGATGGGACCTTTGAGACTCGTCGCCTTCTCGTGCGCGTCTCCCTCGACCAGCGTGATGATATCGGCCATGCCGGCCCGCTTGAAATTCGCACGAGCCGTGGCGGCGCGCTGGGCGTCGATTTCAAAGGTCGTCAGCGTGCCGCCGGTCTTTTGCAGCGCCATGCCGAGCCAGATGCCGGAATAGCCGGTGGACGTCCCGATCTCGACGACGTTCCTGGCATTCATCGACTCGGCCAGGAGACGGAGCAGACGTCCATCCTGCGGCGGGACATTCCGGTATCGCTGGCGGGCCAGGATGTCGTCCAGAATGCTGAGAATCTTCTTCTCGTTGTCGTCTTTCGGAACGGACGGCTTCTCCAGTTGGGAATCCCCTTGTCCCTGGCCCGCGCCTCTGGGCCTGCGTTGCGCCAGAGCGTCCGAGAGCAGAATTCCCAGAACGCTGATGAGGGCTACGGTAGTGATAACGACGGCAGTTCGAACGGTTCTTTTCATGCTGAAATTCTCCTTTGTTGTAAGACGTTCTCAGCCCGGCTTCTTCAATATCGCCAGGTGACAATTCATCGTGACGGTGGCGCTTCAGCGACTTCGGTTACATTCTCTCGATCACACCTCGGACGGCTTCGATGTGTTCGGGGCCCGTTCCACAGCATCCGCCGACGAGTCGCGCCCCGGCCTTGATGCAGGCGGCGATGCCCTCGGCGAAGGGCTCCGGCGCCATGTCAAAGACCGTTCGGTCCTCGACGAGCCTTGGCTTGCCCGCGTTGGGCTGGGCCGCGATGGGCAGGTTCGTCGCCGCCGCGAGCAGGGCGACCACTTCGGCCGTCTGGTTTGGGTCGAGGTCACCGCAGTTGGCTCCGATGGCATCGGCGCCGGCATCGGTCAGTTGTCGCGCCGATTGTTCGGCCGTATCGCCCATCATCGTCCGGCCGCCCTTGCCGCTTGTCTGGAAGGCGATGGAAATCAGGACCGGCAGCGAAGAAACCTCCTTGCAGGCCCGCAGGGCGCACAGGGCCTCGCGCAGATCGAACATCGACTCGATCATGAACCCGTCGACGCCGGCCTCCGCCAACGCCTCGGCCTGCTCCCGGAAGGCTCCGCAGAACTGGGCCTCGCTGTACGAGCCGTAGGGTTCGAGCAACTGCCCCGTCGAGCTCATATTTCCCAGGACGCAACGCTCGTCGCCGGCAGCCTGGCGGGCCAGTGTCACGCCGGCCCGGTTCACGTCCCCGACCGGCACGCCGACGTTGTGCGTCTCGATGTAGAGGCGGTTCATCGTCAGGGTATTCGTGATCAAGGCATCGCTGCCGGCTTGCACGTAGGCGCGATGGATCTCCAGCACCGCCTCGGGCACATCGAGGTTGTTTTGCCCCCGGGACATCAGCCCCTTCTTGTCGAGCTGGGTGCCCATCGCCCCGTCGAGCAGGACGATTCGCTTGTTGTCGAGCAGATCGAGGAACTTCAAGGGACACCCCCAGAAAGACCGGGCTCCGAAGCCAGCCCTACTCGATGTGTACGCCGAGTTCTGCCAGCTCTTTTTTGACCTGGGCCGGAGTCTGATAGACGATGCCCTTCATCCCGGCCTCCAGCGCGCCCTCGATGAAGATGGGCTTGTCGTCGATAAGAACGCACTGCGGCGGCCCCGTGGGCAGCTTACGGCTGGCCGCCTCGTAGATCTCCCGCTCGGGCTTGACCGCGCCTTCGGCGCAGGAGAACGTCAGGGCATCGAACATCTTGTAATTCAGCTCCAGGAAGAAATCCATCGCCGCGGCTTCCGTGTTCGACAGCAGGGCCGTGTTGTAGTCCCGCTCGCGGAGCTGCTCGGCCAGGGCGAAGATCTCCTCGCGCGGCGCGTAGACGGCCCGGAACGCCCGGCCCCAGAGCGAACGCTCGTCGGGCGCGGCCCGGCGCAGGTCCGCGCACACGCGTTGCCAGAAGACCTCCTCCTCGATCGCACCCTTCTGAAGGGCCTCGCCGTGCCGCTCGTGGGCCTCGATGTACTCTGCCACGGACACCTCCAGCGCCCGGGCACAGAAAGCCATGAGCCCGGGGGCCGGGTCGTCGATGAGAACGCCGCCCCAATCGAATAAGACCGATTCAATCTTCTCCACGCTTGCACCCCTGCCGGTAACGTCGGGTCGGTTCAGCACCCGGACGATACCGGGCGGGAAAGTCGCCCGCAACACTTTTCTTTCGGCGCCGCCGGGCCGTTGGCTTTCAAAAGTGCGCCGCGGCGCGTATAATCGGTCCTGAGTTTCATCTGTCACGAAGTGTGTTGCGAGGTCGTCTTCATGGAATACGTTTTGACCGCCGTCATAGGCATCGTCGCCGGGGCCGTTTCGGCCGGGCTGCTCGCTTTCAAGATCGTCCGGAAGAAGATTCGCGCGCTCCAGGAGCAGCACGCCGAGGAATCACAGCGGCGCATCGCGGCCGAAGAGCGAAACACGCGCATCCCCGAGTTAGAGGCGCAGATCGCCGCCAAAGAGCAGCGCATCGCCCAGATGCAGGAAGACGGCGCCTCGCAGAAGGCCGAGATCAGCCGGCTTTCCACCAGGCTGGAGGAGCAGGAAAAGGCCTCCAAGGAGAAACTGGCCCTGCTGGACGAGGCCCGGCAGAAGCTCTCCGACGCCTTCAAGGCCCTCTCCCAGGAAGCCCTCAAGAGCAACAGCACGCAGTTCCTGGAATTAGCCAAAACGAACCTCGACAAGTACCAGGAAGGCGCCCGGACCGAGCTGGAGAAACGTCAGAAGGCCATCGACGAACTGGTCAAGCCGCTGAAAGAGTCGCTGACGAAGGTGGACGACAAGCTCGTGCAGGTCGAGAAGACGCGCTCGGCGGGCTTCGCCTCGCTGACCGAGCAGATCAAGTCACTCGCTACCTCCGAAGACGCCCTGAAAAAGGAAACCGCCAACCTCGTCACCGCCCTGCGCCGGCCTACCGTCCGCGGCCGCTGGGGCGAGATCCAGTTGAAGCGCGTCGTCGAGATCGCCGGCATGGTCGAGTATTGCGACTTCCGCACGCAGGAGTCCTCAGGGACCGAGTCGGGGCGCATCCGGCCGGACATGATCGTGCGACTGCCCAACGAACGGATGGTCGTGGTGGACTCCAAAACCCCGCTGGAGGGTTATCTCCAGTCCATCGAGGCCACCGACGAGCAGACGCGCGCCCAGCGACTCAAGCAGCACGCCCGCGCCGTCCGCACGCACGTCCAGAACCTCGGCGCCAAGGCGTACTGGGACCAGTTCGCCCAGACGCCCGAGTTTGTCGTGCTGTTTTTGCCGGGCGAGATGTTCTTCAGCGCCGCCCTGGAGCAGGACCCGCACCTGATCGAAATGGGCGTTGAGCAGAAGGTCATCCTCGCTACGCCGACGACCCTGATCGCATTGCTGCGGGCCGTCTCGTACGGGTGGCAGCAGCAGCGGATCGCCGAGAGCGCCCAGGCCATCAGCAATCTCGGCAAAGAGCTGTACGACCGTATCCGCGTGCTCGTGAGCCACTTCGACGACATCGGCAAGAACCTCAACCGCGCCGCCGAGGCCTATAACAGAGCCGTCGGCTCCATGGAGAGCCGGGTCCTGGTCTCGGCCCGCAAGTTCAAAGAGCTCGGCGCCGCCACCAGCGCCGAAATCTCCCCCCCCTGCACCGTCGACGCCAAAACCCGAGCCCTCCAGGCCCCCGAAAACGAATCCACGGAAGACTCTCCGCCAGACGTGCAAGACCTATCCGCAGGGGACGGCAGCGCCCAGCAGCCGCCCGCCGAGGGCGCATAGGCCGGGGTCCCCGGAAACCGGGGCTTTGCCCTGAAGGCAGATGCCGTCCGTCGATGTTCCTACCATCAAAGTCGTGACGCGTCACTGTTGTTGCGTCATCTCTTCCACCGCCTCCCTGAGGTCAACCCCGTGAAGATCCCTGTACCATTTGATTGCGTGAATCTTCTTGCCTCGTTGCGCCAGGGCGCGAATATCGTCATCTGTTGCCCCCTCGGGCAGACCGCTGCGAGAAGAAGAACCGCGACCCCGCGCCACGAGGATTCCGACCACGACGGCTACGCCAACAGCAATGTATACAGCGATCACAACTACTCCTTCCTCATTTGGCTGATAGGCCAGGTGCTTTAGCGGAGCTTATCGAGGGCAAAATCTGCGCGGGCTTCCCCATTGACGGGCCTGTCTTGCGCCAGGCACCAGCGAACCAGTTCCTCCACGTCCACATCGATCTTCTTGATGTCGTACCCCGAGCTTCTCAACTCGTCGTACCGTTGCTGGGCCACTTGCACCCACTCGTCGAAAGTCTCTTCGAGTTCGTCGCGGTCTTCCGAGACTTCAAGCAGGCGCCCCCATTGCTCCCTTCGGAACCAGGCGAGAGCTATCTTGTAAACGTTTTCCTGCGACTCTTGCCGCATCAGGTCGTCTTTTCTTCCGACCATTGCCGTTACCATTCCTTCCTGTGTGCACGCCGGTATTCGTCAAAGCAGCATGCGGCGCGATGTCGTCGAGTGCTACGCCTACGTCTCATTTTGTGCTTTGTCGCGTTCGTGCTGTTCGGTTTCCCTTCCACGACTGGCTCGAAACAACAAGCCAATCAGCATGACCGGGACGTTCCATACGACCATGAAGAGTCTGAACAGTCGGCCCGGGATAGAAACATCGCTACACCATATCTGACGCCAGGCCTGGCCCCAAACGCTTGCTTGCCAGCGAATGTTGATGAAGGGCAGGTAATGCGTGAATTGCCCCGTGGCAGCCCCGCAGTTGGGGCAGTAGTGAGCCAGTGGGTCGACCGGCTGGAAACAGTGGATACACACCGGTATCTCTTGCCCTTCTTCTTTCGGAACACCACTGTTTTCTGTAGTCTGTTCTTGCATCTTGATTCCCTCCTAAACACGGATATTTTAGCAGGAGCGGGCGACTTGTGCAAGGCGAACCGAGTAACGGCAGGTGGAAATCTACTGATCGCACGTGCTTTGCGGTATGAGGATGCCCTCGTCGCCTCCCAGCATCTCGCCCTTTCCGCTGAGAAACCAGCGTCCCACGAGGGCTGCCGTTACCGCGTCCAATTCATCGCCCGTTATTTCCGCCGTCAGTCCCCTCACTCCGAGGTCCCCCAGTCCCCTCAGAAGCCCCTCTCGGTCGCGGTGTTGACGGGGAATTGCCCATA
This sequence comes from Sedimentisphaerales bacterium, assembly GCA_016932895.1. The sequence goes on along the minus strand of JAFGCA010000179.1, from coordinate 6,898 downwards.
CATCCTGCGCAGCTCCGGGGTAGCATTCGACGACACGGTAGCCCATCGCCTCGATTTCCGCCTTCAGCGCCAACCCGCGTTCGGTCAGCATGCGCATCGGACCCAGTGTGATGGGGAAGAACCGGATCTTGCGGCGCTGCAATTCGCGGTCGCATTCGCGCAGATTCTCGCCGCGGCGATCGTGGATGGTCGTGCGCCCCTCCGGCAGGCTCAGCGGAGCGTCGATCGGGACCAGGCCGGGCTTCGCTTCCTCGACCGTGGCGAGGATATCCTCATCGAGATACACAACGCGCGTGCGCGCCGTAATGCCCCGCAGGACGCATATGCCCGTCGGCCGGCGAGGAGAGCCGGCCAGATCGACGCCGACAACAACCGTTCCTTTACGGCACGCCACGAAAATGCTCCCAACGAGTTCCACGCACTCTTCATCGGCGAGGCATGAGATTCATTCGGTATCGAGGCGAACGATCCTCGGGGCGCGGAGCGTCACCGGTCCCAGCAGACCCGAGTCGAGCAGCGGTTCGTCCTTCCTCCACAGGCGCCAGCTTGTGAAGGTGAAGCGTCCGGTCGGACTGGGATTGCCGTCGAGCAGCCACTGCGGCCATTTCTTCAGCGTGCCGTTGTCGTTTCGCTCGCTGTCTTCCGGCAGTTGCTCGTCGCCAATCATCCGGTTCGGCCAGAGGTTGACGACGCGCACTTTCAGTTCGTTGTCCCCGGCCTTCGCCGCGTCGGTGATGTCAACGACGAACGGCGGCTTCCAGAGCGTGGGAAAGGTCTTGCCGTTAAGCGTGACCTCAGCGAGCGCTTCGACCCGGCCCAGGTCGAGGTAGAGCCTCCGTCGCTTGGCCAACATGTCGCGCGGCACCGTGAGGGTCCGGGTGTACGTTGCTTCGCCGGAGAAGAACTTCACGCCCTCGTTGTCGTGCGCGCTCCATGACAGGAGTTTGTCGAGCGTAATCTCGGCGGGCGCGCCGCGGCCCGGCGCGAAACGCACCTGCCAGGGTCCCGTGATTTCCTGCGACCGCTGGCCCTTCTTGACAACCACACGTCGAGCCTTGCCGGAAGCGGTAGCCAGTTCGTATCGGCCCGCCTCGCGCGCCTCCAGACACACGCGGCCCCGCGGATCGCGTCGCACGGTGGCCGGCGCCGCCGGGGGAGCGACGACGGGCGAGAAATCGATGACGTCCGGGTCCTGGCCGGAAAGGCGGAGACGTTTGCCGTCCTTGGTGTACTCGATTTCGAGCGTCTTGACGACGAGGAAGGCCGGATCGTCGCCACGCGCCATGAGCGCCACCTTGAAACGGCTCGTGCCGGAATCCAGGAGTTGCTGCAGCTTCTCGCGCACGTCGCGCGTGCGTTTCGGATCGTCGAGTACGCCGTAACGCGCTTTCTCGACCCTGACGTGTACCGCCTGCGCACTGAGATGAATCGTGGCCGAGTCCTGCGCCTTCACATGGAACAGGCGGCCCTCGATCTCGTAGTCCACCGCCAGCGTCTTGACGACGTCGCGTGCGGGATCATCCTCTGCGGCCATGATCCGCGCGGGGAACTCGAGCTCGCCGGTGTCGACCTTTTGCTGCACCTTCGCGGTTACGTCACGCGTACGCGCCGGATCGTCCAGGACGCCGTACACCGCCTTGCGCACGATGATCCTCACCGGCGGTTCGGGCGTTGCCGAGAGGATCTCCTCGCCGTCGCGTTTGACGAGGACCACGGCGTCGTTCTTGCGCGCCCGTTCGCGGAACACGACAAAGACCGACCCGCTGGCCGTGAAGGGCACCGTGACGTGCGTCGCGCCGTCCTTTTCCTTCCACATGGCGGCGCGCTCGACGCGGCCGCTGTCCGGCCACCACAACTCCGGGATCCTGCCGGTGACCCGGAAACTGCACGTCGTCGTAAATCCGTAGGGCTGGAGATTCGCCACGAAGTAGATGTCCGCATCGGCGGTGCGGCGGTGGAGAAATCGCAGCGGTTGGCCGGAGGCGAAGTCCGCGAGCACGCCGGATTCGGCCAACACCTTCTCCGGCGCATCGCTCCAGATCACGCGTCCCTTGCCGAGGCGATGTTCCTTCACGGTCTGCCCGTCGGCTGTGCCCCACATCTCCGCGGCCAGTTGCTCGACCTCGTCGTCACATTGCGGATATCCGCTCAGGCTTGGCGAGCGCGACGGTTTCGGTCCGATCACGGTCGCACCGGCCTGGACCAGCTCCCTGGTCTTGCGCAGCAGCGCCGGTGTCATCGTCTGCGACCAGGGCAGCATCAGGACGCGGTAGCTCATACCGTCGGGCAGCACGATGCGACCGTCCCGCACCGCCATACGTGTGAGCACGACTTCCGTGCCGCACTCGTCCCAGTCGTACCCTTTGCGCTGGTAGTAGCCGAAGCCCTGCGGCGGCGCCTCGGACTGGACGCGGCAGATGTCCGCGACGAAGAGGCCCTGCCGCAGCAGATACTGGCAGCGCGCCAGATACTGATGCCACTGCGGCGTCCACTCCCACCACGTTTGCGTGCGTTCGTAGTGCTGGCCCCACGGCCCCATCGTCATGCCCGGAACGCGGTCGTCCGTCCACGGCTGGAGTGCGTAGCGGTGGAAGACGAAACGATTGATGCCCTCACAGAACACGCGGTCGCCGTGCGACTTCAAGACGGCGGGGTGTTCCAGCCAGCGCTCGCCGCTGCCGGAAGTGAACGCCTCGGCGCCGATGATGCGCTTGCCGTAGACGTGTCCCGCCGAGGCCATGCCCCGGCATGTCTCGATCGCGCCGCTCGGCGTCCAGAACTCGCCCATCGGCTCATCCGACCGGCCTCCGTAGGCAATCGCGTCGCACGGGCTGCCGTAGGCTTCCACCGTGAAGCGCATCCCGGCGTCGTTGGCCAGCTTGTGCATGTGGCCGGCGTAATTCTCGATCACCAGCTCCGAGACCGTCTGGCGCAGGTCCCACAGGAACCGCTCGGAGATATCGAGGCTGCCGACGACGCGCCCCGTCATCACCGGCAGAAAGGGCATCAGGTCGTAGCCACGACGCTGCGAGAACTCCTCACGCATCTTCGCGGTCCAGTTCTGCGAGCCGTTCTCCCAACTGTCGATGTGCGTGGCGACCAGGCCGGACGTGACCGGGCCGGATGTGATCCCGGTATCTGCGGCGAGCTTCGCCATCATGCCGGCGAAGTTCGCTTCGATGCCTTCCTTGCTGAGCTTGTCACACTCCAGGCCACGGCCGGTCTTGGGGGCCGGCGCGTTTTCAACGCCGGTGCACGTATGGCCGAACCGGACAATCGTCCATCGTCCGGCCGGTACGTCCCAGGCCAGCGCGCCGCCGGCGTCCATACGCTGCGTCAGGTCGGTGATCCCATCGCGCGGGACGACCATCTCCGGGCCCAGCTCGCCTTGCGAAGGCGTGTGTTGGCCACGCCTCTGAAATGCCGCTTTCGACCGGATGTTCGCGATGCGGTAGTCACCGACGGCGGGAAAGGCCTGCACCGCGATGTCGCGGTAGTAGCCTGCGGTGGCCTCCGGTTGCGCCAGTTTTCCCTCGAAACGCTGCGGGCCGGTGACGTCCGTCTCGGTCCAGACGACCTCCTGCATGGATTGTTCGGGCTTGATCCAGGGGCCGCCGCTTCCGTTCCAGCCGGCGTCGTTGTTCATGTTGACTTCGAGACTCAACCGCCGCGCCTCGGCGTGCACGTGCCCGAAAAGCTCTCGCCACTGCCGGCCCATGAAGTCCGCCGGGCCGACGGGCGCGCCCTGGTCCACTTCCATGATGAGCACACCGCCCACGCCCACGCGCTTCATCGCTTCGAGATCGGCCGTGATGCCCGCGCGGGTGATGTTGCCGTTGAGCCAGAACCAGTAGACCCACGGTCGGGCCTCCGGCGGCGGCTCGCGGAAGCCGCGCTCCAGGGCATCGGCACAGGCCGCAACGGGAAGGAGGTTCAGCAACAACAGCGGAATGGTCAGAGCGATCAGAACAGATTTCATGGTCTTCTTGCCTTACACACGCAATACACATTCATTTATCCGACCGGGCGCAGACGCAAGGAGGGGCCCGGAGCGGAATTCCTTCGTCGCAGCTTTATGCGCGGTCCATCACCTGCCGGCATTGTCGCCGGTACGGGCGGAGCGGGCAAGGAAGAACCGCCCTCTTGATCGCGCTTTCTTTGGTGAAGCGTCGCGCATGAAGCGAGAGGGAGACTCATTGATGATCTGCCCTGTACTGCAAGGGCTCAACAGGTTGTCTTCTTGCACAGATTGGGCATCGACGCGACATCAGGCCGGCAAGCATGGATCGCAGGCCGTTCCGCTGCTTGTCCTGACAAGATGCGGGGTGGCAGGGACTGCGGTCATCGTCTATAATGCCGCGTCAATGGTCTAAGAGGAGATTGGCAATGGCTGATGTGGCGTTTCAGAGGTGTATCAATCCCGCCTGCGGGGCGCAGTTTGACTGCGGGCAGGCGTTGTTCAAGTGTCCGCAGTGCGGCGACCTGCTCGATGCGCAATACGACTGGGATCAGGTGCCTGTACCCGGGACGCTGAGCGAGTTCGGGAAGCGTTGGGCGACGCGGGACAATCGGCTGGACTACTCCGGTGTGTGGCGGTTCCGCGAGCTGCTGGAGTTCTGTCCGGACGAGCACAAGGTCAGCATCGGCGAGGGGCAGACGCTGCTCCAGCAGAACTGCGCGATCGCCGAGCAGATCGGCATGAAGCCGGACTGCCTGTTCCTCGAGTACGAGGGCCTGAACCCCTCGGGCTCGTTCAAGGACAACGGCATGACCGCGGCGTTCAGCCACGCGATGATGGTCGGAGCCAGGTCCTGCGCGTGTGCCTCGACGGGCAATACGTCGGCCGCCGTGGCGCTTTATGCCCACAGTTGCGGCCTGAAGTGCACCGTCTTCATCGGCTCGGGACGCATCGCTTTCGGCAAGCTCAGCCAGGCCATGGACTACGGCGCCCAGACCATCCAGATCGCCGGCGATTTCGACGACTGCATGCGCCAGGTCCAGGCCGTCTGTACCGAGCTGGGCCTCTACCTGCTCAACTCGCTCAACCCCTTCCGCCTCGAAGGCCAGAAGACGATCATGTATCGCATTATCGAGGGTCTCGGCTGGGAGGTCCCCGACTGGATCGTCGTCCCGGGCGGCAACCTGGGCAACTCCAGCGCCTTCGGCAAGGCCTTCGGCGAGCTCAAGCAACTCGGCCTGATCGACCGCGTCCCGCGCATGGCCATCATCAACGCCACCGGGGCCGACACGCTCACCGATTTGGTCAACAACAAGAAGCTCGCCTGGAACGGCGGGCACGTCGACCAGCAGATCATCGACGACTACTACGACGACCTGACGGCCCGAAATTTCTCGCCGCACACCTGCGCCTCGGCCATCGAGATTTCCCGGCCGGTCAATTTGAAGAAATGCCTCCGCGCGATCGACGTTTGCGACGGGATCGTCCGCGCCGTCACCGACGAAGAGATTTGCGACGCCAAGGCGCTGGTCGGGAAGTTCGGCCTGGGCTGCGAGCCCGCCTCGGCCGCCACCATCGCCGGCCTCAAACACCTACTCGCCGACGGCACCGTCGCCAAGGACGACCGCGTCGCCTGCGTTCTGACGGGCCACCCCCTCAAAGACCCCAACGTCACCGTCAACTATCACAAAGACAACCAGGGCCAGTTCAGCAACCCGCCCGTCGAAGCGCCGAACGATCTCGGCGAGATCATCAAGCGGATCCGCTGATTTTGTGCCAACGGGCCTGAAGGCGCTTCGCGCAATGATCGCTGGTCACCCTGACAGGCCGCTTGGCCGCGTGAATTTGCAGAAATCTCTGCACGGTGAACGCGAGTATTCGGGTATAATGGGGGCGCGCCCGGGGGCTCGAAAGGAACGTGCGCCGGGGTGCGGTAAACGTGGTTTTGGCAATACGATGGATTCGGCAAGCGTCAGTAGAGGGTGATGACAACTGAACCCTCCAGGCCATAGAGGTCGTTATCGTGGTGCGGCGATGTGGATGTCGCGCAGGAGGGTTGCAGCGGAGATGGATTCTATGCCCTTACGTGAAGGGGATGCCTTCGTGAGATTTGTCCGTGCTCTTGGGATTCAGGGGCCGCGTGGCGCCGCGTGCGTCATGGCCTGGCTGCTGACGCTCGCTCTCTGCGGGACGCTTCGTGCCCGGTCGGCCCCGGGCCGGGGACACTTCGAGCAATATGAGACGAGCAAGCGGTACCCGGGGACCGACCGCAATCCCATCGACGCGATGGTGGCGCAGACCCTGCGCCAGCGAGGCATCGAGCCGGCGAACCTCTGTTCCGAGGCGGTCTTCATCCGGCGCGTGTATCTGGATGTGATCGGCACGCTGCCCGAGCCGCAGGACGTCCGCCGGTTCATAGAGAACCGTCGTCCCAGCCAGCGCGCCGCATTGATCAACGTCCTCTTGAAACGAGACGAGTTCGCCGACTACTGGTCGCTGAAATGGTGCGACCTGCTGCGGGTCAAGGCGGAGTTTCCGATCAATCTGTGGCCCAACGCGGTGCAGGCCTATCATCGCTGGATTCACGATGCACTGGCGACGAACATGCCCTACGATCAATTCGCCCGCGCGCTGCTGACCTCCAGCGGCAGCAACTTTCGCGTGGCTCCGGTCAATTTCTATCGTGCCGTTCAAGGCCAGGAACCCTCTTCCATCACCGCGGCGGTGGGCCTGACGCTGATGGGGACGCGGGTGGAAAGCTGGCCCGAGAGCCGCCGCACCGGCATGGAGGCCTTTTTCTCCCGGGTGGCGTTCAAGAAGACGGCCGAGTGGAAAGAGGAAATCGTGTACCTCGATCCGACGGCGACCGAGCCCTTGCGGGCGGTCTTCCCCGACGGCGTCGCCGTGGAGGTGGCGCCGGGCCAGGACCCTCGCGTGGTC
>JAFGCA010000178.1 GCA_016932895.1 Sedimentisphaerales bacterium | reverse complement strand
GCGTCGGGTGCATGATCAGATCGCCCCACTTCTCCAGCAGGACTTTGTCCTGCTCGTTTCTGGGAATCGCCTGCTGCGTCCGCTTGAGCACCGCGCCGTTGCGATCCAGCACGGAGTGAAACGAGTCGGCGGGATTGGTGCGAACCACCGCCAGGCCGCGCCAGATCGTCGGCCCCTGGTCGCGCAGCGACAGCCCCGCCAGCTTTCGCGACTTCCACAGAAGCCGGCCGGCCGGACTGAGACAGTACACGTGCATGTACTCCGAGCCGAAAACGATACGCTGCCCGTCCGGCGAGAACGACGCGGGTTTCAAGATCATCGCGCCCGTCTCGAACGTCCATCTGGCGGCGCCGGTTCGGACATCCACGGCGTGGAAGATGCCGGCGCGGTCGCCGATATACACCTGCGCGCCGTCGCAGGCGGGCGCGACCCAGATGCCGGCGCCGGCGTTGTACTTCCAGAGGAGCGTGCCGTCGGCGGCATCGACGCAGTAGAGATGTCCGGTATCGAAGGCTTCGTCGGCAGCGAAGTAGAGTCTGCCGTCCCGGTAACAGGCCGACGCGCCGACCGGTCCGGGAGCCTGGCAGCACCAGAGCGTCCGGCCGTCGGTGACATCGAGGGCGTACATACGGCCCGCGAACGTGCCGACGAAACATTTGCCCTCGGCCACAATCGCCTCGACCCGCGTGGCGATCATCTCTTCGTGGAAGTCACGGTACCACTTGCGCTCATAGGGCCCGGGCCCGATTCCACCGCTGTAGCCGCTGCGTTGGTCATCGCCGTGCAACGTGGGCCAATCCTGCTCTGCCCCGGCACCGCCGCTGGCACACCAACACACCGCCAAGACCACCGTCGCCAGAAGGCCGAGACATCGCCAAGGCCCCACTGCGCTGCTATACGACTCCACCATCGAGCATTCTCCCCAAACCTACTGCATCGTCAAACACATCGGATTTTCTCCGCTGCTCGTAGAATGGGCTTTCGCCCATGCTGTCTCTTCGTGCGCAGCGTGTGGGCATGGGCGAAAGCCCGTCCTACCGCGCCGTCAAGCGAGCCAGGGCGGTTCTGGCCACGCGGGCCACGTAGTTGTCCTTGTCCTTGGTGGCCGCTTTGATCTGGGCCAGAGCGGGACGTGCCTTCTCTCCGATCTTGTCGAGGACGATGATCGCGAACAGCCGGACCTTGTCGGTGGGATGCTTCAGCGCCGCTACCAGCACGGGCAATCCGTCCTCTTCGTGGCCCCAATCACACATGGCATGTGCGGCCGCAATGCGGACCGTGACCGAAGGGTCTCTCAGCCGGTCGCTCAGGACGGTCCTGGCCATGCCTATGTCAACGCCGTACTTGCAGGAGCCGTGCAAAGCAACCACCACCCTGTACCGAATCGCGGGGTTGGCGTCCTCAACACGCGCCATAAGCGCGTGTGGCGCGTTGGCCCCGAGGTAATCGGTCTCCGTCGACTTGAGCAATCGCATGTGCAGGTTTGCCGCATCGAACGGATCTTTCCAGTGTCCGGTGTGTGTGGCGGCAGGTCTGTCGCTGAGTGCGTCACCCGGTTGGAACCGGGCGACCTCGCTGTCGCGAAAACCGAGCCGGCAGGCCTTGGCGTACAACGTCTCGCCGGGCCGCACGGGCACGGGCTTAACGTAGAGCAGCCAGCCCCTCTTGCTTTCCGGGTCCCCGCCGATCCGGTAGACGATCGAGGCCCCCTGCGTCGAGCAGGCGATGGTCACATCTCCACCTCGCTTGGCATCACCCCGGAGCCGGGTGAAGACGGGGTCGGCCGTTTGGGCGTACTTGCCGCCCGGCCGCTTCATCTCATCGAAGATCGGCTCCGGCAGCAGGCCCACGTCGCACGTATCTCGATACCACTGCCGGTGGGCCCGGCGCAGGTGCCCCAGCACGGCCTTGTACCGCGGGTCTGCGGCCAGATTGTTCACTTCGTGCGGATCCCGGACCACATCGTAGAGTTCCTCGACCGGCTTGGTGGGCTCGAAGTACTGCTTCTGCGGCCCGATGAGCTTGCCCTCGGCATGCAGCCGGCGCATCTCCTGCATCGTCGGCATCTGGTTCATGTACTCGATGTCCTGGCCGCGCGAGACGTGCCACATGTAATTCCGGATATACTTATACCACTTGTCCCGCACCACGCGAATCAGATCGTACGCTTCGTCCATGCGATCGCGGGCGCCGTAGATGTACTCGCGGGGACTGGCCTTGCGCCGGCCCAGGAACGCGCGGCCCTGCATGTGCTTCGGGATGGAAAGACCCGCCAGGGAAAGCATGGTGGGCGCGAAGTCGATGAACGCGATCAGATCGTCGTTGGCCGAGCCCGGCTCGAGTGCTTCGGGATTGCCCGGCAAGGCGAGCTTGCGCCACTTTTGGGGCACGCGGATCAGCAACGGCACCCGACTGCCCGAGTCGTAGAGCCAGCGTTTGGCGCGTGGCAGACCCCGGCCGTGATCGCCCCAGAACCAGACGATCGTGTCCTCGGCCAGCCCGTCGGCCTCAAGCTGATCCAGGACCTCTTTCACCTGCTTGTCCATGAGCGTGATGATGTCGTAGTACTGGGCCCAATCCTGACGCACCTTCGGCGTGTCGGGGTAGTACGGCGGCAGCTTGGCCCGGGCCGGGTCGTGCCGCTCGTCGGGCCCCAGACTGTCGAGGCGTTTCTTCATTGCCGCGCTGCGATTGCGGATCTGGCTTTCATGTGTGGTCGTAAAGTTGATCACGGCGAAAAACGGCTTACCGGAGGGCCGGTTTCGCCAGTGCCCCTGGCGACTGCAATCGTCCCAGGCGGTCAGGGGCGCCTCGAACTGATAGTCGGTCTTGACGTTGTTGGTGCAGTAATAGCCGGCCGCCCGCAGATACTCGCTGAAGCACTTCACGTAGTGCGGCGGCACGCCCTGGCAGCGCATGTTGTGGGTCCCGATGGTGGTGGGGTACATGCCGGTGATGATGCCGGAACGCGTCGGGGCGCAGACCCCGGAATGAGAGAAGACGTTGTCGTAGCGAACGCCTTGCGCGGCAAAGCGGTCCAGGTTGGGCGTGACGGCATAGCGGTCGCCGTAGCAGCCCAGATCCGGACTGATGTCCTCGGTGCTGATCCAAAGGAAGTTGGGACGCTCCGGCCGGCGCGCCGGCCCGCCGGCAAGCGGGAGCTGAGGCAGCAGCAGCGCCGCCGAGCCCGATGCCAGACGCAAGAAACTCCGCCGGTTCAGATCACCTTCCCAATACGACATGCACTTGACCTCCACGCAAAACCAATTGGATCCATGGGCGACCAACTCCCGCTTGCCTGCCACCGGGCTCAACGAGGGGTGCCGATGATTTTCAGAGAGTCTTCGAGGACGGGAAGCGCCTTGGTTTGGATCTGGGGATCGTCGACCTTGCCCGTCACTTCCATCCGCACGACGGCGCCGCCCAGGCCTTCGGTGAGAGATTGCAGAACCGTGGGTTCGGCGGCGGCGATGCGTCTGCCGCGCGCCGTGAGTGACAGATCGACCGTCCCGCTGGGCAGATCCATCGTCCCCGAACCGCCAAAGACAATATTCGGGCCCGACATGTCGAATTTCTCGATCAGTAGCTTGTCGCGCTTCAAGTAGGAATCGATCAACATCTCCTCGAACGTGTAATCGGTCGGCTGAGTGACCCGCAGCACCGAAAGAAGCTTGGCCAGCGGGGACACCTTGCCCACTTGCATATCCACAACGTTGACCCAGCAGATGCCCAACCGGGAAGAACCGTCCCCGATGCGCGCGCCGAGACTGAGGGAAGCATCCATGGTGCCGCTGCTATGCTGCTTTTCAGCGGTTTCGTCCGTACGCCCGGCCAACAGGAACTGCTGCAACTGAACCTTGTTGAACCCGACGTGCAGCATGTACTGGAGGACCCCTTCGTCCACCTTGTCTACCTGGAGGTTGCCGAGGACCCTGCCGCCGTGGCAATCGCCGAAGAAGTTCGCCACCGACCATCGTCCGGTGTTGGGATCGAATGCGATGTCGGCTCTCAGGTCCGTCAACGACTTGCCGCGTATGGTGAAGCGCTCGGCATCCAGGGCCATCCGTCCGTTTTCAAAGCCGCCTTGCGTGTCGTAGGCGCCGGCCAGGGCCAGGACCCCGTCCAGTTGCGTTGCGGCGCCCGACAGATTCAGGTCGCACGTCTTGAGGCGGGCCGTGCCGTCGAACGTGATGCGCGTATCGTCCGGAGCCACCTTCGAGAACGTCAGCGTTTCCAGGTCCAGATCGAACGGTCCCTGCGGCGCCAGGTCTCCATAAATGCCGGCAAAGGCCGCCGGCAGCGCTTTCCCGAGTTCCGGCGTGAAAGGAATGTCACGCGCCTTGACCTGGAGAGTGCCGTCGCCGAGTCCCTCCTTCGTCAGGTTGAGGCGCCCGTCGAGCCGCACCGACGCCTCCGCGTCCACACCGGCCGCCTCCGGACGGGCCCGGAGGCTCTGCAACGTCACCCCGCTCCCGTCGATCCGCACCGTTCCCCGAATGTCGCCCAGCGGGTACGAGAAACGCGCGTGCTCGATACGGTTGCCGAGGCAGTCCACGGCGACCGTGTACCCCAGCGCGTCGTTGGCATCGGCCGTCTTGACATCGACGGTGAGATTCACCTTGCCTTCCGGGTGGAATCGCGCAACCTGGGGTTCCAGCGAATCCGGCAGCAAGCCGATGAGCTTGTCGTCCAGGGCCACTTCGTCGGCGGTGACTCGCAGTTGCACCTGCCGCGCGGTGTTGTCGTCGCCCATCTCCACGCTGCCGGCCAGCGTAACCGGACTCTGTCCGTAGCGGCCGGCAAACTCCTTGAGATTCAGCGAGTTCGGTGTAATCGAGGCGGTCGCCGAGACGTCGGACAGAATCAAAGGCAGTTTCTTCGGCCGCAGCGAATCCAGATCGAGAGAGACGTCCGCGAAAAAGCCCGCCGGGCCGACGTTGTTCGCATCCCCGCTGGTGAACACCCGGGCGCGTACGTCCGCCGACCCGTCCATGTCGTATTGCCGGTACAAACGCTCGTAGGACGACGGCAGCGCCGCAGCCAACGTCGCATCCAACGGAATGCTGTTGGCATCCACGGTAATGTAGTAGACGGGCTTGCCGACGCTGCGACCGGTCACCTTGCCGCCGATCTTGATCTGTCGCGGCCCCGCCGCTGCAACCACATCCGAGACAATGACACTGTCGCTGTCGAGATACAACTTGCCCGTGAGATCCTCCAGCGGATAGGGGAATTTGCGATACTGCGCCGCCACCCCGCGCAGATCGACGGAGACGTACCGGCGCTTCTCCGTCGGCGACGTGCGCGTCACTCCATAGTCCACGCCGACGAGACCGGTCGGTTCGAAAGCATCCCAGAGTTCCTTGTGCCCCGGCTGGAGAGCCGCGTACAAATCCTCGTCCAGGATCATGTTGTCACTGGTGACCCGGTACTGGTATTGGCGCTCGTCACCGTACCCTTTTGTCCAGCCTTCAATCACCAGATTCACGTCGTCGTGCCGGCCCTTGATGGCGTTGGCAACGACTCTCGATTCAGTCAGGTCCAGCTCTCCGGCCAGATGATCGATGGGATAGGGAAAGTTGCGGTAGCAGATGGAAACATCCTCGCATACCACCTTCCCGGCCAGCCGGCTTTCGCCCGGCTGGTTGAGGTTCCCCTGCACCTCGACGTTGATTTCTCCCACGGTCCCGGAAGGCTGATACCGGGCAAAAAACCGCTGCAGGGTCGCCACCGGGCCGGACTGTCGCAGTGCCTCCGGCACGAGCATGCGGAACGTATCGACTTCCGGGCTCTGCTTGCTGTGCAAATCCCGCACACGCATATCCAGCTTATAATCGCCCTTGCCGCTGTAACGCAGGTCGGCGGCCAGGACGTCCACGGCCCAAGCCCGCTCGAGCGAGGGAATGTCCGTGGAGGACAACCCGCCGGCCAGCGCCAGCTCGCCCGGTCGCCAGTAGCCGCTCAGCGAGCTCTCGCCGTACCCGCCCGAGAGTTTGGACGTCTTGATCTCGAAGCCGTATCCCTCGTGGCCCCCCTCGCCATAGCCCAGCCGCGCCTCGATGGGCACGGACATGACGACCTCTGTCTTGCCCCCGGCCACCTTGCAATACCGCAGCTTTCCCTGCAGGATGGAAATGGCCGGCATGCCCCCGGACCCTCGCCCGGCGCGGTGGAACCGCAAGCCTTTGATATTCCATTGCCCCGTATCCAGGTCGAACTGCAGGTCGCAGATGAAATCCTCGAGGCGAATCTCCGTCAACCGCGGCGACAACAGGAACACGCTGCCCAGGCTGAACCGCGCGTACACGCTCCGGGCGCGCAGAATGGCGGCATCGTACGACTGCTGGTCCTGGGGGCGGACGACCAGCCCGTCAATCGAGACCGAGCCGTCGCGGTGCAGGTCGAAAGCCCCCATCTCGATCCGCGTGTTCGTCAGACGGCTGATCTCCGCGACCGCCACGTTCGGCAAGGCCCTGCGGACCCAGAGCCCAATGGCGGTGATCGTCACCAGCAGGATCGTCACCAGCAGCAGAAAGCGGCAGAGAAGCCGACGCCGCCAGCGCTTCTTGCTGAACGGTTGATTCAGTTCCGGAGGTCTCGACCGTGCCATGGAAAATCGCTCTTCGTTTTCTCTGCCTAGCGCCGCCGGATGGCCTTGTCGGCAATGTCACGACGGCAGTAGGCGCCCTCGAACTGGATACAATCGACGGCCTCATAGGCGCGCGCCTGGGCGGCGGCGACGTCGGCGCCCAACGCCGTCACTCCCAACACGCGTCCCCCATTGGTCATCACGTCGCCGTTGCCCTCTCTGGTGCCGGCGTGGAAAACCGCCACGTCCTCGAGCTCTTGCGCTTTCTCGAGCCCCGTGATGACCTTGCCCTTTTCATAGTCACCGGGGTATCCGCCCGAGGCCATCACCACGCAGACCGCCGGCCGCGGGTCCCATCGGAGCGTGACCTCTTCGAGTCGGCCCTCGCAGGCCGCCAGACACACTTCCAGCAGATCGCTTTGCAGTCGCATCAGGATCGGCTGCGTCTCGGGGTCTCCAAAGCGCACATTGAATTCGAGCACGCGCGGGCCGCCGCTGGTAATCATCAGGCCGGCATAGAGAACCCCTTTGTACGGCGTGCCCTGTCGATTCATCGCATCCACGACGGGCACCAGAATCTCCCGCGTGATCCTGCTCATCATCTTATCGTCGACCACCGGCGCCGGGCTGTACGCCCCCATGCCCCCGGTGTTCGGGCCCGTGTCGCCTTCCCCGATGGGCTTGTGATCCTGCGACGACTCCATCAGGTAAATGTTGCGACCATCCACGAAGGCCAGGATCGAGGCTTCCTCGCCCAACAGCTTGTCCTCCACCACCACCCTGTCGCCGGCGGCGCCGAAGGCCTTGTCCACCATGATCTTCTCGGCGGCGAGGATGCCGTCGGAAGGTTCGTCGCACACGATCACGCCCTTGCCCTTGGCCAGGCCGGCGGCTTTGACCACCACCGGCTCGTCCCGGCTGGCGATGTACGCCTTGGCCTCCTCGAACCGGTCGAAGGCGCGGGCTTCGGCGGTCGAGACGGCGCAGGAACGCATCAGTTGCTTGGCAAAGACCTTGTCGGCCTCCAGTTGAGCGGCCGCCCCGCTGGGCCCGAACGCCTTGACGCCCACGGCCTCCAGCGCGTCGACCAGGCCCGCCGCCAGCGGGTCCTCCGGGCCGACAATGGCCAGAGCCACCTTCTTTTCCCGGGCGAAATCCACCAGCGCCGCCACGTCGTTGTCCTTGATCGAGACGTTCTGCCCGCACAGGGCGGTGCCGGCGTTGCCCGGGGCGATGTACAGCTTGCCGAGCTGCTTGGATTGTCTCAGCTTCCACGCGATCGCGTGCTCGCGTCCTCCGCTGCCTATCAACAGTACATCCATGCTCGAACCTCATTCATCATGCGCGATCCAGCGAGACTCACTCACCCCCCTCTCTGCCGGCCGCCAATGCAACCGGCAGCCGCTCACGAACGCGTTACTTTACCAGAGTCGTGCGGTTTTCTCAAGCCGATAGTCGCAGGATCAAGGGCAATCGGGTGAAATCTCTGGTGGCAAAGCACGCTCGTTAGCCGGCGTCAAGGCCGGCAGCGTCGGCCGGTCCGTGCGGTTGCAGCCAGAATGCGAGCCAATGGGATAACGATGTTCGGCGCGGTTTTGCTGCGTTCACGCCTTCCTGTGTGCCGTGTCGGCTTGTTTGTCCGCCGCCCGCTTGAGCGCGGCGACTTCGGCTTTTGACAAGCGCCGGTGCTTGCCCGAAGCCAACTTCTCCAGCCGGAGCCCGCCGATTCTCGTTCGCACCAGAGACCGCACGGGAAAACCGATTTTCGCCAGCATCCGGCGAACCTGCCGATTCATCCCCTGCCGGATTGTGATCTCGAGGACCGACTCGCCGCGACCGCTGCGAACCACCTTCACCTGGGCTCGCGCCGTTTTGCCTTCAGCCAACCGGATTCCTTTCTTCAGTTGCTCCACCGCGTTTTGGTCGATTTGCCCCCGGACCCGGGCGACGTACGTCTTGGGAATCTTGTATCGCGGGTGCGTCAGCAGGTTGGCCAGTTCGGCGTCGTTCGTCAAAATAATCAGGCCGGTCGTGTCGGTGTCGAGCCGGCCGATGCAGAAGATGCGCTCCTGCACCGGGATGAGATCGACCGCCTTGCGCCGCCCGCGCGGGTCGCTGCTCGTGCAGATGACCCCCTTGGGCTTGTTCAGCAGAAAGTACACGCGCGGCGCCCGGCGCAGGCGTCTGCCCTCGACCGTGACAACGCTCGTGTCCGGATCGACGAACGCGGGAAGCTCATCGACAACCTGCCCGTCCACCCGGACGAGGCCCTGGAGGATCAGCTCCTCGCACTGTCTCCGCGAAGCCACCCCAGCCGCCGCCATCACCTTTTGCAATCTCTCTTTCGCCATCGCTCACATTCCGGGCCCGCCGTCGCCTTGTCTACGCGGGACGAATCGTGCCGGAGAGGACTTCGCTCCAGCGAGCGCCCAAATCCGGGCCATAAATGATGCCCGCACACAAAAGAACCCACAGCAGAACGCCAATCTGAAAGGGTCTGTCTTTCAAAATCAACTGCACGGGGTCGGAAAACACGCCCTTCTGCGTCAGGGCGCTGACCCTGAATATACAGTACAGCACAAGCGGGCTCGTGTACACCAGGTTGTTCGTGCCGAACAGTTCGCTCGTCCGGTAGTCCATCGCGTACAAGAGAAAGCACACCACGGCCAGCATGCTGGTGACATTGAGCATGTGCGAGAGCAGCTCGGGCGTGTATTCCCCGAGCGTTCGGCGAAACGCCTCGCTGTTTTCCTGGAGCTGGGCGATCTCCCCGCGACGCTTGCTGAAGGCCATGAACAGACACAGCGCAAACGTGCAGACGACCAACCAGGGCGAAATCCCCACTTCGATCACCACGGCCCCCGCCACCGCCCGCAGGCAAAACCCGGTGGCGATGACCGCACAGTCCAGAATCATCACGCGTTTCAATCCGAGCGAATACAAGACAATGAGTACCACGTACGCCAGGACGACCCCGGCGAACCCCACCGAGAGCATGAGACCACCGATCAGGGCCACCAGCACGCAGGCGGCCGCCAGCATCCCGGCCGCAGAGACCGCCACTCGTCCGGCGGCAATCGGCCGGTCCCGACGCTCGGGGTGCACGCTGTCGCTCCGCCGATCCATGATGTCGTTGAAAATGTACATCCCGGAGGACGCCAGGGAGAAACAGCAGAACGCCCCTGCCGTATGGCCCAGAGCCACGACCGTCTCATCCAGCGACTGCGAAAGCTTCCTGCTGAAGATCAACGCGGCGAAGACGAACACGTTCTTGATCCAGTGAAACGGCCGAAGGATTCGCAGCAGATCCATCATCACTCTTTCGTGCCATCCGCTCGCATGGGGCGAAAAAACCTCTATCACGGTCTTCTGTCACAGCAACGCATGCCGTAATGATCGACAAACAACTGCGCTGCGTGTAGAATTATACGCGTCCGAACATCCTTTGTACACAACCGGCGCCGCGTCGCTTCGCCCGGAGCTGTTTTTCGCCATGATCACAACCGTGGTTTTCGATCTCGATGATACGCTGTACGATGAAATCGAGTACTGTCGCAGCGGGCTGCTTGCGGTTTCGCAGCACATCTCGCACTTATCGGACGCCACCGCCTCGGACCTCGTCTTTGCGGTGCTGTGGAAGCACTTCACAGCCGGCGACCGCACGCGCGTATTCAACGCCGCCCTGGACGAACTCCATATCCCCTGGGACGCGGACCTCATCGGCGGCCTTGTGGACCTCTATCGCACCCACGTCCCCACGATCGCCCTGCCGCCGGAGACGCGAAGCGCCCTGGATGAGCTACAAGAAACCCATGCTCTCGCGTTGCTTACCGATGGTTTCCTTCCGGCACAGAAGCTCAAGGTTCGCGCCCTGGGCATTGAAGACGACTTCCGGGCCATCGTATACACCGAGGAGTTGGGCAGGCCGTTCTGGAAACCGTCGGCGCGGGGCTTCGAGCTGCTGCTGGAAACGCTCGACGTCGCCGCCAGCGAGACCGCCTACGTTGGTGATAACGCAATCAAGGATTTTATCGCCCCCAACGAGCTGGGATTCACGACGATCCAGATCCTCCGCCCGGCTCGCCTGCACGTCGGCGTTTCCGATCTGCCCCACGCGGCCGCCGGGCATAAGGTCCACAAAATCGACCAATTGCCCGGCTTGCTGAGGCAATTATAGGACCGCTTTTGCACCGGCCCTGCGGGCCCGCGAACTCCGGTTTCTTTTTTCTTGACTATCGCACGAGGAAACGCGATAATATGGTCAAAATGGTAGCTATGGGCGATTTCTTCGTATTCCAAGGAGTGCTGTCATGCCCCCAGGTAAAAGACGCCAAAGCAACGCAATGCTTTATACCCTGATTACGTTTATCGGGCTGTTCATCATCGGCACCACGGTCGCCGTGATTTACTACGTGCGTGCCGAGGAACTGCGCACGAATGCCGAGGAGTTGCAGGAACAAATGGACGACCTGGCCAGCGGCGACGAAATCCGGCAGCTCGGCAACATCGTCGGTCCCAGGCTGGGCAGGCAGACCCGACTGGGGACGATGGTGAGCTACCTGGATCAGACGGTCAAACTCGTCAAGGGCAGCCCCATCCAGCCCGGCGTCAATGCGGAGGTAAAGGTCGGCAGCACGATGGCCGCCGTTGTGCCCCTGCTCCAACAGGCGCAGAAGTACGTGAAACTGCGTGTGGCCGAACCTAACGCAGCCGCACCCAACGCGATCGACCCCAACCAGATTGCCCTGACTGTCGTCATGGGTGATCTGATGACGGAATTGCAGCGAAGCGTCGAGTTGAAGGATGCCACGCAGCAGCAATTAGACGATCTGCGCAACCGATATGACGGCGCGATCGCAACCATGCAGCAATCGGAACAGGCACTCACCGCCAAGGTCGAAGAGTACCGCCAGCAGGTCCAACAGATCAAGAGCGACTACAATGACTTGCGGATCCTGGTGGAGCAGAGCTCCGAGCAGCGCGTGCAGAACCTGCTGGCCCAGCTCGATCAGGAGAAACTCAGCTCGCGGCAGCTCAATCAGGATCTGCTGAAAACGCAGGCCGAGTTGGACGTGGCTCAGGAGAGGCTCGCCGATGCCATGGTCAAGGTCGGCGAGATCAAACCGCCGCCGGACGAGGAGGCCGCAGCGCGAACGCCGGACGGCAAGGTCGTGCTCGTCGACGAGAGTGCCGGAGTCGTTCACATCGATCTCGGCTCCGACGACCGCGTCTATCGCGGCCTGACGTTCTCGGTCTATGACCGAACCGGCGGCATCCCCGAAGACGGCCTCTCCAAAGCCGAGGTGGAGATCTTCGCCGTGGACAGAAAGGTCTCAACCGCTCGAATTCTCTCTTCGGATAAGACGAATCCCATCGTCACCGGCGACGTCGTGGCCAACCTCATCTGGGACACACGGAAGGACAATACCTTCGTCATCGCCGGCGATTTTGACCTCAACGAGGACGGAGAGCCCGAATACGACGCCGCACGCAGGATTGGGGAGCTCATCAAGAAATGGGGCGGCACGATCGCTCTGGACGTCTCGGCCAAGACGGATTTCGTCATCCTGGGCACCGAGCCCAAGGTCCCGCCGCAACCCACTCTCGAACAGTTGGCGGTGGACCCCACGGCCACGGAAAAATACAACGCCGCCAGCCAGAGGCTCCAGCAATACGAGGAAATCCAAAGGCGGGCCCAGGCGAACTGGATCCCGATTTTCAACTACGACCGGTTCCTCCATTTCACCGGCTACGCCAGTCACGTCGGCAAGCCGGGCGCCTTCTGAGAGGACGACGCGGGGCAATCTTGCCGCTTTTGCAGGCGACGACGCTGGCGGTGCACTGAGAAGCACGTCCCGGGACAGGCGCGAGGCGGCCCCGTCTGCAAGCGCCGATGGCGCTACTGGGGTGGCTCGATCCCAATCGACGCCACGTAGAGCTCGCCCACGTAGTGACGGGCTTCGGGTACGGCGAGAAACCCCTTCTTGACGGCGACGAAAGTCACGGTGCAACAAGCCCGAATGGCCGATCCCAGCGGGTGCCCCGTATCGCAGTCGAGACCGGAGGGAATATCCACCGCCAGAACCGGACGCTTCAGCGCATCGATCGTTTCTATCAGGGACCGATAGGGTTCTCTCAGCTCCCCCTGTAATCCGGTGCCGAAGATAGCATCCACGATCATGTCGGCATGGCTCGCCCGTTCGCGAATCCACGAACCCGCATCCGCGGCTCCGGGGTCCAGGGGCTCGACGG
>JAFGCA010000177.1 GCA_016932895.1 Sedimentisphaerales bacterium | reverse complement strand
GCCAAGCTCGACGGCACCGCCCGCGGCGGCATCGTCATCGCCATCAAGGACCAGCTCGACATCCCCGTCAAGTTCGTCGGCCTCGGCGAAAAACCCGAAGACATCGCCGAATTCGACCCCGCCACTTTCGTCGAAGCCCTCTTCGCCTGACAAGGGCACTCCTGAACGACATGCCCGTTTCCGGGCGCTCTGTGGCCACGGGGCACGGTTCTTGCCTCCCTGGGTTTGTTGGCGGCCGGGCTTGCCCGGTTGACGTAACTGCGATATAATGCGCTGCAGAGCGGCCGGAGATCAGTGTATTCGCTGCTCACGCACGTATCGCGCTCCGGCGTACCACAATCGATCAGGACGAAGAGCCATGGAAAAAGAGACCATTACCATTCGCTTCAGTCCGGAAGCGGCACGCGTCTACAACACCGCGACGACTGAACAGCAGCGCAAACTCGAAGTATTGCTGAGCCTGAGACTTACCGAGGTGGCGCGCACCGCGCGGCCGTTGGAGGAGATCATGGAGGAGATCAGCCGCGAGGCACAAGCACGCGGTCTCACGCCGGAGATCCTGGAGTTACTGCTCAATGAGTGAGAGCGTGCGTTGCGTTTTCGATACGAATACCGTGGTCAGCGCCACGCATATCATCAGCGGCGATAAGGATCTCCTGGTGCTGCATCCCTTTCGCAACATCGCGATTATGACACCTGCGGAGTTCCTTCAAGCCACGGAGGAAAAGGCCGCAGACGAAAAAGCCTGAAACCCACGCGCGGCTGAGAACCAACGACACGTTGGAGAACCGAGAACCCACGCTACAGCTTTCCGCTTGCCTTTTGCTTTGGTTGGGGTCACACTACTGCGTGCGTGTATTGTGCGCTTGCGCCGGGTTCGGTCCCGTGACTCGGTCGAAGCGCTGTTCGTGCGGCATCCTTCCGTGCGGTGGCGTTCGGCCGACCGACCCAGGAAATATGACACGAGGTTGTTGTTATGAGGAATTTAATGAAACGTACGTCCCCGTTGCTGCTCACGATCTCCCTGTTGTCTTTGGTTTGCTGCGTCTCAGCCTGTGCCGCTGAGAGGATCGTTGCCTATCGGCAGGCGCCCGAGCCTTTGCTGTGGCCTTCGCAACCGCCGGAGGGGATTCCGTTCGCGCAATCGAAAGAGCTGGCGGGCGTTCTGTTTACCGGGGTGCACAGCGACTACCGCGCCGCCGATACGTGGTATCCGTGCTGGGCCGCCGACGGCAACCTGTACTCGCCCTGGACCGACGGCGTCACCGACGGCATGGGCTCCAGCTCCGGCGGCAAGGATGCCACCACCGGCCAGGCGATCATGATCGGCGACGATCCGCTGGGCCTGACGATCAAGGCCCTCGGCACCACCAAGGGCGATCCGGCACCCTACCAGGGGCGCTATCCCTGCGGCAGCCTCGTGCACGACGGCGTCTGGTACTACAGCACCTACTGCCTCGGCCCGGCCGGCAGCGTCGAGCATGACGGCATGAGATGGAACTGGCCCGTGCTCGGCCCGACCGTCGGCTTTCGCTATTCGACTGATTACGGCAAGACCTGGACCGACACCCCGCACACGCCCGCCAAGCCGCTGTTTCCCGAACCCGCCGAATTCATGGGGCCCGTCAAGATCGGCTCGCCCAAGTTCGTCGACTTCGGCAAAAACATGGAGCACTCCCCCGACGGCAAGGCCTACCTCATCGGCTACGGCGCGGTCAAGGACGACCCCGAGCCGAGATACGCCAACCTGAGCTGGATCTCCGGCGACCAGATCTACCTGACGCGCGTGGTCCCGAGCATCGACAACATCAACGACGAGTCGAAGTACGAATACTACGCCGGCCGCGACGGCAACGGCACGCCCGTCTGGTCCTGGGACTACGAGGACATCGAGCCGCTGCTGGAGTGGAACAACAACATGGGCTGTGTCACCGTCACCTACAACGCCCCGCTGAAAAAGTACCTCATGTGCGTCACCGATGGCTGGCCCACCGTCGATAAGATGAATTCGTACATCCTCGAAGCCGACACACTCACCGGACCCTGGCGCCTGGTCACCTACATGAAGGCCTTCGGCGAGCAGGGCTACTTCCTCAACTTCCCGTCCAAGTTCATCAGCGACGACGGCCGGACCCTGTGGCTCTGCTATTCCGGTAACTTTAGCCAGGGCTGGAACAACGTGCACTTCAAGGCCCTGCCCAAAGGCAGCCGCTACGGCCTGGTCCTCCAGGAAGTCAAACTTCTCAGCCCCCAGCAACTCCGCCGCTACCAGCAATCCTCCAGGAAATCGCAGGACGACGACCCGCTGCGCAGCGAGAAGAACCTCGCGCGAAAGGCGACGGTCACTGTCACGAGTGTCTACGACGGCTATACCGCAGAAGCCGCTATCGACGGCATCGTCGACGGCTATCCGCAGGACATCACCGCCGAATGGGCCGCCCGCGAAGAGACCACGGGCGCGATGATTCGCCTGAGCTGGGACCGGCCGCAGACCGTCCGGCGTATCTGGCTCTTCGACCGCCCCAACACCTCCGTCGACCAAGTCACCGCCGCACTGCTCGTCTTCAGCGACGGCACCACCCTGCCCGTCGGCCCCCTGCCCGACGACGCCACCGCCGCCCGCGAAGTCACCTTCGACGCCAAAACCATCGACTGGCTCACGTTCGTCGTCACCGAAGTCAAACCCAAAACCCAAAACTCCGGCCTATCCGAAATCGCCGTTTTTACCGACTGACCGTTCGACAGCAAAATGAAGATACCGGGCCGCTCTTCCGTCCCCCTGCACTGCCAAGGCGCAACATCTTACTGGAACGTCCGGCGCCGCAGATGCGTTCGATTCGCTTGACGGCACATGGGATCACGACAACGGCATGGACGAGTGGGATGGGACTGGGATTGGCGCGGGCCGGCCGGGCGGTGCCAGCAGCATTACCGAGACGGGAACCACCTTCCTGCGGTTACAGGACACCGGTGACCCGAGAGACTATGGTATGGGTGATCCCGGCAGTAATCGAAAGCTCATGTTTGGTCACAGTATCACGACCGAAATCGGAGCCGCCGCCAACACCATCCTGGACAACGGGGTCACCATCTCATTCCGCGCGCGTTTGTCTACGAGTGCGCCTCTGGATGACGTCCATCCCGATGGCGGCGGAGGCATCACTCCATGGCCGGCAGGAGGGGACGGGTATGTCACCCATGACGCCGGCATGGGCAATTTCGGCATCCGTCAGTCGGATGGTAAGAGTATCGCCTTCGCACTGGCCCTGGCGTCAGACAATGTCGAGCTCAATAATAGCGGGCTGGTTATGAACAAACTCAACGGCACCTCCCCCACGGGCGACGTAGACATCCAGGGAAATGATCCGGGCACACTCAATATCCTGCCCCTCGCGGATTTGACGGACTGGCACGAGTTCTGGGTGACCATCGAGTCGGATGCGTCTGCGACGGGCACTCACCTGGTGAACGTCTATGCCGACGGATCCCTGGTACCGATCGACTTCCTTGTCACTGCCGGCACGGGTAATATCTATGCCGACAGCTACCTGGCCCTGGGGGTTGGCAGCACGGGGCAGAGCGGGGCTTTCGACATAGACTTCTTCTCGTACCTCGCAGGTTGTTCGGCGCCAACCACAAACGATACCATCCCCGCCCCCGGCGCTCTCGTGCTTGGCGGCCTCGGCGCCGGCCTGGTCGGCTGGATGCGCAGACGTAGAACGCTGTAGGCGTCTCTGCGATTTCAATATGCTTCGGGGCTGCGACCGCCATATCGCAGCCCTTTTTGTGTTTGCGGCAATTGTCCCTGGGCCACAGGTTTGAGTTTTGGCCCTTTGGTATTGTTTCGGATTTTGCGCTTCGGGTTTTGGGTTTTCTGGGAAGCGGGTTATTCTCCGGTTGGGGGGACGGTGAAGGCTATGGAGAGTTCACCGGCGTGGACTTTGAATTCGCCGGGCTCTACGGTGGGCTTGTTGTCGGGGCCGATGAAGGCCAGGTCGTCCCAGGTCAGCTCGAAGCGGACGGTTTCGGTCTGGCCGGGCTCGAGCTCGATCTTCTGGAAGCGCTTGAGCACCTTGACCGGCGGCGTCACCGAGGCGACGAGGTCGGAAAGATAGAGCTGGACCGTGTGCTTGCCGGCCATCTGGCCCGTGTTGGTGACTTCGAGCGTCACGGTGAGCGGTACCTTGGCCGTCATCTCGCTACGGTCGAGACGCAGACCCTTGTAGGCGAAAGTCGTATAGGACAAGCCGAAACCGAAGGGCCACTGCTGGTTGAGCCCTTTGGTCGCCTTCTCTTCGCTGGTCTTGTGATCGTAGGTCGTGAAGCCGCCGGGGAATTTCGGATAGGTCAGCGGCAGTCTCCCGCTGGGGTTGACGTCTCCGAACAGGACATCAGCCACGGCCTGCCCGCCCTCGACGCCCGGCAGGTACGCCATCACGATGGCCTCGGCGTCGTCCACGATCGGGCGGATCACGCGCGGCCGGCCCTGGACCAGCACGAGCACGACCGGCTTGCCCGTCCTGGCAAGTTCCGTGACGAGCTTCAACTGCGGCGCGCTCATCGTCAGGTCGTCGATGTTGCCGGGCGTCTCGCAATACGTCGGCTCGCCGATGCAGGCGACGACGGCGTCCACGTCGCCGGCCGCAGCGACCGCCGAAGCGATGTCGATCTCCTTGTCGAACGCGACCGCCTCAACGTACGTGACGTTGTCGGCGCCGAGTTTGTCCCGGATCGCTTCGAGAATCGTGTGCTTGTCCTGCGGGTAGAGCGCTTCATTATCGCCCTGCCAGGTGAAGGTCCAGCCGCCGTTCATGAGCGAGAGCTTGTCGGCGCTGGGCCCGGTGACGAGCACTTTGCGGCCGGAGGCCAGCGGCAGCGTCCCGCTATCGTTCTTGAGCAGCGTGATCGCTTCGCGGGCGGCCTGGAGGTTCACCTTGGCCGAGCTTTCCAGGCCGACGCTGGCGGCGCGGTTGGCGCGCGGATACGGACGCTCGAAGAGACCGAGCTCAAACTTGACGCGGAGGATGTCGGCGACCGCCTCGTCGATCCGCTTCATGGGGACCTCGTCGGCGGCGACGAGCTCGAGCAGCGTCTCGGTGAAGCTGTAGTCGTACGGGACCATGCTCATGTCGATACCCGCCATCACGGCCATCTTGACCGCTTCGCGCCGGTCTTTGGCCACCATCTCGCGCGTGTAGAGGTTCTCGATGTCCGCCCAGTCGCTCACGACGAAGCCCTCGAAGCCCAGCTCGTCGCGCAGCAGCGTGCGCAAATAGAATTCGCTGGCGTGGACGGGGATGCCGTTGATCTCGGAGGAGTTGATCATGCAGGTGGCGGTGCCCGCTTCGACGGCGGCGGCGAACGGCTTGAGGAAAACCTGGCGCAACTCGCGCTCGGGAATGTACGCCGGCGTGCGGTCCTTGCCCGAACGCGGCATGCTGTAGCCGAGGTAATGCTTCATGCACGTCGCGACGCGGGTCGGGCTGGAAATGTCACTGCCCTGCTGGTTGCGGATGTAGGCGGCCCCCATCTGCGAGGCGATGTACGGGTCCTCGCCGAAAGTCTCGAACACGCGCGGCCACATCGGGTGCCGGGCCAGCCCCAGAACCGGGTTGAAATTCCACGGGATGCCGGCGGCCCGGGTCTCCATGGCGGTGATCGCGCCGGCCTTCTCCATCAGCGCGACGTTGCCGGTGGCGCCCATGGCGATGTTCTGCGGGAAGATGGT
>JAFGCA010000176.1 GCA_016932895.1 Sedimentisphaerales bacterium | reverse complement strand
TGGGACGGCAGTTATTCGTGGACGATTTTCTCATCGAGCACACCACACTGAAACGCTCGTACCACAGACCGCAATACCATCGCGACAACCCGGTCCTCAAGCCCGACAAGCCCTGGGAGCGCGGCGACAGCGCTTTGGCGGCGGCGCCCTTTAGCGACGGGGTCTTCTATGACCCGGGGGACAAGCTGTTCAAGATGTGGTACATGGGCGGCTACATCGCCAGCACCTGCCTGGCGACCAGCCGGGATGGAATCCATTGGGACAAACCGTCGTTTGACGTCCGGCCGGGCACGAACGAAACCCTCAGTCACCGGCAGGGAGACCCCGCCAGCGGCGGACGCTACCGCGATTCGAGCACCGTCTGGCTCGACTGGGATGACCCCGACCCACAGCAGCGCTTCAAGATGTTCGCCACCACCGCCATTCCGCACCGCTGGAGCCTGGCGCTGCACTGTTCCGCAGACGGTATCCATTGGTCCCAGCCCCGCGCCGTCAGCAGAACCCGAATCGGCGACCGCACGACGGTGCACTACAATCCGTTCCGCAAGAAATGGGTCTTCGGCCTGCGCATCAGCCAGGCCGACGTCGGTCGAGCCCGCGCGTATTTCGAGCATTCCGACGCGGCGACCGGAACCAAGGAGCTGGCCGACAAGGCGGTCCCCTGGGTGAACGCCGACCGTCTCGACCCGCACCATCCCGACCCGAAGTACAGCAACATCGAGCCTCAGCTCTACAACCACGACGCCGTGGCCTATGAGAGCCTCATGCTCGGACTGTTCTCCATCTGGCAGGGCCCGCCTAACAGCGAATGCGCCAAACTCAAGATCCAGAAACGCAACGAAGTGCTGGTGGGCTTCAGCCGCGACGGATTCCACTGGCATCGCCCGGACCGGAAGCGCTTCCTGACCGTCAATCCCACGGAAGGCGCCTGGAACTGGGGCAACGTGCAAAGTGCCGGCGGCTGTTGCCTCATCGTCAAAGACAAGCTGTACTTCTACGTCAGCGGTCGCGGACTGGGTGATCGTTTCTGGGACGGCAACTGCAACACAGGGCTGGCGACGATGCGCCGCGACGGATTCGCCTCTCTGGACGCCGGCAGTGAGGGCGGGACGCTGACCACCCGCCCCGTGACATTTCGTGGCAGGTACCTCTTCGTCAATGCCGACGTCCCCAACGGCGAGCTGCGTGCCGAAGTGCTCGACGAGACCGGCAACGTGGTGGAGCCCTACACCAAGGCGAATTGCAGAGCTCTGCGCGCCGATACTACCCTCGCGCGGATCCGGTGGAACGGTGCGGACGACCTCTCGGCCCTGTCGCACCGGCCGGTGCGGTTTCGCTTCCACCTCACCGACGGCAGCCTCTACTGCTTCTGGGTCAGCCCCGAGACCTCCGGCGCCAGCTACGGTTTCGTCGCCGCCGGCGGGCCGGGCTTCACGGGCCCCCGGGACACCGTGGGCGAAAGCGGGATCAAGTAAACCATCCCGCTCATTACACAACGGACTGTTCGAAGCTCTCCGGGGCACACCTCCGAAGGCCGTGGATTTGCCAGCGAAGCAGGATCGAAGCCAGGGACGGCAGGCATTCACGGCATGCGGCATCGCAGACGGCTGATTCCCCGAATTCGACCGCTGTGAAATGCCGTGATGATTGAAATGTTGCGGGTCGCTGAGGTAAGATGCTCTTGTGTGCCGCGTAAAGGCACCGTCTATGAAGGCAAATTAGAAAATCGCAGATCGTGAAATTCGTTCGGACATCCGCGTTTACTGGAAGCCGGCGTAGTTCGGCGTTTACGCTCATTGAGCTGCTCGTGGTCGTCGGCATTCTTTCTCTGCTGCTGGGCGTTCTTCTCCCGACGTTTGGCAGGGCGCGCGTCCAGGCCCGGCGTGTGGCGTGCCGGAGCCAGTTGCACGGCGTCGGGATGGCGATGCGGATGTACGTTGACGACAACGCGAACATCATGCCGGTCGCGGCCCAACTGCCTTCCGAAGAGCCCAACCTGCCCTGCATCACAGACGTCCTGCTACCATACCTGAAGAACGCCGAAGCGATGCGCTGTCCGGCCGATCTGGTGGACGACTATTTTGAGGAACAGGGCACCAGCTACGAATACCCGCACTTCTTGCGCGGGCGGCGTGTGGACCGAACGTTCCTGGGCAAACGCTGGGGCGAGGCCGATACCCCGGTCCTGTTCGATTTTGGCCCGTTCCACAATCGTCCGGGCCGGCCGACCGCAATCAACTTCCTTTTCGGCGACGGGCACGTCGGCATTCTGGAGTGAAGACAAAGGTATGAAGAAGAAACACGGAATCCTGATTGCCGGCGGCGCGGTCGTCCTCGTCGCGGTGTGTGTGCTGGCACTGTCGCAGTTGAATCGTCCTGAACCACCGGAACCGCAAGCCAGCACGCCGGAGCAGACCGTCGAATACCTCGCCTCCGAGCAGTTCGCCAAAGCCGATCGGGATGATCGACGGCAGTATGTCCGGAAAATGCGTGTGGCCGACAGCAACACACCCGTGCTCTCGTTGCTCTTCAATCCGAACGTCTCCGAGCAGCAGCGTCAGAAGGTGATCGAGAATATCCTGCCCGTGGTTGCGCCGGCGATCAATCAGCGCCTCGATGAATTCGAGCGGCTGCCCTTCGCTGAGCGAACGGCTCGTCTCGATGCGATCATCGACCAGATACAGGCGTTTCGCCAGAACCATCCGAGCGGACTGTCCTCGGCCCAGCGGTTGAACCTGATCCTGCAATACGTGGATCCGTACACGCGGGCGAGACTCCGCAAGCATCTTCCGGCCCTGCGCGATCGCATGAAGCA
>JAFGCA010000175.1 GCA_016932895.1 Sedimentisphaerales bacterium | reverse complement strand
GTGATGGCGCGATCCATGTGGGAGCCGTGGCTTGTATACCGCAGGCCGATCGAGGGCCGGGTTCAGGACAATCTCAAGAAGTGGGGCACCGGTGGCTTTCGCCGGCCCTCCCGGGACAAGCCTTTCGGAGACGTCATCCCCTCCGCCCCGACACGCAAGACCGAGCGGGAGCTTGCGCCGCATCCGAGCCTGAAACCCCAGGCGTTCCTGCGTCAGGTCGTGCGCGCGGTTCTGCCGCTGGGCAAGGGCATCGTATTGGACCCGTTTGCAGGGGCAGGCTCAATGCTCGCTGCGGCCGAAGCGGTGGGCTATGAGAGTATCGGCGCCGAGAAGGATGAGTGCTTCTTCGATATGGCCTGCGAAGCAATTCCAAAGCTGATTCGGATCATCCCGCCTGAAACCTAAGAACCTCTAACAGAATGAGAATGGCCATGTCATTGCGGGAAGATGAGGGCCGGGAAGATGAGGGCCAGCCCTTAAAACACAAGGTAACGGATAACCGAGGCCAGCGAGACGCACGGCGCTTGCCGCACGAAGGGTGCTGACGGAGAGGGTGACACATCCGCGCGGATGCCCCTTGTCCTCGCTGGTATCCCACAACGCGCAAAACGCATTTTCTGCGTCTTCTGTCGGCGATGACGGATTCCGCGGGCACTGCAGGATGTGGGGCACAGGACGCCTCCTTACCCCACACCCTGCCTGCCACAGAGCTTCTGTCGTTCCACCACCGCTCTGCCTGGGATATCCGCTACCTTCCCTCCTGGGATAGGTACAAGTCCAAGTATAAGGAACAACAGCAGATCGAAACAATTGCGCAAAGTACGTATTTTTGGGACAATTCTGGGCAGAGATGTCGTCCCCTGGGTGGGGGAGTCTGGAAACCGAGGCATGCCCCCTGCAAGAACGGAGACATGAATGCCAAACCTGTTCACGGACCGTCCGGCGGGCGACAGCGTTTCGGTCATTGGGATTGGGTCATTCGGATTTGGCGCTTCGAGTTTCGGATTTCGCGGCGGGCCATAAGCATATACCCAGCAGTATCTTATACGGATTCGGAAAAATCTCTGCGCTCGGCCCGGCCGTGGCATGGGCTTCCAGCCCATGCAGCATCGGCAGGATGCCGATGCCACAAAGTCCGACGCGCACGAATTCTTCCTAATCCGTATTACGTGCACCATTCACCGCACCCGGCAGTGTCCGTCCGCGTGACGCCGCGTTATTCCGTCGGCAGGGTCACCGTGACCGTCGTGCCGTGGTCGGGTTCGCTTTCGATTTCGAGGGTGCCGCCGTTGAGCTGGATGAGCCGGCTGGCGAAGGCCAGGCCCATGCCTCGTTTGCGGCCGGCGGGCTTGGCCGAGAAGAAGGGACTGGCCGCCTTCTTGCGGGTGGCCTCGTCCATGCCGCAGCCGAGATCGTTGACTTGGAGACGGACCCCCGCGCCGGGCCCCGATGCACTGTCCGGAGGCAGGCTCGGCTCGGCCGTGATCTTGACCGGGCCCATGGCGTCCGTGTAGGATTCGACCGCGTTGGCGATGATGTTCGCCAGGGCCGAGGCAATCTGCGCGGAGTCCACCAGAACTTCCGCAACCTCTTTTGTCACATGGACTTGCGTATTGACGTGCTCTGCGCCGGTCTTCTGGCCGGCCAGATGGATTGCCTCGTCGACGATCTGGCGGATGTCCGCCAGGCCCACCTTGGGCTCCGGCGGCTCGGCGTAGGCCATCAACTCTTCCACGAGGCCCGCGGCCTCGCGGGCGTTTTCCGCGATCTTCTCGAGGGCGTTACGTTTCTGGCCGTCCGTCTCGGCCTGGGCGATCAGTTGAGCCCGGCCGGTGATGACGGATAGCGGGTTGTTCAACTCGTGAGCGACGCCGGCAGCCATTTCCGCCAAGGCCTCCACCGGGCTCGTGATCGGTCGGGCGTCCGCCGGGGCGGCCTTCGGGCGACCATCGTCATGCGAGAGCCGCTCGGCCAAGTGCTCCTGTCGCTCCTTGGCCAGAGCCAGTCCCAGGAGCGTGCCAGCCAGCGAGGCGGCCATCTCGAACCGCTCGGCAAAGAACCCGGCGTCGGAGGGGTAATTCAGCTCAAACGCGACCAAGCCGATGGCCTGGCCGTCCGAGAGTAACGGCAGCACCTTCGTCTGCTCGCGGTTGAAATCGACCTCCACCTGGTCGAGGAGCCAGTCGATGCGGTCGTCGGCGTCGAGCATGGCGAACCGGCCGGCCAGGGGCTTGGGGATCGGGGAGTCGTCCGGCGGGGCCTCCAGAACGGTCTTGTGGCTGTGACCGAGGGCCTCCACGATGGCTGCGTCGAAGGCGCCTTCCCGCGGACCGGCCGTCAGGCAGACACAGACGGTGCCCGTCTGGAAGAACCGCTGCCAGCGCCTGGCGAAATCCTCGGCGATGTCTACAGCCGCGACGCAGGGGCTCTGACTGTGCAGGAATTCCCGGGCGAAATCCAGGTAACCGGAGGCCGCTTGGAGGGACATGTCCTCGACGGAGAGCTTCGTGTGACGCTGGGCAAGGTCGGCAGCGGCCATCTGAATGAGGTCGCAGTACCGGGCGGTGGCCTGCGGGATCTCCAGGCCCAGAGCCTCGGACTTGCGTTTGACCTCCTGCGGCAGGTCGTCGTGGATCTGCTGGAGCGTCTTTGCGGGGACCCCGATAGACGCGGCAACCTCCCGGACGGAGCCAGGGGCTTCATAACTGCCGGACTGGCCAATGCCGGCCCGACGGGCGATGACGTCGGCGGCCTTGACGAGCATCGCAATTCGGGCCTCCGCGACGGCTTCGATCGCCGCGGCGTCGCGGTGGTGCAG
>JAFGCA010000174.1 GCA_016932895.1 Sedimentisphaerales bacterium | reverse complement strand
GAGTGTTTCGGTCACAGCGGAGCGCGGCACCGAACAGATACAGACGGAACTGGCGCTGGACTGGCGTCCCGCCGACGGGGCGGAGGTCAAGGCCGAAGCCGATCTGAACCACGTCTACTCCATGGTTCCGCGCCTGCGGGTGACGATCGTGGGGGACGAGCCGATCTTCTCGGAGGGGACCGGGTCGGCGCCCGCCGAGAGCGCGACGCTTCGGACCGGCGATATCGTTCTGGCCCTGGGCGACGTGGCGTATCCCACCTACAAGGAGATGCGCGAGGTCACTACCGCCTACGAGGGCAAATCGCTGCCCGTGACGGTCCTCCGCACCGACGCCAACGGCGTCGAGCAGACCCTGACGGTGAACGTCAAGCCCAAGCGGTCGGGCGGAGGCGACCGCGTGGTGATTGGGATTGGAGTGGCCCTGGACGCC
Organism: Sedimentisphaerales bacterium; assembly: GCA_016932895.1. The sequence continues at coordinate 10,210 of JAFGCA010000174.1, read as the reverse complement.
GCGCATCCGGTGGTGGCCAAGACGATCACGGCGCCGACGGGACCGCCGGCGCTGGATATCCCGCGCGGGGCGCGCATCAGTACCGTCAACGGCAAGGCGGTGTCGAGCTTCTACGACGTCATCGCCGAGGTGCGCCGCTGGAACGGGCAACCGGTCGTTCTCGAATACAGATTCGACGGCGAGACCGAAGGCGGAGTCACCCTGCAGACCGCCGGAGCACAGGAACCGATCCAGGTCCGATCGACGCTGGCCGAGCTGTTGCCCTACAGGTCAATGGAACGGGTCTACCGGGCCCAGAACCCGCTGGACGCCATCGGCATGGGATACCGCCGAACGGTGCGCTTCATCGTGCTGACGTACATCACGCTCAAGCAGTTGATCGGCGGGCTCATCAGTCCGAAGAACCTCATGGGACCGGTCGGCATCATCGCCCTGAGCTACCAGGTGGTCGCGCAGCAGCCGCCGGTCTACTACGCCTATTTCCTGGGGCTCATCAGCGCCACGATTGCGGTGATCAACTTTCTGCCGGTGCCTCCGTTCGACGGGGGGCTGGTCGTTCTGATGCTGGTCGAGAAGGTCAAAGGCTCGGCGCTGAGCGAGCGGGCCCAGGGGATTCTGGCCTACGCCGGCTGGGTCCTGGTGCTGGCCTTGCTCGTCTATGTTACCTTCAACGATATTGTGCGCACTTTTTTTAGCTGACAGATGGCGATTGCCGATAAAACGCAGGGGAGAAGAATTGACGGCCCGGACCGGAGAAAGGATTTGAAGGTTTACGCATGTTGGTAGACAAGCACGCACGTGAGACACTGAAGCGCGCCGACGAGCAGGTTTACGAGATCATTGAGCCCACCGGGCCTCCGATGCCGGACGGCGCCGAGTATCATGCGGGTTTGCTCGATGCTCTGGCGGAGACCGATGAGGAGGTCTATCGGCTGGTCGGGGCCGAGTACGACCGTCAGCAGAGCACGCTGCCGTTGATCGCGGCCGAGAACCAGTGCTCGCGGGCCGTGCTGGCGGCCCTGGGCTCGGTGGTCCAGAACAAGACCACCGAGGGCTTCGTGGGCGCCCGCTTCCACGGCGGTTGCCAGGTTGTCGATTCGCTCGAGGCTCTGGCGGTTGCCCGCGCCCGGGAGACCTTCAACGCCTGCTATGCCAACGTGCAGCCGCACTCCGGGACCAGTGCCAACCAGATCGTCCTGACGGCGATTCTCGAAAGCGGAGACCGGATCCTGAGCCTGGGCATGGACCAGGGCGGACACGTCTCGCACGGGGCGCGGGTTTCCTTTGCGGGTCGCTTCTTCGAGGTCGAGAATTACCACGTCGATCCCGACCGCTTCCTGTTGGACTACGATGCCATCCGCCAACAGGCGCGGCGCTTTCGGCCCCGGCTGATCGTCTGCGGGGCCAGCGCGTATTCGCGCACGATCGACTTTGCCGAATTCCGCGCCATCGCCGACGAGGTTGGCGCCTATCTGCTGGCCGACATCTCGCACATCTCGGGCCTGGTCGTGGCCGGGGCGCACCCGTCGCCGGTCGATGCCGCGCATTTTACGACGACCAGCACATACAAGCCGGGCGGACCCCGCGGCGGACTCATCCTCATGGGCAAGGATTACCAGAGCCCCATCCAGGCGGGCAAGCGGTCTGTCCCGCTCTGGGAACGCATCGAAAAGACCACGTTCCCCGGTTTTCAGGGGACGCCCTATCTCAACAACGTTGCGGCCAAGGCGGTCTTCCTCAAAGAGACCCTCTCCGACGAGTACCGCCGGCGCCAGTTCAAGATCGTCGCGAACGCCCAAACGCTGGCGCGCGAGTTTGTCGGGCTCGGCTACGACGTTCTGACCGGGGGGACCGACAACCATATGTTCCTGGTAAACGTCGCGCATTTCCGCAAGGGCCTCACCGGCCTGATCGTCCAGAAATGCCTGGAGGAGTGCGGCATCATCGTGAATATGAACCGTCTGCCCTACGATCCGCGCAGCGCCCGCATCACCAGCGGGATGCGCCTGGGCACGCCCATCGTCACCCGCAACGGCATGGGTGCGGCCGAGATGGAGATCGTCTCGCGGCTCGTCGACGGCGTCCTGACGCAGGTCGAGATCGGCGACGAATCCTGCTACCGACTCAGCGACTTCCTGAAGGACGATACGATCGCCCGCGTCGGCGAGCTCTGCGGCAAGTTCCCGATGTGGTAAGTACATTCGAGTTTTGAGTTTTTGGTTTTGAGTTTTTAGTTCGCGACCTCAAAACTCAAAACTCGACACTAAAAACTTCAACCGCTTCGGATTCGTTCCAATGTCTCCATCAACGGCCCGAGCTTCAGGACCGTCTTGTAGACCAGGACGTTGGTGCCGACGTTCGCTTCGTCCCGCAACGATTTCTCGGGCACGGCCATGAGCACCTTGTGCCGGCGGAACTGCTGCAGCACGCTTCGCTTGTGGGCCAGATACTCGGGCGTCCAGAATCCGACGATCTCCAGGAGCACCTCGGTCCCGTCGTCGTGGCGAAAGACGAAATCCGGGACGAACGTCCTCTGATGCTCGTGCAGGATCTCGCCTTCGCGCGACAGTTGCCACCCGTCGCGGCGGGGGCCGAACTTTCGGGCCAGCGATTCCTCCAGCGCCGAGTCGAATTCCTCCGGCGCCGGCAGATGCCCGGTGAAGCCGTCCTTGTCGGAGAGGATGAGCTTGACCGGCTGGTTCCAGGGCGTCTTGAGCGAGGCAGTGGCCCGCCAGTTGCGACAGCTCAGCAGCGCCGGCAAAAACCTCGCGAAGTTGACGCCGTAGCGCCGCGTCTCGCGCAGCACCGAAGCCGGTCCGGACAGCGTGATGCGATAGTCCGACGGACCCACGCGGGCGATCTCGTGCAGCAGCCGCGCGAGTTTGGCGTACCGCAGAATCGTCTTGAAATCCTCCGCCGCTCGCACGACCATCGTCTCGGCCCCGTACAGACAGGCCTGCAGTTGCGCGACGTTGTACCGCGACAGCAGTGCCGCCGCGCTCGGGTATCCGTCGAAGCTTTCCAGACGCTGATACTCCATTACGTCGGCGTAGAGCGCCTCGTCGATCTCGTCCCACGACAGCCCGAGCGTTTCGGCGAGCTGGCCCTTGACGTGCTGCTCGGCGTTCTCGAAGAGTCGGTCGACGCGTGTCACCAGCGGGTGCAAGCGGGCCGCTTGCGAGAAGACCTTCAGCCGCAGCCGGGAGGCCTTGCCCTCGGAATCGGTGTGGTACTCGCTCTTGTCGTCAAGCAGCTTGCAGAAGGCCTGAATCCGGCGGACGGGACAGTCGGGCTCATCGGCGAAGATCGCCTCGATCTGACGATGCAGGGTGCGGCGGCGCCGGCCGATCCCGTCACGGTAGATCGCGAGCATCTGCCGCGCGTACTGGGTGTAATGCCGATGGCGGCTTTGTGTCAGGCGGTCCGGCACGGCCTGTCCCGACCTATACTCGACGATGGACTGTTCCTTCGTAAGCATCGCTTCGTCGCCGCTGGCGCGAGCGGTGAACCTCCTTCGTGTTTTCGCAGACCACTTCGTACAGCGTCGCCCGGGCGCTGCCGGCGCGGCGCAGGACCCGGCCCAGCCTCTGCTTGGCCTGGCGCGTCGAGCCCTGTCCGCCGATGACCACCGCTACCTTCGCCTCCGGGACGTCCACGCCTTCATCGAGAACGCGATTGGCCACCAGGACCTCGAAGTCGCCCTTGGCCAGGCCCTCCAGCACCGCCAGACGCTCGCGCTTGCGGGTGTGCGAGAGAATCGTCGGCGCCAGGAAGCGGCGCGAGACTTCGATCGCCATCGCGTTGGAGCCGGCGAAGACGAGGATGCGCTCTCCCTTGTGCAGGCGGAAGATGTCCTCCAGGACCCGCAGTTTCTCGGCCGCCCGGTTCTCGATGGCCTGCTTGAGATGGTACGCCTTCTGCGCCTGGCGGGCGCGGGGCTCGCTGCCCGATTCCTTGCAGAGATCGCGCCAGCCGTATCCGGGCAGCTCTTTCCGGCGGGCGCTCAGGAAGTGCCGAATCAGCCGGGTGCACTGGTCGTAGGTCGCCTGTTCCTCGGCGGTCAGGGCCACGGGAATGCGCACGACGTCGAAGTCGGCCAGCGTCGAGCCTTTGACCTGCTGGAACGGCAGCTCGTAGACCACCGGTCCGATGAGCCAGTCGAGATCCTCGTGCCGGTCGTCCGCGCGGTGCGGCGTGGCGGTGAGCCCGAGCCGCCGGACGGCCGTGCTGAGAATCGCTGCCTCGCGACGGCACCGCCCGGGCAGGTGGTGCTCCTCGTCGAACACCAGCAGCCCGAAGCCGGCGCCGATCCGTGCCATGTGAATGTAAGCGCTGTCGTACGTCGTGACCGTGACGGGCTTGAGGTTCATCAGGCCGTCGCCGACGATGCCGGCGTCATAGCCCAGCGCCGACAGGATCCGGCGGTGCCACTGGTACATCAGATCGCGAACCGGCGCCACGACAAGAGTGGCGATCTTCGTCCGCGCCATGATCGCCAGGGCCACCTCCGTTTTCCCCGTTCCCGTGGGCATGATGATCTGGCCGCGACCGCCGGCCCGCTCCCAGGCGGCCGCCGCCTCCGTCTGGTACGAACGCAGCTTCGGCAGCGACACCTCAGGCCAGGAGACCGCTTCCGGCTTCATAACCGCATCCCGAAAACGCGTCCCCCAGCGCAGGCTGAGGGCCCGCGAAAGACTCGCGTAGTGAAGAGCTTCGCAGCGCCACGCTCCCACCCGGGCATCCCACCGCCACGCACAGCCCGCCCCGACCTCAGCCACGTCCGCCTGACCCAGACCCGTCAGAACCAACGTCCCTTCGTCGAAAGACAAGACCACCGCTTTGTCCGGTTCGATGTCGTTCATCCCCCGACAGTCTAACAGCCTCGCGCGTCGTCGGCCAGATGATGCCTGCCGCAGCGCATGAAAGAAGGCCATAAGGGGTCAGTCTTATGGCCTGTAGGCTTGTAACCGAAATATGTGTTGCGTTGTCTCGTCAAGTGGTCTTGACGAGTGTTGGGTCGCCTCGAGGCGGCGGGCGGATGAGAGTGGTACTGTACCACGTTCTTTGAACGAACTCCTGCTCGTCTATTCGTCCCTGAAACGGTTGGTTGGATACGGCAGACTGCTCGTCAGATTGCGGAAAGGGACACAGCCCGAGGAACAGCCACAGTATTTCGGCGACAAACATCCGTGTTTTCATGCGTTATCCTCAAAGTACCACTCGCACTATCGGCGCGGCTCGGCGTTTTTCCTTAGTGAATTTGTGCGGGGCTAAAACGCCGCCTCGACGGGCGCGAGAAGGGGGCATTGCGTCGCCTCGGATATCAGTATGACAACGCCAGATTTTCTGGGGACCACCATAACGCGGGCCGGCCGCCGGCCTGGCCGACGCCGTTATCAGTATCGATAGGGGAGGTTCGCAGGCGGGAAATATTTTTTCTGAGAAAGGGCGGAGGCGGGAGGCTGCAGGCCGGACAAATTCCTTCGGTCTTCGGCCTACCGCCTTACTTTTCTCTTTCGAGCAGTGCCCGGGCCAGATGGCGGAGGTTGTCGGCCCTTTGGTCGAAGCGGCGCAGGGCCTCGATGGCGTCGTGGGCGAGGGCGCGTTCCAATTCTTTGGACTTTTCGATTCCGACGACGGCGGGGTAGGTGCACTTGGCGGCCCGCTCGTCCTTGCCGGCGGTCTTTCCCAGTTGTTCGCTGGAAGCGGAGACGTCGAGGATGTCGTCGGCGATCTGGAAGCCCAGGCCGATCTTCAGGCCGTACCGCGCCAACGCGTCCAACTCCTCGGCGTCGGCGCCGCCGCACAGGCCGCCCATCGTGGCCGCGGCGCGGAACATCTTGGCCGTTTTGTTGGTGTGGATGTACTCCAGCGCCTCGACGGTGCCGACGGTCTTCTCGGCCTTGAGATCGGCGACCTGGCCGGCCAGCATGCCCGCCGGTCCGGCCGCCCGGGCCAGCTCGGCGATCAGCTTGACCGCCAGAGGTGCGTCGGCGATGTTGGAGGCCAGGGTCTCGAAGGCCAGCGTCAGCAGTGCGTCGCCGGTCAGGATGGCGGTCGCCTCGTCGAAGGCGACGTGGCAGGTCGGGCGGCCCCGCCGCAGATCGTCGTCGTCCATGGCCGGCAGATCGTCGTGGACCAGCGAGTAGGCGTGGACCATTTCAATCGCGGCCGCGGCGGTGCGGGCCTCGGCGTTTTCCTGTCCGGAGATCAGCTCGCAGCACCAGAGCAGCAGCACCGCGCGGATTCGTTTGCCCGGGGCCGAGAGCGTGTAGGCCAGGGCCTCTCTCAGGTTTTCGTGGGCCTGTCTCTGCTCGGCCAGGAGGCGCTCGATCACCTCGTTGACGATCAGCACCTTGTCGCTGAGCAGGGCGTTCAAGGCGCGGTTGACTGCTGGTGTTGCTGACATACGGCTCCGAAGCGAAGGGTAGAATCCAATTTTGCGAATGCATCCGAATGTCGTATTATAGCGAGTCCTTTGTGTTTTGCAGGAAATTATGAGTCCGAAAATGATATTGATTTTGGGTGTGACCGCTTCGGGCAAGGGGCGGGTGGCGTTCGAGCTGGCGCGGGCCCTGGACGGGGAGATCGTCAGCGTGGATTCGATGAAGGTCTACCGGCGGATGGACATCGGCACGGCCAAGCCGCCGGCAGAGGCCCGCCGGGGCGTCCCGTACCACCTGATCGACGTCGTCGAGCCCAGCGAATCGTTCAGTGTGGGGCTTTATCTGGAGAAGGCCTTGCCGGCAATCGAGGAGATTCGCCGGCGCGGGCGGACCGTGATCGCTGTCGGGGGGACCGCCCTGTACATCAAGGCCTTGCTCTACGGGCTCTTCGAAGGCCCCGGCAGCGACGAGCGGATCCGCGCCGAGCTGCACAGCAGGGCGGAGGCCGAGGGGCTGGCCCGTTTGCACGGCGAGCTGGCCCGGGTCGACCCGGAGGCGGCCGAACGCATCAATCCGAACGACGCCCGGCGCATCATCCGGGCCCTGGAGGTCCACCGGCTCACGGGCCGGCCCATATCGAGCTTTCAGCGGCAGTTCGAGGTCGAGCGGCCGCTCCATGACTGGATGCTTATCGGACTGCGACGCGAGAGGGCCCTGGAGAGCCGGCGCATCAACGCACGGGTCAGGAAGATGGTCGAGGCGGGCCTAGTCGGTGAGGTCGAGTCGCTGCTGGCCGAGGCCGAGCCTCTGAGCAAGCAGGCGCGATCGGCAATCGGCTACGCCGAGATCATCGAGCATCTCGAAGGGCGGATGGACCGGGAGACCGCGGTCGAGCGGGTCAAAATCAACACTCGGCGCCTCGCCAAGGGCCAGCGGACGTGGTTCAAGACGTTTCGCGGGGTGCACTGGATCGACATCGAGCCGGATGAGCCCGATAAGAACGTGCTGGATCGGGCGCAAAAGCTGGTTCTCGAATCGGGCGGCCCGAATCCGACCGGCTGAGGTTATACCATCTGGAGCTCCCGCTCGGCGCGGAGCGTGGTGGCGGCCTCGCCGAGCACCAACTGCTTGATCAGACTCAGCGGCACGGCGCTGACGCCCATGTTGAAGATCTGCTGCTCGACCGCCGAGGCCACGGCCCGGGCGGTCTGGCGCGGCAAGCCCGATTTGGCGGTCAGGTCGCCGACGATGCGCGCCTTGTCCCAGCGGGCCCGCGACGGCAGGGGATTGGCCTGGAAGAATCGCTCCATGTCGGGATAATCCTGCACGTTGATGGCGAGGACTTCGGTGCGGGCGCGTTTGAGGCGTCTCTCGTACGCGTGCTCGCTCAGCGCCGCGGCGGCCTCTTCATAGCCCGTGGAGGCCAGCACCGCCTTGACCATGGAGAAGATTTCGTTGGAGGTCACTTTGCGCTTGCCGCTCTGGTTGTAGAGGTAGAACGTCACGACCTCGGCCAGCTCTTCCGCCACGGCCATGTCGGCCCGGCCCGTGGCCGAGAGGGCGTTGTTGATCGCACCGATGACCTTGGTGTGCAGGTAGGCTTCAGCGGTGCCGTCGGCCTTGGTGACACGAAGCTGCCTTTTCATCTTCTTTGGTGCCTCCGTGCAAACGTTAGTTCCTGCCCGGGCGGCTCGCGACCGCGCCGGTTACCGGTCAAAGAGCTTGAGCTGCTCGCTCGGCTCAATGTCCTGGATCGCCCGGCTGACTTCTTCGATCAGTTCCCCGGCGTCCTTGAATTCCCGATAGACGCTGGCGAACCGAATGTACGCGACCTTGTCGACGTTGCGCAGGTGCTTCATGACGCACTCGCCGATGAAGGCCGAGGTCACCTCCTTGTCAAACTGGCGAAACATGTCTTCTTCGGTCTTGTCGGCGATCTGCTGAATCTGTTCGGCCGAGATCGCTCTCTTGTAGCAGGCCTTCTGCAGGCCGCTGAGGATCTTGTCCCGGTCGTAGGGGACGCGCGACCTGTCCTTCTTCACCACGTGCAGCTTAAAGCTCTCGCCGGTCTTCTCATAGGTGGTAAAACGTCTTTCACAGACCAGACACTGGCGCCGCCGACGAATGACGCGACCGGAGTCACTCGACCGCGAATCGACGACCTTGTCCTTATTCTCCTTGCAAAACGGACATCTCACAAGGCTGCTGCACCTCCCATGCCCACGGCTGGCCAAACACACCCATCGGCCGGGACTACCCCTTTTCCTACGCCCGGCAACTACATATGGCCGTCTGCCCCATTGTAGGAACAAGATGTAGGGTGTCAAAGAAAAATATGATTTCTGCATTTTTACTTCAGATCGCTGAGCCGACGCCCATGCCGCCCGGCGTATTTCGCGCGGTCGAGAAGCCGCCAAGTACGCCGTTCAGGAAGACCAGCCCTGGTCGGGCTCGCTGTACATCGTACTTGCATCGCCGGTAACATCGACGGCCGAGCGAACCCAGTAGTAATAGGTCGTACCCGGCTCGGCGGTCGTATCTTCAAAAACCGTTTCCGTCTGCCAGGGCCCGACGGCGGGGAAGGATTGGGGTCGTACGCCAGGTCTGCGCCGGGGTTGTTGTGCTCTATGTTCGGCAGATTCACACAGTAAGCTTCCTGTGTCAGAGGGTTGTCGTTAAGATCGAGCCACAGCAGATTCGCCAGGGACGAAAGAGCCGCGATATCACCGATCTCGTTCCGGCCCAGGTCCACGTCCGTGAGGTTGTTCAGGCTCGCCAGGCCGGCCGCTTCTTCCGCGGACTAACCCTGCAAGCAGACGTGCCCCCCCTCGCGTCTTTCGATTATCGGTTGCATGGTAGCACCCTCGGGGAAGGTTTTCAAGGTGGAGAGAATCCACTGTTCCCAGAACTGCCACCGGGTGCGAAGAAGGCGGCGTCGGCGCGCGCAAAAAGGCCTCCGCGCGGGCACGCGGAGGCCTACTCGGAAAGAAACTCACATAGCCCCCCCATAAGGTCAATCCTGTCGTTTCCTTCCTTTTCCGAGCCTGAACTTTCCCATCCGCAGCGTCCCGCCCGCTGCCGGGCGAGGTCGCTTTCCTGTTCGGTACGTAAAGTCTACGATAGAAATTGGCCCGGGCAAATTCGCAGCTCCAACTTCCGTGTTTTTCTTCGCGGCCTCGCAGAAAGAGGCGAGCCAGCAGCGAAACGACCGTACTTATCGGGCGACCGGCCCGCCTGTAGCGCTAGGAACGCATTTCATGAATCGTGCGACTATAGATTGCTTCGCTTCGCTCGCAATGACAGGGGCAACCCCTTTATGTCATTGCGCCGAGCGCAGCAAGCCTGTCCTCGCGAAGGCGGGGTGAGATACTCCCGCATAGTCGCCGAACGTGCGAAATGCGGTATTACACCTCCTCGACGGTAGCCTTGGCGCGCAACTGGTCGAGGTACTCGCCCAGGGCCTGTTCCTTCTTTTGTTCCTTGACCTGCTCGGCCACTTCCTTCTCGACCTCCTTGAGCTCGGCAATGGCCGGCGGCTTGCGGTCGTAGACCTTGGCGATGTGGAAGCCGAAGCGCGTGCGAAACACGTCGCTGACCTGTCCCTCGTTGAGGTTGAACACGACGTCCTCGAACTCCTCGACCATCTGTCCCCGCATGACGTAGCCGAGGTCGCCGCCGCTGTCGCCGCAGTCGGTGTACTTGTCGACCACCGCCTCGAAGGCGGCGCCGTTCTTGATCTCGTCGTGGGCCTGCGTGATGACCTGCATCGCCGTGGCTTCGTCGGTCTGCCAGTTGACGTACTTGACGATGTGGGCGATGCGAAT
>JAFGCA010000173.1 GCA_016932895.1 Sedimentisphaerales bacterium | reverse complement strand
TCCGGCCCGGAGGCTGCATCAAGTGCCCCTTGGGTCGAAATATCGCCGATGGGGTAGGCAAGAAAGCCGTTTCTTTCACCTTGATCCCCCTTAACTTAGTGCCATTAGGGACACCATACTCAATTCGAGGCCGTAATAACTAAGGCGTCGCCAAAATGCCACGAATTCCCGTCGCTTCTCCATGAGCGCTACGACATCAAATGTCTTCTTCTCCTTCACGCAACACCTCATCGACACAGCCCGCCCCCCGGGTGCCATTCATCCGTCGCAGGTTGGCCCGCAGTGTCTTCGTGAGAGTATTATGGCATGGGTGGGCGAAGTAAACAAGGCAAAAGGGATAGGTGACAATGAGAAGGTCCGGCGGGACGTCGCGTTGGGCCGAACGCATCTACTCATCTACGCTTCTACGGAGGGCAACCACGGGGGGTTGCCCCTACAGCCGGCCGAGGGCTTCGAACATGGCGAGGAGGTTTTGGGTGGGGGTGTTGCATTGGATGTTGTGGATGGGGTTGAAGATGAAGCCGTTTTTCTGGCTGAAGATTCTCACTCTTTCGGCGACTTGCTCGCGGACTTCGTCAGGGGTGCCGAAGGGGAGGGTTTGCTGGGTATCGACGCCTCCGCCCCAGAAGACGACGCGGCCGCCGAAGGTATCGACCAGGTGTTGCGGGTCCATGCCGCGCGCGGAGGTCTGGACGGGATTGAGGACGTCGTAGCCGGCGTCGATGAAGCCGTCGATGAGCGGCTCGCACCCGCCGCAACAGTGCTTCAGCGTCTTCCACTTCGTATGCGCGTGGACCCAGTCGTTGACCTTCCTGGCGTGCGGCAGGTACAGCTCGCGATACGTATCGGGCGAGCAGAACAGGCTGTTCTGCGAGGCCAGGTCGGTCCCGTCCATAAAGACCACGTGCACCCTGTCGCCGACGGCCTGGTGAATGCGCTTGAGATTCTCGACAGCGATCTCGGCCTGGCGGGAGAAGACCTCGTTGATGTAGTCGCGCCGCGTCACGGTGCTGATGTACCACTCCTCGATATCGCGAATGCCCTTCGGGTCCTTCATCCAGGGGCCCGGCACCAGGGCGATGTCACCGAAGGCGGAGCCCCCAAAACCGGCGACGATGGCTAGGTCGGTGTTCTTGTAGAGATCGTCCGCTTGCTGCTCGTAGAATTTCAGGTCCTCGTCGCTGATGGGCTGGAATTCTTCGAGGTTGTCGGCGGGATCAAGCTTGGCGTCGTCGATAGGCTTCTGCCGAATGATGGAATCGAAGTAGAATCCGCCTTTCGGCATGCGGGCCGAAGCGGCAACCGATTTGTCCCCTTCGGGGTACATCAGGATGTCGCCGTCGGGTTCGGGGTCGGTGTTGAACTTGGCCGGGACGAGCACATCGGTGCCGTCGAAGGTCCGCCAGGGTTTCCAGTCGGTGTTCTCGAAACCGAACATGTTCTTCGGACTTGGCAGATTGACCGTGTCGATCCCGAGGGCTGCACGCAAATCGGCAGCGATCTCGCCGAGCATCTGGTAGGGCTCGACCACCTTGACCCGGTCGCCCGGCTTGTCGAGGCCCAGCGCCCGGCGCAGGTTGGCCACGACGCTGACGTGCGCGCCGGAACAGGCGTGGCCGCCCAGATCCACGGGGATCCGATCCACAGGTTGAAAACTGAGGGCGCGAGCCACACGCTCGCGGCCGGTCGTGGATGTCTGCGAGGAATCAGTACTCATGCCGGGCTCCTGTATAGATGGCCGTACTCATTTTCAAACGCACTCATGCGCCTCGGAAGGCAACTAATGCTTCATTACTCGTCAAATGATGAGTATCGTCCAGACGTTCTGTGTGGCAGCGTCAAGCGCAGCTTGGCGATGGCGCCTCCCGAATCCGAACGAACCATCGCCAAGGCCTGCGGCCTTGACGCTGCCACACCGTGTCTAACCCATCATACAAGGTGCAACAGAGCACTAGGCTTCAACGGGAACACAAATTGTAACGTTTTGTGCCGGCCGGGGAAATGCTTATTTCGAGCCGGGCGGCGCGTCAGGGTGGCTGTCCGACGATCTCGTAACCGGTGTTGTTTTCGCAGGCGGCGTCGGCCTCGTTCTTGATCCGGCCGCCCGGGCCGATGTGGCGGTTGTTGCGGATGACGTTGTTGTCGGCCGGGTCGCCGGCGATGTGGATGCCGCTGCCGACGGTGGTGTTGTCGCAGATGGTCACGTTCCGGCATTCGTAGGGTCCGCTGTTGCGATTGGCCACGACGAAGATCGCGGCCAGGCCGTCTTGCGTGCGGATGTCGTTGTCCTTGACCAGCAGCCCGTCGACACCGGCGGTCTTGTAGATCGAGATGTACGCGTTGCCCTTGTTGCCGATGAGCTTGCTGTCGCGGACCGTGCTGTTGACGTGGTCCTCATGCATGAGTCCTTCGCCGTCGTTGATGCGGTAGCTGCGATCGGCGGCCCAGTTGCGATAGACGAGGTAGTCGTTTCCCTGCACCGTCCAGTGCCAGCCGCGCATCTGCACGGCCCGGTTGTCGTTCGTGGCCGAGCCGGTAGTGAGGTTCGTGCCGGTCGTCGTCGGGCGGTAAACGTCGTCCTCGAAGCGCACGACGTTGTCGGCGCAGATCGTCCCGTCGCCCGAGAAGGAGATGGCGCAGCGACCGGTGCAGAAGACGTAGTTGTCGCGGATGACGGTGCCCTTGCGGAATCCCCAGGGGTGTGTTTGGGGCGTGCCGTCGGGGCCGCGGCCGCCGGCGCCGCCCAGGCCGTAATCGTTGATGTACAGGCCGGGACGGTTGTCGTAGTCGAACACCACATCGAAGGGCTTGCCCTTGAGCACGTATCCCTTCATCGCGAAATCGTCATCGCCGGATTTCGGCAGGCGGTTGTTGGCGATCAGGACGTTTTCGCTCGACTTGACGGTGACGGCCGCGTGGTGGCGATGCGTGAAGCGCTGCCACGCGTGCTGGCCGCGCTTCGTATCGGGAACGCGTGGATCGGCCACCGCCGCGTTGCGCAGGAGGCAACCATAGACGAGCCGGTTCCGCCCGCACTGGTGATCGGGGCCTTCTTGAAAGTCGATGTGGCCGCGGTTGATCGCGACGTTGACGATGCCGCAGTCGCTCGCGCGGGCGGGATCCTCCAGGTAGATCCCCTTGAACGCCGTCTCGATGGGCGTGCCCTGTCCTGCGAACGTCGGCTCGTATTTGGGAAACTCGAACCGCGTGGGCGGATCGTACCCGTCCCGGCGCGCGTCGGTGGTTCCTTGAGGCGAGGCTCCCCGCAGGACGATCCCGCTCTTGAGCCGGATCGACGAGGAGAACGTGTACACGCCCGCCGGAAAGTAAACGACGCCTCCGCCCTCTTTGGCCAGCGCCTCCTGGGCCTTTTCCAGACGCGCCGGGACACTGTCGCCCTCGAAATCCTTGATGCCGACCACGTTCGACCACTTCAGCGAGTCCGTCCAGTCCAGTTGATAGCGTGCGACCGGATTGTCGCCCGGGAGCCTGGAGCCGGCCCCCCGGACACCGGACACTGCAATCAGGAAAACGAACACACACAAGGCCATGCCGGATACGAAACGCGATGCCATTTGAAAGATTCCTCCGTGTTTCCCTTCACATTCACTCGTCGCAGACACAAATCCATACCGATCCGAATTATCCATCATCCGCGATCGACAATCAATGCTGCGCCGGCGCGAGGGCGGCCGCGTTCGAGCCCGCCGTCCAGGCCCGACTCAAAGCTGCCCGCAGCCGGCGATCGTCGCTGTGCCCGTTCGTCTTCGCGCTTCTCCATTTGCGTGCCGGGGGATGTGACCGTAGTATACACGCCGCCTGGCAGTCGATTCGGTCCGTCGGCTGCTGACCATGACACGTGAGAATGGAATGTGAATATGATGATCCGCAGCGAAAGAGACTCGGATATTGAGGCGATATTTGAGGTTACCGCACTGGCCTTTCAGAATCATCCGATCAGCCACCAGACCGAGCAGTTCATCGTCAATGCCCTGCGGGCCGCCGGCGCCCTGACGATTTCGCTGGTCGCGGAGATCGACGGGACCGTTGTGGGTCACATCGCCTTCTCGCTCGTGACCATTTCCGACGGCAGCCGCAACTGGTACGGGCTCGGCCCGATCTCGGTCTTGCCCGCCTTTCAACGCCAGGGCATCGGCCAGGCGCTCGTTCGTGAGGGACTGTCGCAATTGCAATCCCTGGGCGCTGAGGGCTGCGTTCTCGTCGGCCCCCCGGAATACTACAACCGGTTCGGGTTCCAATGTGTCCCGGACCTGACGGTTGAGAATGTCCCGCAGCAATATTGCCTCGCACTGGCGTTCGGTCCCAGGCAGGCGCGAGGCACCGCGACGCACCACGAGGCTTTCGCGGCCACCGGCTGACCGACCCGCCGGCCGAGAAGATGATTAGCGACAGCCACCGGCGAAGAACTTGTGGCGTCAACCCGAGGCGGTTTGGCTGTGGGTGTCGAGCCATTTTTGGAAGCGTGTGGCCTCGTCCTGCTCCAACGTCATGCGGCAGGACGGGCCGGCGACGTCGCCGCCTCCGACGGCGAAATGGACGACGAGTTTTCCCTTGCGTCCCGGCTCGACGTAGGTCATCCGGTCCACGTTGATGTACGTGCAATCGCCTACTTTTACGATGGTCATGATAGACTCCGCATTCGGCTTCAAGATCGGGGTCCGTGCCCCGAGACCTGTGGTTCTATTTCTCTCTTCTCCTCTGCGTCCCCGGCGGTTCGATCATCGTCGTACGGTTCTTCGACCTCAGGGGCGCTGTTGGCCTGGCGTTCGTTGGTTGCATTGTGGCCGGGACGGACGCGTGGGGCAAGGAAAACAACGGGCAGGCGCTTCGTCTGCTTTCTGCGCTCATTCGCTACGCGTCAAGTGGAGGAAAGCATCGATGGCGATTCGCCCTGTGGTCTCTGAGGCCCCTGTGGCGGAATGTCTTCTGCGCGCGGTGCGAGTATTTCGCGGTTCGAAAGCCGTCGCGGGGAGATGCTTTCTTCTGCATACTCGGGCGTGATGCGGCCAAGATGTCAATGGGGTATGTAAGTGTGGCCTGAAAAAGGAGTTAGGCGCCATGCTGTGTGTCCTCTGCGTCTCTGTCGTGAACCAGGGTGCCGCCGGGGGCGTGGGGGTGTTTCTGCGGCGCGTTTCGCGGTGGAAGTTGACGCGGGCAGTCTCCTTTGGTATACTGCCTATCGGGCGGTCCCGGATGGGTCTGTGCCATTCACGCCTCGGGGGCCATTGTCCATCGTATCGAGAGGAGTACCTTAGGGAGGATCGGAAAATGATGAAAGCACGAAACTCACACAGTCTGCGGGCGATCTGTCTACTTTTCGCGGTCGCGGCGCTGTGCCTGCCGGCCGGGGCGGCGGTCATCTACGTCGATGCCGACGCCGCGGGCGCCAACGACGGCGCGAGCTGGGCCAGCGCCCACCCGTATCTCCAGGACGCCCTGGCCCGGGCGCGCGACGTGAAGGGCGGGGCCGAGATTCGCGTGGCCGGCGGCGTATACCGGCCCGACCAGGGCAAGGGCCAATCGCCCGGCGACGTCCATGCGACCTTCGAGCTGCTCGACTACGTCTCGATCGCCGGTGGCTACGCCGGCGCCGGGGCCGTCGATCCGGACGCCCGGGACATCGCGGCACACGAGACGATTCTCAGCGGCGATCTGGCCGGCGACGACGGTCCGGACTTTGCCAACTACACCAACAACGCGCAGGTCGTCGTGACCTCGACGTTCAACGCCGCCACCGCCGTCCTGGATGGCGTAACCGTCACCGGGGGCGCCGGGTGGTCGGGCCCCGGCATGAGCTGCTACGGCAGCGCCGCGACGGTGATCGACTGCAGCTTCCGGGCCAACCAGTCCATCGGCCGCGAGGGCGGCTACGGCGGCGCGGTCTTCAACTCCGAGGGCACGCCCACGTTCGAACGTTGCACGTTCGAGGGCAACTGGGCGCTGGCCGACGGCGGGGCGATCTGGAACCAGAGCCGGGGCCAGATCACCCTGGTCAAGTGCGCTTTCATCGGCAACTACGCCACGTATCGGGGCGGCGCCGTCGGCAGTTTCACCAGCGGCGTGGACGCCAACGACTGCGTCTTTACCGGCAACGTGGCCGGGGAACAGGGCGGCGCGCTCTACGGCTACCAGACCCGACATGTCCTGACCGGTTGCACGTTTACCGGGAACAGGGCGCCGACGGGCGGGGGCGGCATCTACAACCTTCACGGCCCCATGTCCATCGCCGGCTGCACCTTCACCGCCAACATCAGCTATGAAGGAGGCGGCATCTACAACGACTCGGCGGCGCCCGTGGCCGTGACCGGGTCCCTGCTGGCCGGCAACGTGGCCACCGGCAGCGGCGGAGGCATGTACAACTTCTGTGACAGTTGCCCCAAGCTGACCAACTGCACGTTCGCGGACAACCGCTCACCCGAGGGGGCGGGTTTGGCCGCCGGCGTGCCCGTTATGCATAACTGCATCGTCTGGAACGAGGACCCCGATGCAACGGCCTTCCTGCACCTCGGTGATGGGCCGGCGATCAGCTACAGCTGCATCCAGGGCGGCTGGCCCGGCGTCGGAAACATCGACGCCGATCCGCGCTTCGCGCAGCCGGGCTTCTGGGACGCCAACGACACCCCGGACGATCCCAACGACGATCTCTGGATCGCGGGCGATTACCACCTCAAGTCGCGCATCGGACGCTGGGACCCGAACGACGAGAGCTGGGTTGCCGACGACGTGGCCAGCCCCTGCATCGACGCCGGTGACCCGAAGAGCCGCCTGGGCGCCGAGCCCTTCCCCAACGGAGGCATCATCAACATGGGCGCCTACGGGGGCACCGCCAAGGCCAGCAAGTCGGACGTGGGTCCGGTCTCGACGACGAACGTCTTTACGTTCGTTCCCGGGCTGAGCACGCTGTTCCAGACGGGCGGATTTGCGGGCGTCCACTGGCCCCATGCTATTGAGGGGCAGTTCACACTCAGCGTCGATTTCACGGCGGGCACGGCCTGGTTCTCCGAGGTCGACGCCGTGGGCACCTACGCGGGTCCGCCCGCGCGCACGCTGGACGTCGGCGAGGCACTGAACATGACCGCGCTGGCCGGCTCGATCGAGCAGGACGGCTCGATCCGCTTCACCGGCGAAGGGGCTAACGAAACGGCCATCGAGCTGACGCTGACGTTCAAGAGTGATTCGGTGCAAATCCGGGGAAACACAACCCCGCCGCCCGGCAGCGCCGACTTCTTTATCCTCGAAATGGACGCCGTGGCACTACAGGAATAAGCGGCTCCCGGTGCCTTGGAACCTGTAGGGTGGGTTCTTGACCCACGCGGAAAAACGCGCCCGGACAAACGCGTGGGTCAAGGACCCACCATGCAGGGTAACTGCCTTCTGGACAAGCGGTTACGTGAACGACAGGGCCTCCGGGCCTGCGGCGCGGGAGCCGGGTGCGGGGGATTTTGTCTTGCTTTTTCACTCGGCGGACACTATGATAGCAGTAAGTTTGGCGGGTTCTGTTCGTACCGCCGGACCCGTACAGGAAGGAAAGGAGTGATGATGAAAGGCAGCGCCTCTACTGCTATCATTGTGGCCTTTGCGGCTCTCCTTTTGTCTGCGAGCGCCGAAGCCGGCCTGGTCGATTTCTACTTCACCATGGCGCCGAACGCCGACCAGGTAGCCGGGACGGAGGTCGACAGTGACGGAGTGGGCGCCGGCTGGCTGCGCCTGACCACCGAAACCAACACCATCGAGTGGAGCATCGTCTACAGCGCGCTGACGGACGTTCCGACCATGGCGCATTTTCACGGGCCCGCCGAACCGGGCGAAAACGCCGGACCCCAGGTGACATTGGACCATACCACCAACCCCATCATCGGTTCGGCCGTCATCAGCGACACGCAGGAAGCCCAGCTCGTGGACAATCTGTGGTACGTGAACATCCACACCGAGGCCTACCCGGACGGCGAGATTCGCGGGCAGCTCGTCCGCGTCATCCCCGAACCGGCCACCGCGGCCCTGCTCGCCGCCGGCGCCTTGATGCTGCTGCGCACGCCTCGCCGCCGCCGCTGACGACTCGCGCCGGGGAAACCTCACCGGCACACGAGCCGAAGCGTCGTGATGCCGAAGGCCCGGACGGGCGTTGCGATGGTGTGCTCGGCGCAGGTCAGTTCAGCGAGGTTCTCTTCCACGATGTTGGTTCGCCAGGCTTTCTCGATCGCCAGGTGGGGCAAGACCACGGTGGCGGTCGTCTCTTTGCCTTCGGTCTCGATCAGCCGGACGATGAGGCCGGCCCCGTCCTCGGCGCGTTTGATCGTCACGAGCCAGACGTTGGGCTTATCCAGCGAGCAGAAGCTGGAGCGCCGGGGCAGGGGTCCTTCCTTGCGGCCGTAGACCAGATGTCCGATGAGCCGGTTGTGCGCGGCCCAGCCGAAGTCGCGGCATTGACTATTCGTTTGCGGCCCGGCGTGGCTGGTCAGCGAATAGCGGAACAGAATGTCACTTTGCTGAACCGGTTGAAAGTTCGTACGGAAATTGCTGTCCATCACGAACGAGTAGACATGGCCTTTGCTCATCTGCTCGGCGGTAACGAACGGCTGGCCGAAATCGGGCGCCGTGAATCCGTGGTGTGCCTGGGAGACGTAGCAGGGCCACAGACCGCCGAACTCCAGCAGGTGCGACTCCACCGGCGAGAGTGTAACGCCCGTGCCCGCGTTGGAGACCTGCGCCCAGTGCTGCACGGAATAGTAGTTCGTGTTGGAGCCGGGGAACTGGTCGCGCAGCGGCTCGATGACCGAGTTGGAGCCCTCGAAGCGAAACTGCGGCTCGTCGACCTGGAACGGAAACGCGAAGTACATCTCCAGCAGGGGGGTCGTGTCCTTGAGGACCCGGTTGTGCAGGTCGATCCGCTTGATATCGTTATAGAGAATGACTTCCTGCGTCAGTTGCGGGCACCCCGGCGCGGACCCGTGCGCGAGGAGGCTGGCATAGATGGGCCCGCGCTGTCCGAGGCGGACCTCGGCGCCGGCGGCGCCTTCGGTCTTGCTGGTCTGGACCCATTTGGCCACGAGCTGATTCAGCTTGTGGGGGGCGTTGGAGTCGATCAGCTCGCGGGACAGGTCTTTGTCGTAGAGACTGGCGATGCCGCCGGTCTGCGGGTCGAGCGTGACCTTGAAGAAGCGGTTCTCGATGACGTTGCCGTTGACCGAGAGACCGGTCTCGAAGCGCGGCGTCTCTTCCTTGCTGGCGAGCCGGTAGGTCTTGTATCCCATGGAGGGGACGCCATCGGCGACGAAGACCAGATCGAACAGCTCGTGCCTCTCGAATTGTCCGCGTCCCCAGCGCTGCGGCGCGTAGGGCGTCGGGGCCAGGGGGCCGTCCAGCTCGACGAGCTGATAGGCAACCTTCTTGCCAGTCTCGTCGTCGATGAGGTCGAACGGTTTGTCGGGCGGGAAGCGCGTGACGCGGACGACGTCGGTGCGCTCGAACGCCAGCGGGTTGAAGACGACGATGTGCCGCTGCTGCTCGTCGAGGCCGACCTGGCCGGCGATGGCGCGCAGGCTTTCGGACAGCACGGACTGCGCCAAGCCGGCCGCCTTGTAGGCGTAGTGACTCTTTTCGTTCCAGGCCCAGTCCTGCAGCTCGCCGGCCGGGTAGTCCTTGCCCCAGGTGTGCTCGTCGTACAGCAGCATGTCGTCGTAGGCCTGGGAGATCTTCTCGGCGGGGTAGGCCGATTCGCAAACGACCGAGGCGACCGTCGCGGCCTTCTCGGCGGTGAGCAGTTTGTCGTGCGTCAGGCGGTTGATGGTCGTTTCCTTGGCCGTGGATAGCGCACCGACCGCATAGTCCGTGTGGGGCAGCTCGCCGCGGAAGGTCCGCACGTCGGCGCACTGCTTTTCGAGCGCCTCGAAGAACATCGAGTTGGTCGCGACGACGAGCTTCGGGTAGGCCCACCGGGTGTTCCATTCCTTGACGATGTGGCTGATCCGGACGTCGGGCGGGTAGTTGTCGACGCCGTTGTGGATGTAGCGCATGACGTCGAAGGGCGAGTTCTTCTCTTCCATTTCGGCCAGCGCACCGGGCAGGTAGTCCAGGACCTCCGCATAGGAATCCGGCCCGATGACGCGCTTGAAGAACCCGTAGCTGCCCTGGTAGTAGAGAAGGACGGTCTGCCCGTCCGGTCCCTGCCAGCGAAAGGCGTCGGGCCGGCCGTGGCGCAGGATGGCCTTCTCGTCCCAGAACGTGTGGATGTCGTTGCGGCCCCACTCGAAGTAGGTGGGCAGGCCCGCGAAGAAGTACTTCACGCCCGAGCCCGCCATCACGGTGGGCAGGCCCCAGCTCAGGCCGGGCACGTCGGTGATCGAGCCCGTGCGAATGTCGGCGCCGTAGGCCCGCTTGAAGCGGAAGGCCGGGTACACCAGCCGAACCAGCTCCTCGTGCCCGCAAAGGCCGCTGATCTCGTTGCCGAAAAGCGCCCCGATCTCGATCCGGCCCGACTTGAGGTAGCCGGCGAGCTTGTCGACGACTTCCTTCGGCCGGTTCGCCACGAAATGCTTGATCGACCAGCCTCCCTCGAGAGTGTAACGATAGCGCGCCGCCTCGGGCCAGTCGTCCGTCTCCTGGCAGAAGCGCAGCACGTCGTCGTAGAAACCGTCGTATCGGTTCAGCACGTTCTCGATGGTGTCGGTGTAGCCCAGGTCGTGGTGCGTGATCGGCACGAAGTAGACCGTCCAGTGCCGGCGCGGGTTCCACAGCATCTTCTTGGTGTCGCGCGTGACGTCCCCGGTCTTGAGCGCAAACTCCGCCGAGGCCGGCTTTCTCGTATCCGCCACGCGAATCTGGATCGTGGACTTGCCCTTTGCGACGGTTCCAAGCAGGACGGACTGCGTAGCCGATCCGATCTTGACCTCGAGCCCGGCGGCAATGGGCTCGCCGGTATTCTCGAGGGTAAGCTCGACGACCTGCAGGAGTTTGTCCGGCTCGCCCGCGAACAGGACGGTCGGCCTGACCGAGAGCAGGCGCAAGGTGGGCTCGGCCGGCGTCTCGGCGCCGGAGACACCGCCGGCACCCAGCGCGAGCACCAGGGCCAGACAGGAGAAACATCGTCTGAGGTTGACTGCTGCGGTTCTGTGGATCATAACGTGCTCCTTACAGTGACTCGTCGCGCGCATAAGGCTGAAACACGACGTCGGCGATTTTCGTGCGGATCGGCTTGGCGGTTCCTCCGTCGGACGGATGCGCCCGGTTGGTCAGGATGATGACGTACGTGCGAGACGCCGGGTCGCACACGAGCGAGATGCCGGTGTAGCCCGAGTGGCAGAAGGCCTGAGGCGAGGCGTACGCGCCTTTGATCCAGGCGTAGCCGGAGCTCAGATCGAATCCCAGGGCCCGGCCGTGAGAGTTCTCCGTAGTCAATCGCTCCACGGCGGTGCGGCTGAGAACCTGGCGGCCTCTCCACCGGCCTTCGTGCAGCAACATGCGGCAGTAGATCGACAGGTCCGAGGCGCTGGAGAAGACGCCCGCGTTGCCCGAGACGCCCGCCATCAACCGCGCCAGCGGATCGTGCACGGAGCCGCGCAGCAGCTCGCCGTCGACGATCTCGGTGGCCGCGATCCGGTCGGTCCACGAGGCCGGCGGGTTGTACGTCGTGTGCTTCATGCCCAGCGGCGCGAAGATGTTGTCCCGCGCGAATTGGTCGATGCTCTGTCCGGACGCGATCTCCACGATTTGCGCCAGCATGATATAGCCGAGGCAACTGTATTTGAACTTCTCGCCCGGCGCGCTGGCGGCTTCCAGGCTGCAGATCTTCTCGATCACTTTCTCAGGGCAGGGGTTTCCGTACTGCTCCTGAAGGGCCGCGGCGTTCGTGTAGGGGGGCAGCCCGGACGTGTGCGTCAGCAGGTGCCTGATCCTCGCGTCCTCTTTCCCGCCGCAGCCGAAGGCCGGGACCCAGTCCCTCACGTAGTCGTCCAGGCTCAGCTTCTTCCGGTCGACCAGGATCATGACGGAGGTGGCCGTTCCCACCGGCTTGCTCAGCGAGGCTAAGTCGAACACGCTGTCCTTCTGCATGTCCGCTTGATACGGCTCGGCCACCGCTAACCCGAACGCCTTATGGTAGAGGACCCGGTCCGACCGCCCGACCAGGACCACCGCGCCGGGAATGTGACCGGCCTCGATCTCCTCGGTCACGATGCCGTCGATTTGTGCCAGATGCTCGGTCCGAAACCGGTCCGGGCGCAGCAAGCACCCCCCCGATACGAAAACGAGCCCTGCCAACGATAGCGCCACGAGCAGTGTACGTTTCATGCCGGCCTTTCGCGCTGAACCATTCCGTCCATTCATAGGACCTACATCATAGCAAGCCCACCGGCGCCCGTCACCGTATTTTGCCTCGCCCGCGGCTGCCGCGCAGAGGACACAACGCAGGCCAATCACCCGTTCGGCACTTGCAATCCGCCCCTGCGCCGATATACTGCATCATCGTTGGCCTGACTGTAATCGCTGTAATAGGAGAACCGATACCATGCTGAAGAACATTCCTTCGATCCTTTCGCCCGAACTGCTGAAGACGCTGATGGAGATGGGCCACGGCGACGAGATCGTCCTGGCCGACGGCAATTTTCCCGCCGCCAGCGTTGCCCAGCGGCTGCTCCGCTGCGACGGGCACGGCGTCCCCGAGCTGCTGGAAGCCGTGCTCAAGCTCTTCCCGCTCGATATCTACGTGGAGCGCCCCGTGGCCCTGATGAGCGTCGTACCCGGAGACGACACCAAGCCCACCATCTGGGAGCAATACCGCACCATCGTCGCCGACAGCGGCGAAGAATTCTCCGATTTCGAGTTCGTCGAGCGATTCGCCTTCTACGAGCGGGCCAAGAAGGCCTACGCCGTCGTTGCCACCAGCGAAAAGGCCCTCTACGCCAACGTCATCCTCAAAAAGGGCGTCCTGTAGGCGATCTAAACGGCTTGCGGGTTAGCACCGCATTTCGCAAGTTCCGCGACCAGGCGGGAGGAGATTGCTTCGTCGCTACGCTTCTCGCAATCACAGATATTAGTCCTCCGTGTCATTGCGAGCGGAGCGAAGCAATCTATGGTCGCACGATTCATGAAACGCGGTACTGGTGCTCTGTCTCAACTCTTTCGAGGGCGGTCATGCTGAACGAAGTGAAGCATCTGGGCTGCGAAGGAGAAGTCAGCATCGCACCAGAAGGGACGCACGCGGGCCGCGTTCTTCACTCCGCTCCGCTGCAGGATGACAAGCGTCGCATGACCCAGGAGACGAGGGATTGGCAGATTTCTTTTTACCCTATTCTCCGGCGCCGCCTGTCCACCGGGCGGATACATAAAGCTTTGTAAATACTGGGTTTGCGGGTCACAGGGTTCGCGCAAATCCGCCCTCGGGCCGTCCCATAATCAACCGGGTCTCTCCTTGACAGTCTCTCTCGGCGGTGGTATGATAGAGCGTTTGGGTGGCTTTGAGTCACCCGGGCCGGAGTGCTGAGGTTGTACAGGGGGGTGCGGCATATTGAGCAGGTTTGGCCTCTTCGTTCCGGGATATTGCGGCAAAGATCCGGTGGCGGCCGCGAAAAGGGAACAACGGCAGGTGTTTGCGCATCTCTGACTGTGGTTGGGCGGACCGCCCATCGTGCCGCGATCTGCCGCGGAGGCAGTCGCGGTCAATAGGACGTACCGGCGGCGCAGGGGTCTTTTTTTGACGTGCCGTCGGCAGGGAGGGAAGTTGTCGAATCCGGCCCGAGCCGCAAATGACAAGGAGTTGAGAATGTCCAAGAAAAAAGGCTTCACGCTGATCGAGCTGTTGGTCGTCATTGCGATCATCGCCCTGCTGATGTCCATTCTCATGCCCGCCATGAGCCGCGTCAAGAAACAGGCCAAGAAAGTCGTCTGCCAGGCCAACCTGAAACAGTGGGCGCTGATCTGGAAGATGTACTGCGACGAGAACGACGGCTATTGGCTCAGCGGAGAGGGCACCGGCAACGGCGAATGGTGGTTCGTGAAGATGATGGAGATGGACGACACCGTCAACGAGGACATCCGCGTCTGTCCGATGGCGTCCAAGCCTTCCAACTATCAGAAGATCGGTTCCTGGGCGTACGACGCCTGGGTGGTTAACCGAGGCGCGGCCAACGAATATATCGGCAGCTACGGGCCGAACGGCTGGATGTGCAACCTTCTGCCAAGTCGCACCGGTGGGATATGGGGTCGGGGGCCGAGCTCAGAGTACTGGCGAACGCCGAATGTAGCGGGAGCGTACAATATCCCGCTGTTCCAGGGCCAGTGGTGGGTCGATGCCTGGCCTCGCTTCCAGGATCAGCCGCCGGAAATTACCGACGGTATCATGGCGATCCCCGACCGGCCCAACACCAACGAGATGGAGCGCGTCTGCGTGGACCGGCACGGCGGCACTCTGAACAATCTGTTCGGCGATTGGTCGGTGCGTCCCGTCGGTCTTAAGGAGCTCTGGACGCTCAAGTGGAGCAAGAATTTCAACACAGCCGGTCCATGGACCAAGGCAGGGGGCTGCAACCCGGCAGACTGGCCGGCGTGGATGAGGGGCTTCAAGGAGTATTAAGACGCCGAAATTCAATCGGGTTTTTCGATAGCAAGGTTTTGGGGTAGCGTATTGAGGACCACGTGGCAGGTCCAAGCGGGTAAAGACGACAAGGACTGGTGAGACACTGCGATTCAATCACGTTTTCTGATCCCCAGGGAACTCTGGCGGCGGCATTTTTTGCCGGCGCGCAATAGGTGTAACTGTAATAGGAGCCAAAGAATGAAGAAACGAACAGGGGGTTTTACTTTGATCGAGCTTCTGGTCGTGATCGCCGTGATCGCGGTCCTGATGGCGATCCTGATGCCCGCGCTGCAACGAGCCAAGGAGCAGGGCAAGCGGGCCGTCTGCATGGGCAATCTCAAACAGCTCGGGCTTTCGTGGATCATGTATGCCGACGAGAACGACAGCCGGATTGTCAACGGCGCCGGCGGTATCGACCGCACTTACCAGAACAAGAGCGAGATTGCGTGGGTCGGCAGGTGCTGGGCGGCCAATTACACCCAGGGCGACCAGCTCCCCGAGGAGCAGCAGGAAGATCAGATCCGTCATGGCGCCATGTGGGAGTACGTCAAGGAAATCAAGCTGTACGCCTGTCCGACGGGTACGCGCGGTGAGTTGGTGACCTATGCAGCCCAGGACGGTCCGAACGGTCTGCACCGTACCGGTACATTTATTGACAAGGGCAACTACATTAACGACATCGGCGCTCGCAACGGCAATACCGTTTTGTGGCTGAAGAAGACGACGGAGATGGGCAGTCCGACCCCGGCCAATCGCATGGTCTATATCGACGAAGGCTGGGTGACGCCCGACAGCTTTGCGATGCACTACAACCAGGCCCAGTGGTGGGACGACCCGCCCGTGCGGCACGGCGACGGCACCAACGTCGGCATGGCGGACGGCCACGCCGAGTACTGGAAATGGAAAGGGACCGATACGGTCATCGAGGGCCGGAATCGTCAGCGCACGCACCCGAGCGCCAACTTCTCGCCCACAACGGAGTCCGGGTACGAAGACCTGTACAATCTGCAGAGGGCCTGCTGGGGCAAGGTGGGGTACGCTCCCAACTTCTAAGTGAACTTTTGCAAAATGGAGATTAGGCTTGCTTTAGGGAGGAAAAATCTTCTTGTCGATTTTTCCTCCCGAGAACGTAAGTGCTTTCCATATGGGCACATAAGCCCGTCTTCAAGGAAATCATACCAACGATTTCCTTGAAGAATATAAGCCTAATGTCCATTTTGCAAAACTCTTATTCTAACAAGAGTTTTCGATCCGTCCGCGTCGTTGGGCCGGATCAACGATACGAAGCCAATGAGTTCCCATTTGAGCGCGGCTCAGATGGGAACTTTCTTTTTTTCACCCGCGCTCAGTGATGCGACCGGGCGTTGATCAGCGCCGCCAGCAGGATGTGCCGCAGGCGGTCGACGCTGATGCCGTCGAGGTAATCGTCGGTGAAATCGAGCTTGAAGCGGCCGCGAAAGTGCTTGATGCGGTTCTTGAGCTGCGCCCGGTTCAGGGCCGCGATCGATGTGGCGCTGCGTTCGAAACTCCTCTGGCAATACATGATCCCACCCTTTGGAATGGGGTTGCTGCGATTCTGGTTAGCCCGGCCCGGGATAGCGCCTGCGTTGTCGCTATCGGATGGGCCGGGGTGACACTGTGGCGGAAAACCGCACGCGGTCGCACAATCGCGGCGGTTGGCTTATTATGGGCGGCGAAATTTTTTGTTCTCGCTGCCGCGGTCTGATAATGTGAACTCGCCAGGAAGAGTTTTGCAAAATGGAGAGTAGGCTTATATTCTTCAAGGAAATCGTTGGTGCGATTTCCTTGAAGAAGGGGCTTAGGTACCCATACGCAGAGCACTTCCGTTCTCGGGAGGAAAAATCGACAAGAAGATTTTTCCTCCCTAAAGTAAGCCTACTCTCCATTTTGCAAAGTTCAATTGTGAAGACAGATCAGCTCGACTACGAATTACCGTCCGAATTGATCGCGCAGCAGCCTGCTGCGGTGCGCAGCGAGTCGCGGCTGCTCGTGCTGGATCGTGCGACGGGCCGGCTCGTGGACGCCCGCTTCGGGCGCCTGGGCGATTTTCTCAGCGCCGGCGACTGCCTCGTGCTCAACGACACCAAGGTGCTGCCGGCCCGGTTCTTCGCCCAGCGGGAAACGGGCGGCAAGCTGGAGGGATTGTACCTGCGCCCGGCCGGCGAAGCCGGTGTCTGGGAGGTGATGCTCAAGGGCGCCCGCAAGGTCAAGCCGGGCGAGCGGATCGTCATCAAGGACCGGTCCCGACGCGACTTCTGCCGCGCCACGGTCGTTGAGAAGAAAGCCGAGGGCGTCTGCTGGCTCGAGGTGGAG
>JAFGCA010000172.1 GCA_016932895.1 Sedimentisphaerales bacterium | reverse complement strand
TCGGAAGGCGTCCGGCCCCACCAGGGAGGGGCCGCGGTCACCGCCTATCTGCTCACTCATGCGACCCTCGCTTCTCGAGACCTGCTCGACGACAGCGCCCGCTCGATTGAACCCGTTTCTGCTCGCACTGCAGATCGCGTGGAGTGAGTCACTCATTTGACCGCGCTGCACGGCCGTCCCAACAAGCGGAAGGGACACAGTGGCGGGGGTGCAAGAGCCCCATCAGATCACGCCGGCGAACGGGCGGATTCGCTGGACGAGGTCTTCGATGGTGTAATGCTTGCGGCAGTCTACCGGCAAGAACACGCCGTGATTGTGGTCGCTGGCCAGGATGATCATCCGGTCGAAGCGAACCTCGTACCCGAATTCCTGGGGCTGATGGCCGGTGATGAAGTGCTGGACGTCGAAGGCGTGTCCCAGACGTTCCAGGAGGGCCGGCGTGTGCCGCCGTCCCCAGACCATCTGGTAGACCATGCCTCCCTCGGACAGATCAAGACTGTCGGCGGGTTCGTGCACCAGGCTCGGATCAAATTCGTCCATGTGCGAGACGTTCGGCAACGAGTGAGAGAAGAAGATGCCGTTGGGGGTCCGGGCCGCCAGCGGATAGGAGGCGATGAAATCATCGATCGCGATGAGCACCTCGTCGACATCGCTCGAGTTGAGGACTTCGGCCACGCCCCGCTCGAAGTCGTCGGTTACCATGCGACCGCCCTTGGTGATCTCGTGATTCTGCAGTTGGGCCAATTCGTGGTTGCTCTGCAGGAAATGGACTTGATCAGGAAAGAATGTCTTCCATTTTGCCGCGTCGAGCAGCAGTTCGGCCGACCGATCAGCCCACCCCTCCTGTTGAGGCTGTTCGTGGATCAGTTCATGGAGCAGCACATGCCGCGTAGGGGTGCATTCGAGCTGACAGTATTTGATCAGTTTCTCAAAATTGCGGCGGTGTCCGTGCATGTCGCCGGTCATGACAACCTGGCTGTAGTCGGGAGGGCATAGCAGCGAGCCGGAGCGAATCGGGTCATCGAGATTGAGGTCCGTGGCCCGGCGGAACGTGTCAATGGCGGCACTAACGGTTGTCATCTGGCTGTCTTACCGTTTGAGGTGGACAACTGGCCGACGGAATCCTTTCGCCGCACCACCGGGCCTGTCAACGTCGCCTCGTTCTTGTCCATGATCTGCTGAGTGAGTTCGAGGCGGTGAATGACCTCTCGCATGTCGGTCGGACGATCCTTTGGGTTAGGGCGACAGCAGTCCATGACCAGGCGGCTCAGGGCGGCGGGAATATTCGGGTTCAGCTCGTGGGGCATTGTTGCGTCCCGCGGCCCCACCAGATCAATGCCGGCTCTGCGCTTCTTGCTCGGCATGACCGTCGGAAAGGCTTGGCCGGTGATCGCCCAATAGAGAGTGGCCCCGAGATTGTAGACATCGGTCCGTTGGTCCAGCGGCATGCCGCGCTCGACCTGCTCAGGGGCGATGTAGTCGGGCGTCCCCTGTATGCGGTTCTTGATGTGCCCGATCGGGCAACTCTGGCCGAAATCAATGATCTTCGGGTGGCGGTTCGCGTCGAGAATGATGTTGTTCGGCTTGATGTCCGCGTGGACATAGCCCATCTGGTGGAGGGCCTGCAGGCCCTTGGCCACTTTGACGAAGATGCCGACCAGCCCGTGTGTACCCAGCGGCCCGATCTCCTCCAACGTTCGCCCGTCGACGTATTCCATGATGATGTGCAGCTCGCGCACCTGGAACAGGCGCCTGATCCGGCGCAGCTCGTAGCTCCGCCGGAGGTGAGGATTGTCCAGCATGGAAGAAATTCGGAAATCGTTTCGGGCCTGATTCAAGAAGCGGTTGTCATCGGTGGCTCGGCGGGTCACTCGCTTAAGAGCGAAAAGCCCGCCGGTCTGCTGGTTCGCCACCAACCAGATGGTCGCCCGCGCACCGGTGCCCAGACGCTCATGAACGACGTAGCCAGGCACGGCAAAACTCACCTAACATTCCCCTAACATGAAGCGGGAATCTCCCATCTTGTGAAGCCCGGGCGGGCCGATTTTATGGAAGCCTGCGCTCCAGACCCATTGTAAGTACACTGTTTACTGACCGTCAACGGGTATGGAAGGCCCGCGCGTCTCGAAAAAACGAAGATGCCCACTTCCGATACGATGGGTCAATCCTTCGGCCGCAACTGTGCAGTCGACAACTGCCCGTGATTCTTCCTCGGCTTGCTGTATCGGCCAGATTCGCACGTGCAGTTAGCGGATGTCGGATTATCGCCACCCAATGAAAACGCCTTCCGAACCCATTCGTCCGGAAGGCGCCGCGATTGCAGAAGAAGGAGTCAATTATCGTACGACGCTTGCATCCTTGGGTTCGACAGGCAACCGGAGGCTCGGACTCAGGATGAAGCGTTCCAGCGTGATCCTGTACATCTCCTGGAGGTTGCTGCGCAACTGACAGGCAGCTTTCCACTGTGCTATGGTGATCTCGCCGGATTGCCCCTCGGTCCGCAGCCCAATGCGGATTACGCCCGATTCTCC
>JAFGCA010000171.1 GCA_016932895.1 Sedimentisphaerales bacterium | reverse complement strand
GTCAGATGGAGTACTACGGCAGCAACTCGTTCTGGCCGACCGCCATGTTCTTTGCCCGCCCGGTCCCGGACCATCCGACGAAGGTGATCGCCGTCGTCGGCGGCCATCACGACCTGCCGCGACAGGGGGAGCTCGTCCTCTTCGATCCCGCGAGGGGACGCCAGGAGGCGAGCGGCGTCGTGCAGCGCATACCCGGCTTCGGAAAGAAGGTCGAGCCTGTCATCCTGGACGGGCTGATCGGCGGCAGTTGGCCTCTGTTCCTGCACCCCTATCCGCTCAGCGAGAAGTACTTCCTCGTCTCCTGCAAACCCACGAAGACCTCGCTGTGGGGCGTCTACCTGGTGGATATCTTCGACAACTTCGTGCTGCTGTGCGAGGAGCCGGGCTGGGCCATGCTCGAACCCATTCCGCTGCGAAAGACCCGGCGGCAACCCGTGATTTCGGATGTCGTCCAGCCGGACGAGAAAGAGGCCAGCACGTTGCTTGTGGACGTCTATCATGGTCCGGGACTGCAGGGCGTGCCCCGTGGGACTGTCAGGTCCCTTCGCCTGATCAGCTATGAGTTCACGTTTCACGGCTTCGGCGGCGAACCGGATCGCGTGGGCTTCGACGGCCCATGGGACGTGAGACGCATCCTCGGGACGGTGCCCGTCGAGCAGGACGGATCCGCGTACTTTCGCGTGCCCGCCCATACCCCCGTGGCGGTCCAACCGCTGGATGCGGAAGGCAAAGCACTGGCACTGATGCGCAGTTGGTTCACGGCCATGCCCGGCGAAGTCGTCTCGTGTGTGGGCTGTCACGAGCCGCAGAATGCCGCTCCGCCGACTCAGTCAATGCCGATGGCCATGTCGCGCGCCCCCTCGAAGATCAAACCTTGGTACGGCCCGTCACGCGGGTTCTCGTTCGTACGCGAGGTCCAGCCCGTGCTGGACGCCTACTGCATCCAGTGCCATCGCGGTCAGCCGCCGGCCGGCGGGCAGAGAGCATTCGATCTGACAGCCCGGCCTGCCCAGCGCGTTCCGTCGTCTTTCCAGATGCACTTCACTCCGTCGTACATGGCGCTGCGACGCTTCGTCCACACCCCCACGCTGGAAAGCGACGCCCATCTGCTGCCCCCCCGGGACTTCCACGCGGATACGAGCAGACTGATACAGATCCTTCGCGACGACCATTACGGCGTACATCTGGATGCGGAGGCGTGGGATCGACTCATCACCTGGATCGATCTGAACGCCCCCGCTCATGGAACATGGAAGGAAGTCGTCGGCCACATTCCCGCGAAAGCCGGACTGGTCGCTTCGGGAGCCGCTCGTCGCCGTGAACTGCACCGCCGCTATGCCGGAATCGACGAAGATCCCGAGGCCGTCCATCCGGCCGCGGTCCTTTCTGCGGCCGCTCCCTCCGATGCGGATCCGTTGCCGATTCGAAGGATGGCGGATGTCGAGTCACGAGATACAGGTGGCGACCTCCCAGCCGTTCGCTCTCCGGAGTGTTCGCCGCAGACCCCAGAGAGCCTGCCGGCGGAGTATCCCCGTCCGGAGCCCTCGTCGCCGCCCGAATCCATGAGCGTCCCGCTTGCCGACGGCGTGACGATAGAACTGATCCGCATTCCATCCGGCCGGTTCGTGATGGGGACCGAGCAGGGCTACGCCAACGAACGTCCCGCTCATCCGGTCGTCATCGACAAGGCCTTCTGGATGGGCCGGTTCGAGATCATCAATCGACAATATGCCTGCTTCGATCCCAAGCACGACAGCGGCCTGGAAACGGGCGAGCAATATCAGTTCGGCGACTATGAACGGGGACACCCCTTGCGCCGGCCCGAGCAACCCGTGGTGCGCGTCTCGTGGAATCAGGCGATGGCGTTCTGTGATTGGCTGTCGAACAAGACGGGCATGCGGTTCACCCTGCCCACCGAAGCCCAGTGGGAATACGCATGCCGCAGCGGCAGCACAAGCCCTCTCTGGTACGGCACGGTGGACGACAACTTCAGCCGCTCGGCCAACCTGTCGGACGCCACCCATCACACCGTGGATTACCCGCACGTCCCGGCAGCCATTCCGCCATGGCGGCCGGCGGATACGCGCTTCGACGACGGCTGGCGGGTTTCCGCGCCCGTGGGCACGTTCCAGCCGAATCCGTGGGGCCTGTTCGACATGCACGGCAACGTCGCCGAATGGACGCGCTCGACGTATCGCCCGTATCCGCTGACGTCCGGCGACAATTCAGACGACCGAACAGGCCGAAAGACGGTGCGAGGCGGTTCCTGGCTGGATCGCCCGCGTCGCGCCCGATCCGCCTTTCGAACGCATTACGAGCCCTCGCAGGCCGTCCATGACGTGGGGTTTCGCGTGGTGTGCGAGGATCCAACGCCGTAGCAGGCCAAAGCCGTCGTCCATGCCACGCAGGGTACAGACATCATCTCACGATGAGCAGATGGGAATCACCGGCCAACCCGACGAGATGTCCATCCTGGCGGCCGCACCAGCACGCCTGAAGACGGGGTCGTGAACGCGCCCGGAGGGAAGCGAACTATGCCCGTTTCGGGCTCAAAAACGCCGATTCCTGAAACGCGCGGCACAGAATCCGGCACACCCGGCGCACCAAACACCCCGCCGGACCCCGACTTGACCCTCATTCAAGACCGCTGGCCGGGGCTACCCGAGCATATCCGGCAGGCCGTCCTGGCCCTGGTCCGGGCGGGTTGATCCCTGCGGCGGGAATCATGGCTCGGACGGCAGGCGCGAGGCACGTCGAAGCGCAGAGGGAACAGGATTGAGGCAGGCCGCGCGGCCCCCGCCACAGCCCCCCGGCTACCCCCGATGGGACCCACAGTACTATCTCCTCCTTTTTCGTGGCCCTTGCCATCAAACACAGATTGTGGTAAAGTGCGCGCGGGAAAGAATCGGCGGAGAAAGGACACTATGCATGGCTGGCAAGGTCGGCCGAAGCGGGCGAAAGCCTAAGTGGAGTGAAGAGCAGATCGAGGAAGCCGCCGAGAGCTTACATGACTGGCTGGAAGCGGACCCGGAGGGCCATATCTGGTTCAAGGACTGGGCGATTGAGAACCATTTGCCGCCGGAATACCTGAGCCGGTGGGCAGCGAAGAATCCCATTTTCCGTCAAGCGATGGAGACGGCGGAGATGGCGCAGGAGGCCCGGCTGGTCAATGGTGGCCTGCGAAACAAGCTCAATAGCCGGATCGTGGCGCTGGTCCTTGAAAGCCGTCACCGATGGGCAGGACGGCGGAGCTTTGAACTCACGCAGCAGGACAATCAGCCTACGCTCCAAGACGCCGTGCGGGCTTGCATGCCGGAGGACCGGGCGGAGGCCCGCGCTTGGCTGCAAGGCGTTGCCGACGGCGAAGGGATTGGCCCGGAGGCGGAGGCCGTGCGAACAGCGGCGCAGAGCCTGCTGGACGAGTTACGGCTGATCGATGCGGCCGAACTGGCCGGCTCGGCCATATGCGATGAATAGCAGACCAACGATGGGCAGGCGGGTGGGGGCATTTTCGGGCCGGGGGCCGTATCTCTCCACCAAAGGCGGCAGCCCGGTAAGGCGAGAACGCTCGCCAAGTGTGCGTCATGCCTGCCTACGCCTCAGCCGGATTCCGGCCATGCCCAGACCGAGCATGCCGAGTAGGGCCGCGCCGGGGAGTGGGACGGGTTGTATTCCGACGCTGTAGTAAGCCCCGCCGGAGATTGCACTGAATGTGCCCGGCGGGAAGTTCAGTTCACCATGCGGATTTCCGCCCCATGCTGCAATCGTGCCATCCGAACGGAGCGCGAGGCTTTGGAGTTCTCCTGCTGAGATGGCGACGAAGTCGTTTCCGACAGGGATATTGCATTGGCCGTAGTCGTTGCGACCCCAGGCGGCGAGAGAGCCGTCCCCACGAAGTGCAAGGCAGTGCCATGCGCCTGCTGCTATGTCTACAAAATCCGAAGTGGTAGGCGCGTTAAGCTGCCCATGGCTGTTGCTGGTGCCCCATACTGTAAGGGAGCCGTCTTGCTTCAAGCCGAGAGCATGGTATACCCCATGGTCAACAGCCAGAAAGCCGCCGCTGGATGGTGCACCAAGGGCAGCCAGGCCCCACTCGACAAGAGAACCGTCGGCTCGAACTGCCACTCCGGAGTACCTTCCTGCTGATATCGCAACGAAATCATGGCCTGAGGGGACGGCGAGTTGGTTGTGGGTGTCCTCACCGGCAGCGGCCAGAGAGCCATCGGTGCGCAGAGCGAGATTCCATCCAGAACCGGCGGAAACCGAGGCGAAATCATTGCCTGCGGGAACAAGTCTCGCTTCCGGCCAGTTTCTGCCCCACGCGACGAGCGAACCATCTGCTCGGCGTGCAACGCTATGGTGCCAGAAGCTGGAATCTACGGAAAGGAAATCCGCTCCTGCTGGCACTTCGGTTTGACCGTAGTCATTGACGCCCCATGCGACAAGATATCCGGGCGTCAGATCCGCCCAGCAGAGCCCCACAGGCAAGAGAACGATAGCCGCGAGCAGAACACGTGATTGCCTTCTCATATCTCTCACCTCCAGACCGAGCGCGCGGGATGGACGCGGCGCTGCCATTGAATGGTTGTCCGACCTCCACTCGCCCCCCTTCGAGCTGCCACAAGTTCACATCCAGTGTACTGCCGGGCCGGGCCGTCTGTCAACAAAAAAGACCGATTGGTGAGTAGGTATTTTGCGCCGGGGCAATGGGGGTGGGCAGCCCCCCTGCCACCCGGATGGGGTCCCCGCAGTACTACCTGTCTGCCTTCTGGGGTGTACCTATCCTCGGAGCGAGGAATACAGGATCATGGCTCCCGCAACTGCCTGATCAGCTTGTCGGATTCAGATATGGTCCTCTCTATGCGCCTGCCTGTACTGACTCCAAAGTACTCGAAGACCGATACGAGCATTGGATCAACCACCCCGCGTAAGTCTGAGGAGTGCCCGACGCTGACGGCACTTGCCTGCCATACCAGTCTCAGGTTTTCAAACTCCTCTTTTGATCGTGGGCGTTCATATGCGAACATCATCATCCAGCGGCCAAAGAGAACATCCCTGTATGGAACGAAACTGGTCGTGCCCGGCATCTGAACTGTGCCATAAGTGTGGCCACTGCTGCCGTACATATTCACGGTGGCTGTACCACCAGGCATATATACAGGACGAATGCCTTGGATTTCCTTTCCAGAGTCCATGTGTGCTCCAAAGAACAACCAGTAATCAGCCGATTCAGGCGACGCAGTTCTATAGCCCTTCGAGACAATGAGTTTCTCGATCTTCGCCTTTACTTCGTCGCGCAGCAACGGATTGGCCGTGTTCGGGTCACCAATGACATAGAAACTGGACCCATCGGGTATCTTCTGGAATCTGCTGGCATCGAGGTAAGCGTTGACGCCCACTCTGTAGTACGTGCCGCATCCGCACACGAGAACAGAAACACCTACCACTGTTACGGCTGCAATCAGCTTCTTCACCGTTTTCTCCGCTCCTATTCCCTCTCATGTGACAGCTGCCGGCACACTGTAAAGGCATGAATCCGCCAACCTCCAGACATTATACCCGCCAGCGGACAGGAAAACAACAGTATCTCCGGGATTGGGTTGCCGGATGGCACAAGAGTTGTCTGTGCCGGCTCCGCAGTATAGAATAGGCCGCGATGAAATCTGTAGGCTCCATTCCGCCATCGTATGTCAAATCCGGCCGGGGTGTGGTGCACTGGCAACGGGCACCGGGCTTCTACAGGGCCTCATCGACTCCCCGGCTGCTTTTTGCGCGGGTAAAGCTATGCACGAGGCACATCCCTTCTTAATAGGCATTGCCAAGGAAGTCGATACAATCCTCGCGACATGTCCGGTGGCGATTCCAGTATTCCAGAACCACATAAGCACTTTCAACGAAGCATGGAGGACATATTGGCAGGCGAGATGCGATGAGCCTCAACCGTACGAGGATTCAATAGGCAGGAACGGTAGACCTGGTTACGAATACGATTCCGATTTGAAAGTGTGGTTTCCCATAGATGAAGCATCGCGTGGACCTGATCCATTGACGTGGGAGGGCTGCGATAAGGCGCCGTGCTACTATACTGCTCTTGCGGTTATCTACGATTGGATGAAAGGACCGTACGTGCCTCTGGAGTTGTGCAAGAGCCGTCTCGATCCCTTATGTTTCGGCTTCATGAAGACAATGTTCGAGCAAAAGTCGTTCGACTGGCGCAGGATGGAGACTGCACTCACTTGGGTGAAGGCAGACTTGGCGCAATGTGAATACGCTAACAGCAAGAATCATGGCAATGAGCACTTCGGATTCAAGGCGGGAGCCGAGAGAATCAAGCAGGCGAAGTCACAAGAAGAAGCCGCGCCTAGTGAAACCCATGATGCTTCCCCGTATGTTGTGGTTGACTTGGCTGCCCGGACTCTGAGCATTGGCAATGATGAGTTCACGCCTTCTGACAAGGTCTGGGCATTCCTGAAAGAGTTGATTGATGCCAAGCGCCACTGTCTCCCCGACCCGAAGTCAGGGGAATGGAAGAACGCCTACGATATGCTCCGCCGGAAGATCGGCAAGGAGAACTTGCCGTGCGTCGTGGAAGCTACGAGTCAAGGGTATAGGCTGGCCGCGAACGTCAAGGTGAAGGGTGGTGGGCAAATAGGTATCCGCAGGAGCAAATAGGATCATCGAGCGACTCGGGAGCGACTTGGGAGCGAGTCGGGAGCGATTCTCCAGAAAATCTTCGGGCCTTCACGGGGGCAAGCAGACCGATTTCGACCACTTCGCGGAGCGACGAGCGAGCGATTCTCTCTATGGGCAAAGGCGGTAAGTGAAGCCGCTGATGCTTACGAAACATAGAAGGGTCGTTCGATGGACTATCTCAGCACCCGGCAAGTAGCAAAGCTGCTCGGGGTCTCCGTCAGCCTGCTCACCAAAGCTGTATGGTGCGGCAGGGTTGACCCGCCCCAGAAGTCACCTTCCGGCAATTTCCTGTGGACCGTCGCCGATATCGAGCGAGCGAGTTGGGTCCTACGTCACAGATCATTTGAAGATCAGAAAGGAGTAGCAGTATGAACACGCGCATCAAAAAAGCCGGGGGCGGCAACCCACCGGCAACGACCGTAAGACAACCTTCATCGTATCGACAGCTTGCCCCGACGTCAAGGGCAAATCTGCTCGAACAGGCAGCCGAAGTCCTGCTCGTGCTGGCGTTCTTCCCGGTGACCGAGACAACTCGGCTGGGCCTCTTGGCTCTCTTGGATTGTCGCCTGCGCCGGGCCTATGAGGGCATGACGCCATGAACGAACAGAGCCTACTGTTTCCGATAGATGCGAAGCCGC
>JAFGCA010000170.1 GCA_016932895.1 Sedimentisphaerales bacterium | reverse complement strand
GTCTGCACGCAGGCGCCGCAGCCGGTGCAATCTTCCGGAGCGACCTGCACGGTGTACTTCATGCCTTCGAAACCCTTGCCCTTGGCATCAATGCTCTTGAACCCTTCAGGGGCATCGCCGTTCGCATACTTGGCATCGTAATCCTTGACGCGGATCGCCGCGTGGGGGCAGATCAGCGAACACATGCCGCATTGTAGACACACTTCCGACTGCCAGACGGGGATGTGGACAGCGATATTGCGTTTCTCGTACTTCGTGGTCCCGGTGGGGTACTTGCCGTCGATAGGCATCTTGCTGACCGGCACGGCATCGCCCCGCATCGCCATCAGTTCACCGGTGACCGTCTTGATGAACTCAGGCGCATCGGCCGGTACGGCAGGCGGGCGACCCCAGGTACTGGTGACCTTGTCAGGCACCGTCACCTCGTTGATGCAATCCAAAGCCTTGTCGACCGCTTCGTTGTTCATGTTGACGATCTTCTCGCCCTTCTTGCCGTAGGTCTTGTAGATCGCATCCTTGATCGCCTTGACGGCGTCGGCCTGCGGGATGATGTTGCTGATCTTGAAGAAGGCCGTCTGCATGACCACGTTAATGCGTGCCCCGAGCCCTAGCTCTTCCGCCAGCGAGATCGCATCGATCACGTAGAACTTCATCTTTTTGTCGATCATCTGCTGCTGTATTTCCTTCGGCAGCGTGTCCCAGACCTCGTCCGGCTTGTGGCTCGTGGTCAGCAGGAACGTCGCACCGTCCTTGGCCGAAGCCAGCATGTCATATTTTTCCAGGAAGCTGGGATTGTGACACGCAATGAAATCCGCCTTGTCGACGAGATAAGGCCGGCGAATAAGCTTCTTTCCAAACCGCAGGTGGGAGATCGTCACCGCCCCGGCCTTCTTGGAGTCGTAAACGAAGTAGCCCTGGGCGTAGTTGTCGGTGTTCTCGCCGATGATCTTGATCGAGTTCTTGTTGGCGCCGACGGTGCCGTCGGAGCCGAGCCCATAGAACATGGCGGCATAGAGTCCGTCGGTGGGAATCTCGAATGAATTGTCAACGTCCAGGCTCGTGTTGGTCACGTCATCGTTGATGCCCACGGTGAAACTGCGCTTGGGCTTGGCGGCATCCAGATTGTTGTAGACGGCCCTGACCATGGCCGGGGTGAACTCCTTGGAGCCCAGGCCGTAGCGACCCCCGACGATAACCGGATACTTATCGAAAGACACGAGCCCGTCGGCCATCGCCTCGCCGATAGACGTGCGGATGTCCAGATAGAGCGGCTCGCCGAGCGCCCCCGGCTCCTTCGTCCGGTCCAGCACGGCGATCTTCTTGACCGTCTTGGGCAGAGCCGCGACGAAGTGCTCCGTGCTGAAGGGTCGGTACAACCGCACCTTGACGACGCCGACTCTCTCGCCCTTCGAGGCCATATACTCGGCGGTCTCGTGGACCGTGTCGGCACCGCTGCCCATGATGATGATGATCTTCTCGGCATCCGGAGCACCGACGTAATCGAACAGCTTGTACTGCCGGCCGACGACTTGGGCAAACTTGTCCATGGTGTCCTGGACGATCTTGGGCGTGGCCAGATAGAACTTGTTGACCGTTTCGCGACCCTGGAAGTACACATCCGGGTTCTGGGCGGTGCCACCGATTAACGGATGATCGGGCGAAAGAGCGCGAGCCTTGTGGGCCGCGACCAGATCGTCGTCGATGATCGCCCGCATATCGTCATAGGTCAACTCCTCGACTTTCTGCACCTCATGGCTGCTGCGGAACCCATCGAAGAAATGCAGGAACGGCACGCGCGAAGCCAGCGTGGACTGTTGGGCGATCAACGCGAAATCCATGATCTCTTGAATGTTGCTTGAGCAGAGCATTCCGAAACCCGTCTCGCGACAGGTCGTGACATCCGAATGATCGCCGAATATGGACAATGCCTGACAGGCCAGCGAGCGCGCCGAGATATGAAAGACAGTCGGCAGCAGTTCGCCCGCGATCTTGTACATATTCGGAATCATCAACAGCAGGCCCTGCGAGGCCGTA
Organism: Sedimentisphaerales bacterium; assembly: GCA_016932895.1. The sequence continues at coordinate 2,951 of JAFGCA010000170.1, read as the reverse complement.
AAGGTCGTCGTGAGCGCACCGGTGGTCAGCGCACCGTGGACGGCGCCGCTGGCGCCCCCCTCGGACTGCATCTCCTCGACGACGGGAACCGTTCCCCAGATATTGGTTACGCCCGCGGTGCTCAGTTCGTCGGCCGTCTCACCCATCGGCGAAGACGGGGTGATGGGATAGATGGCGCAGACTTCACTCAGGGCGTGCGCCACCGTCGCGGCGGCGGTGTTGCCGTCGATCATGATCATCTTTTTGTCTGTGTCGTCGGACATGCGGTCTTACTCCACGGTGTTATCCGCGAAGGCGCAGCGTGCGGCGGGCCCTCCGGCACCCCGCGTCCGCGCCTCCGGGTTTGTGTTCCAGGTTGCGACTAGAGATTCTTGCGCAGGTCGTCGACCTGCCCCGCGCTGTGCAGGATTTCGTTCTTGTGCGCAATGTACTTGGCGTACTCGTCTATGAAAACGGTGCCCGGCTTGCGCAGGTCGAAGTTCTCCGGGTGCTCCTTGAAATGCTCGCGGTGCACCCGGCACCATACCAGGCGGCCGTCCGTATCAATGTTGACCTTGGTGACCCCGTGGGGCGGGGCGGCGGAAATGTCCTCTTCCGAAACGCCGCTGGGCGCGTCCCCGGTCTTCGGGTCGGCCAGCTTGCCGCCGGCGGCATTGATCCGGTCCACTTCCTCGCGGGGCACGCTGCTGGAGCCGTGCATGACCAGCGGAAAGCCGGGAAGCTTTTTCTGTACCGCGATAATGACGTCGAAATGCAGGCTCTGCTTGCCCGAAAACTTGTAGGCGCCGTGGCTCGTGCCGAATCCGCAGGCCAGAGAGTCACAACCTGTCTGCTGCACGAAACGCTGGGCCTCGTCGGGATCCGTCAGCTTGGTGGCGTCTCCCGTGATGTCCTCTTCGACGCCCCCCAGTTGCCCCAGTTCGGCCTCGACGGCAACGTTCCTGGCGTGGGCGGCTTTGACAACCCGCTTCGTGATTTCCACGTTCTTTTCGAAGGGCTCGTGGCTGGCGTCGATCATGACCGACGTGTAGAAGCCGCTGTTGATACAATCCAGAGCGGTCTCCTCGTTGCCGTGGTCGAGGTGTACGGCAAACACCGCCTCGGGAAATATCTCGTCGGCCGCCCGGATCATGGCCTCCAGGAGCTGTTTATCCGTGTACGCGCGGGCGCCCTTGGAAATCTGAATGATAAACGGGGCCTTGCTTTTCACACAGCCCCGGAACAGCCCCATGAGCTGCTCCGCGTTGTTGATATTGTATCCGCCGAGTGCGTATTTTCCGTAAGCGTGTTCGAACAGCACCTTCGTAGAAACGATCATGAGTCTTTCTCCCGGCCTCTAGCATTTGGTCCTTGTGCTTCCTTTTCCTAGTCTGGAAGCGAGAGCGGCACACTATACACGAGGCGGGGGCGGGTCAACAAGAGTTTTCGGGCGGCGGAACCGCTGCGCGGCCTGCCGCCCGGCAGGCGCACGTCAGCCGCCGGCGGAGCCGTCGTCGTGCTGCATGGCGGCCCACAGATCCGGATCAAACGGGGCAAAACGGGACGGACAATCGGGGCGCCGGCAGAGCTGGCAGCTGCGAAAATCGATTTCAGTGGGAAAGCAGAGCGCCGAAACGGATTTGTTGGGCACCATCAGACAGGACGGGGTGAGCGTCACCCCCAGCCGGGCCGGCGCATCGCCCAAGAGGCTGAACAGGCCCGCCTGCTGCTCGATCGGCCAGACGGACACGTCGCCCGAACCGGGGCTCATGCTGGCGGTGCGGCCCAGCGCGAAGCGCGCCGCCAGGCGCGCCGCCAGGTGCCGGCGCGCCGCCCCGAGCAGGTGCAGCTTGAACAGGTCCCACCAGTACTCCGCCAGAAAATCGCCGCGGGGCGCGGCCCGGTCCATTTCGGCGCCGCAAGTGGCCAACAGGGCGAAAACGCGTTCGGCCTTGTCCAGGTTGCGGCGCAGCGCCCGGCTGGCAAAGGTCACGCCTTCGACCACCACCGTATCGGCCCCCTTGGCGTCCACGGCACACGCCCGGTAGGCCGCCTTGGGCCGGCCGACCGCGCGGGCACGGTCGAGCAGTTCGCCGAACACACCCGCGTGCTCGGAATCCGGTTCGAGACAAGCCTGGCCATGCAGGGCGGCGGCGTCCAGGGTAAACGGTATGTCGGTCAAGCAGTGTAGCTCATCGGGCATGGGCGGAGCCTTCCGGTTCGCGGGGCAGGGTAGGGTCGCGGACGGCCTGGAGCAAGCCAATTAGCCAATTGACAAGAGCGGACCGTGTATCAAGAATGCCGAAGCATGGACGGCGTGCTCAGCAACATTTTCCGCCACCGCGAGCTGTTGTGGATTCTCGTGGGGCGCAATCTGAAGATCCGCTACAAGCATTCGGTCCTGGGATTCTTCTGGACGCTGCTCGGGCCCCTCTGTCTTATCCTCATTTACGCGCTGTTCCTGGGAGTCATGCGCTTCGAGATACGCCTCCCCGTTCTCGTGACCGGAATCATCGTCTGGCAGTTTCTCGGCATGTGCCTGGGCGATTCGCTGCACGCCATCGTGGGCAACGCGAACCTCGTCACGAAGGCGGCGTTTCCGCGCCTGATCCTGCCGCTGGCGATGGTGCTGTCCAACCTGATCAACTTTCTGCTCTCGGCCGCCGTCCTGGTCGTTTACCTGGTGATCGTGCGCGTCTCGTTCGGCGCCGTCTACTGGCTGCCGCTGATTGTCCTCACCCAGTTTGCCCTCTGCCTGGGCACCGCGCTGATCCTGGCCTCGGCCAACGTGTTTTTCCGCGACACGGAGCACATGCTCTCCATTATCATGCTGGCGTGGTTCTTCCTGACGCCCATTATCTACCCCATACAGAAGGTTTACGAACGCTTTCCGGGAACACCGGCCATGATCCGCCTGTTTTTCGCGAACCCCATGACCGGGCTGGTTACGGCCTACCGGGCCGTGTTTCTCT
>JAFGCA010000169.1 GCA_016932895.1 Sedimentisphaerales bacterium | reverse complement strand
TGCCGCTCGTAGTCTCCAAACGCCTGGTGACGCTCGTCGCAGGCTCTGGAACAGAGAACGCCGTTGTCGCCGGCACCATCCGCGTGCATCTTCTCGTAGCGCCGCCCGGGACGGTCGGCGAGCTTGAAGATGTTGAGTTGATGTGGGTGCGATTCGATGTCTGCTTCTCTGGACTTGATCATGAGACATACCTTTCACGTCCTCGCAAAACCGGGGCTTTGCTGGTTCGAAGGAATAAAAAAAAAGCCTTTCAGGGTCTCTTGCTCCCTAAAAGGCTTTTACCATGCTGCAATTGGCTTTCAGGTCCTTTTAGGGAGCCGCCTCCTTTTTCTCCGTCATATAGACGGCCACGATAAACATCGCGGCCATACCGACGGCGGGGCCCGGGCGCACGGAGGTCGTCGTCGCCGTGTGGCGCGTCAGAACGTCGTGCGTGTTTTCCCTGACCTGGACCATGAAAGACTTCCTATTCGATTACACTCTACACGTATCCTACGTGCAGGGGCGCTGATTGTCAAGTGCAAATATCGACAAAAATAACGCGAGGCATTAGAAATATCCCGCTTGCGCGAGAGGAGAACCTCCCGCCGTCGGCGGTCTCCTATCGAGAAGGCCAGCGGAACGTGGCGACGGATTCGCGGTCCAACTCCGCATTCACGATGTCGTCGCCCCAGGTGATTGCGAAACGAACGGCGCTGTTTTTCAGATTGGCCACGACCAGCACGATGGTTCCGTCGGAGTTGCGCACCGCAACGTTGGGCAGCGATTCGGAAGAGAGGTCCGAATCGATGCGCGCGGCGCCGGGCCGGATGAACTTCATGAACTGACCGTACATGTAGTAGTCGAAGCGGTAGTCGAGCGCGAGCGTATCGCGGTTCAGGACGATGCAGGTCGGCGAGCAATCGTGCGGTCCCGGATTGGGCTGGGCCTCGTGATCGATGATCGTCACCCAGGCGTTGTAGCTCCGAGCCCAATGGCGCAGGAACGCGATGATCTGAGCCGCCCCCTCCATGCCGAAGACGGAACCTTCGGAGAAGTAGACGTGCTTGTCGGGGAACTGCTCGTGCAGCGTCGTCATGGCCGCCGGCTTGCCTTCGTAATGATGAAAGGCGGTACCGTCCACGTAGCGGGCGGCCTCGGGATCGCTCAGAATGGTCGTGGGGAAACGCAGGTTGTTGAAATTGTGATCGTAGCACCAGATTTTCGTGCCGATGGCTCGTCGTCCAAATTCCGGTCCGAGGTGGTCGCGAATGAAGTCCCGCTGTTGTTCGGGCGTCCAGCCGCAGGTGGGGTAGCTGTTGGGGAAGTAGCCCGGTTCGTTCTGGGGCGTGACAGCCTGAATCGGAATGCCCTCGGCCTCATACGCTTCAACGAAGCGGGCCAGATAGCGAGCCAGCGCTGGGAAATGCTGCGGATCGATACGCCCGCCGCAGAGGCTGTCGTTGGTCTTCATCCAGCCGGGCGGACTCCAGGGCGAGGCGAAGAACCGCAGGTCCGGGTTCTGCGCCAGTGCCAGCTTCAAGACGCCCAGCACGTACTCTCTGTCCTTTTCGATGGAGAAGTGCTTCATCTCGGGATCGGTTTGCCCGGCCGGCACGTCGTCGTAGCTGTACCATGCTGAAGCGGTGAAGTCCGGCGTGCCCATGCAGATCCGCATCAAGCTCATGCCGATCCCTCTCTCCGGATCGACGATACTCTCGACCACTTCAGCCTGGCGCCGGCGGGGAAGCCGGCTGATGTTGTAGCACGTGCTGTGCTCGAGGGATGAGCCGAGACCGAGGATGGTCTGGAACGTGCGAGTCTCATCCACGCGGATCACGGTCCGCTCGCCGCCTGAACCCGCAGTGAAACGCAGCGGAAGCTGCGCCGACAATCGCCGGCTCCCGTCGCGGGAGGAAACCCACCAGCGAACCTGCGGACCCGCCTGCGTCGGCCCGGCCATGACGCCGCACACCGCCAGCACGACCAGAAGACGCAAGACCGCTGCGCTGCCGAGCGGGCATGCCCGACGTTGATTTCTACTCCTGTGACGTGGTGGTTCCGGAACGCTCATACGCAGTACCTCCCTTGCGGACTGCCCCGTGTGACTGGCAGGACGCCGCGTCGTATATACCTGCGTCTCCATTCCGCAGGCAAGGACTTTTTGTTGCGACCGGCACCGTGACCTTGTATGATCTGGCACCTGCCGGGTGGGCCGTGAGGCTGCGCCGGATCAGACGAATAACCGTGTTGCTCGAGAACCTAAAGACACGCAGGCCAGTCCGAGGTGACGCGAAGTGTTGAGCGGCATCGACTATTTTGTCGTCATAGCCTATCTCGTCGGCATCATGCTGTTGGGCCTGTACTTCCGCAAATTCATTCACTCCTCGCAGGATTTCTTTCTGGCCGGCAAGGCGCTGCCCTTCTGGGCCATCGGCATGTCCATCGTCGTCTCGGACATCGGCGCCATGGATTTTGTGGGAGTGTCGGGCCAGGCCTACCGGTATGGGATTGCCGTGGGCAACTTCGACTGGCTCGGCTCCGTGCCCGCGATGCTGCTGGCGGCGTTCATCTTCGTGCCCTACTTCTGGAAGGCCGGTGTCTACACGATTCCCGAGTATCTGGGAAGACGATACAACGATCACGTGCGCACCACGGCTTCGCTGACCTGGATCGCCTTTTTCGCCTTCGATCTGGGAATCATGTTCTGGGCCACTGCGGTCCTGTTGAACGCCCTGCTCGGCTGGCCGATCTGGCTTTCCATCATCCTAACGGCGCTGGTCGTGGGGCTGTACACGTTTTTCGGCGGACTGGCGGCCGTGGTGATGACCGACGTGGTGCAGATGATCATCATGTTCGTCGGCGGCGCGACCGTGGTCTTTCTGGGCCTCCACCACGTCGGCGGCTGGAGCGGCCTGGTCGAGAAAGTCACCGCCCTGGGACCGGGCTACGAGAACCACTTCGAGCTGATTCTACCGGCGGACACCAAGACGCCGTTTCCGTGGACCGGAATCCTGTTCGGATTGACGTTCGTCATGGCCAACGCCTACATGATCGGTAACCAGAAGATCGTGCAGCGCTGCCTGGCGGCGAAAAACGAATGGCACGCCAAGGCCAGCATGGTCTGGGGGGCCTTCTTGAAGATGTTCATCCCCGTGCTGGTGCTTTTCCCGGGTCTGATTGCCATTGCGGTGCGTTCCGATCTGGAGGACGGCGACCAGGCGATGCCGATGTTGATTCGCCTGCTGCTGCCGCCGGGCCTGCGAGGCCTGCTGCTGGCGGCGTTTCTGGCCGGCCTGATGTCCAGCATCGATTCGATGCTCAACTCCACCGCTACCCTCTGGACCAAGGACATCTACGAGAAATTCATCCGCAAAGACGCCAGCGACCGCCACTATCTGATCGTCGGACGCTGCGCGACCGTTGCCCTGCTGGTCCTCGGGGTCGTCACCTCCCCGGTCAGCAGCTATTTCGAAGGCATTTACGTGGCGGTCCAGACGTTTCTGTCGTTTTTCCAGGGACCGGTATTCTCGATCCTGCTGCTGGGCATGTTCTGGCGTCGGACCACCCAGTGGGGCGGCCTAGCTGGTTTGGTGGGCGGGATCGGCATTGCCGCGTCCCTCCACATCTTCAAGGACCGAGTGTTCACGATAGCGGACCCGTTCCTGTACGTTTCGTGGTGGTCGTTCGTGGCCGGTGTGCTCATCGCGACGGCGGTGAGCCTCATGACCCAACCGCATCCGGGCGACCGCCTGCGCGGCCTGGTCTATGGCCTTCCGCAACGCGAGGACCGTCAGGAGTAATCCGGAGGCAGGACTATGTTGAACTTCGATTGGCTCCGAGGAGTGTCGCCGGCGGCGGCGAAAGCGGTCTTTTTAGTGCTCTTCGTCGTCATCGGGCTGCTCGTTTTACTGATTCCGAAAGAATACATCTACCAGGGCCTCGAACGACCGCGCTGGTGGCACAATTTGAAGCTGTGGGCCTGGGGCGTCTTGTTGTCCATCTTTGTCACCTACTGTGTGTTTTGAGGAGAAGCGATGGTGGATTCCCAGGGACGCGACCGACCCCAACAAGAACTGCAAGAGGCCCAGATCAATCGGGCGCTGGGCGTGTTTCTGTTGTTCTTCGCCGCGATTGTATGCGTGTCCATCTTCTTCACAGACACGACCGTCGGCAAGCTGACGAATCTGGCGGCCGGAGGGATCATCGGCCTGGTCGGCGGTGTGCTGGTCTGCCGGGCCCGGGCCTCGAGAAGGGCAAAGCCGTAACGAACGGCTATAGCGCCACTGCCTTACCCGTTCGGGCGGATTCATACGCAGCGTCGACGATCTCCAGCACCGCCTGTCCCTCGGTCGCTCCCGGCACCGGCTGTTTCCTGTTTCGAACGCAATCCAGGAAGTGCTCCATCTGGCGCACGTACATGACGTGGTCGCAATGCTCCTTCCGCTTGGGGAACGAAGGCGTGGTCTCTTGAATCTTCTCCCCATCCACAGTTTTGATCGTTGTCGGGAAGAGGCTGGCGTAGCCCTTGGTCCCCCAGATGCGGCTGGCCGCCTCCGGGCCTTCGACGTACGGATGCCACCAGCCGCTCTCGATCACCGAGACAGCGTCGTTGTCCCAGGTAATCACGACGGTCCCGGTGTCATCCACGTCGTAGTCGCCGTAGAACGTGCCGATCTTCGCATAGACTTGTTTGGGCCGTGGGTCGCCGAGGAGGTAGCGAATCGTGTCGATGGCGTGAACGCCCATGTCGGCCAGGGCGCCGCCGCCG
>JAFGCA010000168.1 GCA_016932895.1 Sedimentisphaerales bacterium | reverse complement strand
ACCCAGAACAGATGAAAGAGACGCCGGGCCGGCACATCAAGCGCGTGCTCGATCCGTACGTCTACAAGGGCTACTGGTACGACGACGCCTGGCTGGCCTTCGTCCGCTGGCTGCTGCACGGTTTTGGCCGCCGCGGCCTCGAGGAGGACGTCGAGCGCATTCCCGAGGACGTACGCGACAAATGGTACACCGAGTTCAATCTCGCCTACCTGTTGGCTGTGCCGGCCGACTGGTCGGCCTGGCTGCTGCAGGGCGGGCCTCGCTGGATGAAGCAGAAAGGCGCCAGGTGGGCCAAGTCGAGCGGCTTCTTTAGCACGCCGATGAACGTCGGCAAGATGATGGCCCAGATGCTGTTCCTCGGTGAGGAAGACGCGCGGCTCAAGACTGTCTGCGATCCGTGCTGTGGCACCGGATCCTTGTTGCTCCTGGCCAGCAACCACAGCCTACGCCTATACGGCCAGGATGTCGTCTATGACCTGTGCCTATGCGCCGAGATCAACGGCTGGCTGTACGCGCCATGGTTGGTCTGTATGCCGCCCCTGGTCAGCACAATGTTCGAGATGCGAACCCAGCGCGCGATGCCGCTCGTCCCTCCGATTCGTTTCGAGACGGATCCGGCCCGGGTCGAGGCAACACGCGCCTACAGGGCCGGTGAGCTCGGTCAGGCTGACTTTTTCGACCAGGTTGGTGTATCGACGATCGAAGAACAACGTGTTGTTTACGAAGCGCTGGAATTGGAACCGGCGTTCGCATGAAACAATGGTATAATGGATGTGTAATGGACATATCAAGGAGGTGTCAAATGTCCGAAGAACAACGAATGATCATCGCCAAGGTCGTCCGCAGCGACACCAAAAACGGCAAGCCGGTCGCCGAACTGTACGGTGACAACATGCGCTTCGAGTACCCCGAGCTCCAACTGTTCGACCTGTCTCAACTGCTCCTGGTCGGCATCGATCCTAATACCCTCCAGGACGGCGTCGAGCACTGGTGCCGCTTTTATGCCTGGTACGTCCAGAGCGACAAGCTCAACAAGAATGGCAATCCCTACAAAGACGTCGTTCGCCTCGAATCGATCGCTCTGCCGGGCCCCGACGAGGCCGTCGTGGACGAGATCCGCGACCTGCACGCCACGGTCACGCAGCTTTCCAGCTACGTCCAGGACCTGCTCTACGACCTGGCCGGCATCCACGACACGCTGAAAGCCGGCCTTCTGGAAGACTACGCCGAACCAGCACGCGAGCAGCTCGTCGAGCAGCCCGTCGAACAGCCCCCGGTCGATTTGCAGCAAGAAGCGGAGCCGCCGCAGATCGAGGATGAGTTCCCCGGCGAGTTGCCGGAAGCAGAGCCGCCGGAAATGGAATCGCCGGGAGCAGAGCCGCCGCGCCAGGTGGAGCCGCCTCAAATGCTCCCTCACCGACAGCCGCCACCCGCCGATCCCCCTCTCGTTCTGGACGAGGATCAGTCCCGGCGAGCCTTTTTCCAGGAAGCCGGCCCGGCCATCAACAACAAGATCATCACCCCGGCCGACGTCAAAAGCTGGAAGGCTGCCGTGGAAGCCCGCCGCATCTCCTGGCGCGACGCGCTGGATCAGTTGCGCGCCAGGGTTCCGGAGGCAGCAGCATGAGCGAGGACCAGATCCGCTACTGGATGGATCGCCTCGACTTTCTCACCGTCGAGCAACTCTACCAGTTGGTCGACGCTATCGAGGCCAACACGGAGATGACCGTCGTCGCGGTGGCCAACCTGGCCCTGCGTGTCAAGCGCCACCTGCGTTCGCGCGGCCTGCCTGGCGTGCGCGTCGATGCGCCGCGGGTGATCCAGTTATATGGACAGCCGCTGCCCACGCGCGTTGGTCCGTACGGCGTTTTCCAGGTTCGCGTCGCCGGCGGCTGGCACCGGCGCCGGGCGTTTACCGAGGAATGCCCCAACTGCCTGATGCCCGTCGCCTACTACCGCGACGGCGGTGTCGTCCGTGGTGTCTGCCATACCTGCGGCTACCAGGTCGTCGAGGCCATCGCCTGGATCCGCCGTCGTAATCCGCGCCGGCAGGGGCACGGCTGGGAGCGGATCAAGCGCCTGCCAGCCGTCAGAGAAGAGTGGCGGCAGGCATATGTTTACGTGTTCGAGTGAACCATTGGCGCAAATTGCGCGAGAAAGGAGAAACATGTCTCTACAACCATCAGCCATTCAGGCGCTCAAGCAGCGCCAAGAAGAACGAAAGCAGCAAGCACTGGCCGAGCAAGCCGCGCGCGAGCGGAATCTCGTCGAGCAGTTTGAGCGCAACGTCCGTGAGACGCTCCCTGCCGAGTTGCTCGCCGAGCTCCAGGCCGAGTTTACGTACCGGCATAGTGGTAGTGTCTCCGGTCTCCCGGCTGTCTCTTTGACCTATCGCGGGCATACCCAGTCGTTTTCGAGGGATAACGTGATCAACGCCGTTACCTTCGGCCGGAACCCGGACCGGGCGATCGCCGAGTGGATAGACCAGATCGATCGCCAGATCGCCGATTTCGAGCGTGAGAAACAAGAGACGCGTGACCAGCTACTGCGACGTCTGCCGGAACGGGGATCGTTACAGTGCCTCGAAAAGGATGCCAAACTGGCTGCCAAATACGGGCTTGACCAGGACACCGAGATCGCCGGGTTGCTGGCCTCCACGCGCGCCCGCATCGAGGCCGCTCTGGCCGAGTATCAACGCCAGCACGAGGAGGAACAGCGCCGGTATGAGCAAAGGCGCCAGGCCCAGGTACAGGAACTCGTCGACCTGTTTGACAGTCTTCAGACGTTCGGCGATTTTGATCGGCTTCGCGACCGCGACGACAAATACGATTACGACGTGGCGCACGATGCCCGTGTGTGCGATGCAGAGGCGCGGGCCGACGCGCGCTACAAGCAGTTGGCCGACCAGCACAACCAAGACCGGCTCGCCGCCCAGGCCGCGGCCTTTCATTCCTGGATCTATTATAAGGTCCGCTATGGCATCGCCATTCCGGTCGATGGGGACGATGGAGACGAGGAACACCTGATCGATTTCGACTGCTTTCACACGCTCGACGACGGGCTACCGGCCGATGGGTTCTTTGCTGCTGCAGATACGAGCGAGCGCATCAAGCCGATCCGGATCATCGACATCAGAGAGATCGTCGTCCGCGATCACACCGAGCAGCCGTACTGGGCCCCCGCCCGGTCGACCGAGTGGGGCGACATCCTCGTCCCGCCCGAGGCGGCCAAGCGGCCGTAACCAATTCAAGCGCCGGCGGAAAGTCGCAATCTTCTGCCGGCTATAAGGCAAAAATCATGACACACACCGACAAAAGACGGCTGGTCAAGGCACTGCGCGAGATCGACGCCTCGGTCATTCAGTGGAAAATGGCATTCATTCTGTACAACGTGAACGGCATCGAGAATGCGCTCGAGTTTGTGCGCCTTCTAGCGCAGCATGGGCTGGTGGCGCACCAGCCGAAATTGTTTGACTGAAAGAAAGGTGAAACATGTTTCTATGTGGGGTGATCGTGGGTGGGGGAATTGGGTTGGTGTTAGGGACGTTGGCCGGGGTGTTTGTTCTCTCGGTGTGTGTGGTTTCCGGGAGAAATGACACCCAGAAAATCATTGCCGAGAATTTCACCATGAATGATGATCCGGTTGCGGATGCATGTCAATCGAAACCGGACGATACGGTGGAGATCACGATCGAACTCGACAAGTCTGTGTACCAGGCGCTTGTTGAGAAGCTCCAGGTCGAACCGTACATGACCGTGGAGCAGGCGATTGAATCGCTCTGCCGCCAGGCCATAGCGGAATACGCGCCTGAAACAACTCCGGGAGCCTAGTATGTATGCCGTGAACACGGTCGCGTTGATGAACGCGTCGAAAATGCCGGAATATCTTGCGCTATGGCTGGTTTTGCGGGACATCGTGACGGCAGAGATCGTTGAGCCTGTTCGCGGTGTGCCGGGTCATAATGCCCTGCTTGTTCGTGACGACGTGAGTGTCGAACGATGGCAAGCCGTCGTCGCCATCGTTCGGAAACGGTTGGAAAAGAACCAGTTTCCTATGTACGAAAAATCGAATGGACGCTGGAAGCAGGTTTAGCGGCCGAGCTAGGGGCGAGCATGGAGAGACACGCGCGATTCTGGCGGGGAACCAGGGATTTTGGCGAAGAGTGGCAGGATGAGCGGGCATGGGCCAGGTACATGCGGCAGCACAATCGGCGGTGCCCGCTGTGCGGAGAGCTGATCGATTACCGGCAGCCGGCGTGTTACGATTGTGCCCTAGTACTTAGGATGGAGAGAATGCAAGTAAAACGAACGATGGAGCGGATCGATGGCATAGACGCACAGCTGCGGCGGTTCTGGCAGCGAGTGGCAGAGCTGCGCGAGGTGCCGGAGAGTTGGCGTCGCCGATATGAAGTGGCGCGCGTTTCGGAGGGAGAGATAGACGATGGAGAATCATGCACTGCTGCGCGGAACGACGGATTTCGCCGTCGAGCCGACAAAGAAAGAACTTGAGAATCAGAGGCATCGAGCGGACAAGATGACAACGTGCCCGATGTGCGGTGGGCCAATGTATTCGTCGTCGAAACTCTGCTGGGACTGCTGGCAAGACGTCAGAGTTGAGGCCGGGTTCGTGCGGCAGTTTATGCGCCGCCTGGACACCGTCGATGAGATGATGGCCTCGTTTCGTCGGCGGGTGAGAGAGAGCGAATGACCAATTTCCACGAGTTGGTTTACATTTGAGGGGTGAAATGCGTTTAATAAGTGATGAACCTCGATCTGACCGGTCGTCGTTCTTCAGTCCTCCTTGATCGCCCGGCGGGTCGTGGTAGCCCGCCGGGCCTCTGAAAAATTGGTCGTCCAATCTGTTTACATTCAGACCTGTCTATGCATCTAAGATCGAGATTCACCCCTTCACTGAATCACTCAACTGAAAGGAGCTTTTCCTATGACCCAAAACCAGATCGTTCAAGCTTCGCTGTTCGACTACGGAAGTCTTAATGCCGAGACCCGTGTTGTCGTCCAGCAAAAGACGGACGAGATCAAGACTCTCGTTCGGCGTACCGCCCAGGACATCGTCGACATCGGCAATAAGCTGAGCGATGTCAGGAATCGGCTGCCGAATGGCCAGTTCGAGACCTGGCTTCAAGCCGAATTCAACTGGTCGCGGCGCACTGCATACAATTTCATTGCCGTAGCGGAACGGTTCGGGAGTGCAAATTTTGCACAGCTGGACATTTCGAGTTCCGCGCTCTATTTGCTGGCTGCACCGTCGACATCCGAAGAAGCAGTCGAGGAAGCGTTGTCCAGGGCCCGGGCCGGTGAGTCGATTGGTCATTCGACCGCCAGGCAGATCGTCGACGACCACAAGCCGCCTCGCTACTGTGCCGCCTGCGGCGAGCAGATCGCCGACGACATTCAGGGCAAATACTGCGCCGGTCTGCACTGCAAGTACCAGGGTACGTTACGCTCAGATTTGCAGCAAGCTGTCGAGGACGACGCCCTAACCGGCGAGGAGCCATGGGACGAGGAAGGCGAAGAAGAACCTGAAACGCCAACCGCCCAACCGCCTGTAGCCAGGGTCGTCACTGTGCCTCGTACCGAGCCGCCGGCATCTCCGCCGCCCCCTCCACCGCCTCGACCGGAGCCCAAACCACCCGAACCGGCCCGGATCGTATCCACCGGCGCGCCGGCGATGCAGCCCCTTCCCCCCAGGCCGGCCCCGGTCATGCGCTCCATCACGCCGGCAGGCGCCCCCAAGGCGACTGTGATCAGTATCCGCATCTTGCCCGGCGACGGGCCCTTGAGCGATCGCCAGATCATGGCCGCCATCGCCGACGAAGGGGATTTCCCCAGGACGATGGAGGGCGGCACGTTTGCCAACCTGCACGACATCGTCGACCGCATCTGCACGGCCTTTT
>JAFGCA010000167.1 GCA_016932895.1 Sedimentisphaerales bacterium | reverse complement strand
GTCGCGATAAAACTCGAACTCCCCCAAATCCTCCCCCGCAATCACCGCCTTTTGCGCCAGCAAACCATGCTTGAGAGCATTCTGCGAAGCAATGGCCTTGCCCTCATCCGACCGCGGCCCCGTCGACTTCTGCGCGTTCAACCGATTCGCCTGAACCTGTGCCTGTGTAGCCATGAGTGTACCTCCGCATTCAGACTTTGGTATTTACTATTTACAATTTACGATTGTGTTTTATCGCTACAGTACACACATTCAGTTTCATCGTCAAGGCAAATTCTCACTATTTTTAGTAACAGGGCAAAGGAAGTGTACGGTGCGTTGTCAGAGGCGGACATCCTGACATGTGGGCCGCATGTGGGTGGCAGCGTCAAGCGCAGCTTGGCGATGGTGGACTTGCCTGCTGCGTGCGGCACTGTACGAACCCCGGGCGTTGCGCCATCGCCAAGCCCTTCGGCCTTGACGCTGCCACCCGTTGCTAATCAGCTCCAACGGTCGGTGAAATGCAGGATGGGCTTCAGCCCATGCGGATTCTGTATGGAACCACAGATGAACACCGATGAACGCGGATAAAACCTGTCTATACGCGGATTTACGCGAGATTGACACGGATTCGATTTTGTCATTGCGAGGAGCGAAGCGACGCGGCAATCTCCCGAGCCACGAGCCACGGGCCACGGACCACGCCTGAGAGACTGCGTTTTCTGGCCACAGAGGTCTCAGAGAACACCGAGAGAATAATCAACTATCCCTCATCCATAATCAATTCCACCACCGCTTGGCAAAAAATGCCTGAAAAGGGGTGTTTTTTCCTTGCCCTCCCCTCCCGGAGCGGTGACAATGCCACCAGACGAAGCAACGTGGATGAAACTGCGACGAACGAATTCCAGGGCAGGCCGGGTTTCTGTCGTAGACAAGGATACCATGAAAAATGGCAAAGAAATCATCACCTCCATCCATCAAAGAGACCGCATTTGAGTGTCCGCATTGCGGCGCGTTTACAACTCAGTATTGGTATACCGTGCATGCAGAAAAGAAAGAGAAGGATTACCCACTTCCAGTGGTCCCTGATGATGAATACACTAGGGCGCTCGAGCAGGACCGCGAAGTCCCCGAAAAAGTCAAACAGAATCTTCTGTCGTGGTCCAAGGAGATGGCCAAAGGATTGGTCTTCTTGAAGCCACGGGACAGCCACTACTGTTATTATGATGCGTGCAATCTTTTCCTGAGTGAATGCTATAGCTGTGGGAAGGTCGCAGTCTGGGTCCATGACAGTATCGTGTTTCCACACGAGAAGCACGGCGTCATGCCGAACCAGGACTTGCCGGACGATGTCATCCACGATTTCGAGGAAGCACGCGATATTGTCAGTCTCTCGCCAAGGGGTGCAGCAGCCCTGCTGCGGCTGGCCATCCAGAAGCTCTGCAAGGCTCTCGGCGAAAAGGGTGGTAAACTCGATGACGACATATCCAGTCTTGTAGCAAAAGGATTGAATCCGCTCGTGCAAAAGTCATTGGACATCGTCCGTGTCATCGGCAACGAAGCAGTACACCCAGGCACCATTGACCTCAATGACAATAGGGATACAGCAGATCAACTCTTTGGCCTGATCAATTCTATCGCAGATCAGATGATTACCCACCCAAAGGCTGTCGAATCGCTGTATCAAGGGTTGCCTGAGAGAAAGAGGAAAGCGATCGAAAAACGAAATCAGAAGGCCAAGGAATAGGCAATAGTTGGACAGAGTGGAAACACCGCCCTATCAACGGTCGTCACATTGTGATCAAAGATGTGACTGACCCGAATGGCGGCCCGTCAAGCGGCATGTTGTTTTCTCCATTGGCTACGTGTGGTCCGTAGCAAGAGGGCAGTGGCGACGGATCAGTTCTTATAGGAACACTATGCATGGTCAGAGGTCCCAGGAGGAATTATGGCAACAGTGGTAGTCTTTGGAGTGGAGGTAGACGAAAGCTGTGCTGAGTATCTTCGGCTGGTCGTAAAGTATGCGTCCAGCGCCGATTGCGACGAGCGCCAGGTTCGACGCAGGGCTCTCAAGAACCTAGCGCGCCTCGGCTGTAAGAGCGCGATGTTCCATTTGATCGACCGCTACGCAAGCTCTGGTGACTGCGACGAACGGGAAGTTCGACGAATGAGCTTCGAGTTGCTCGAGGAGATGGATGGGCTTCGGTAGGTGGCGAGTGCAGTGGGCGACCGTTCGGAACGGTTCTTGCTTGACTTTTGCGTGAGCCAAACTGATGCTGTGATTGCAACATTGGTGATGGATTTGATCTGCTCCCCGTCGGACATGCCGAAAGGCCTCTGGCGGGGTTTTGCTTTTTCCAGGAGGCGCGGGTTGGCGGTTATGGGGTGTCCTTCAGGATGAGTTTTAGGGCCCAGTCTACTTTGGATTTGTTGGGGTTGTCGGGGAAGGGGGGGAGGTTGATTTGGGCTTTTTGGTTGGCTGTCAGGGTTTGGGTGGGGTGCCATTGGCCTGTGCGGGGGTTGAACCAGGTGGCTTTGTAGGCTGCGTTGGGCAGCGCGCCGGAGAGGGTCGCGCGGGGGCAGGCCATCTCGAAGTAGAGCATGAAGAGGTGCTTGTCGTCGGTGCGGGCGGCGCAGGCCCAGCCGACGAAGTCTCTCTCGGGTCCCGAGCGGTGAGGGTCGAGAAGGTCGTTATTCGGGACGAGGTCCTGGTACTTGCGTCCCTCGGACAGCATGAAGCGGGCCAGGTGTCTCATCTGGTCGGCCGAGTCCCAGCGGACGACCTCCCAGATGTGGGTCTTTGCCTCGGGCTCGACGTTTCCGCCCCACAGGCCTCCGTCCCAGCCGCCGGCGCCGTAGATATGGCCACCGAGGCCGCCGGAGAGGACGCTGCCATACATGGCCGAGCGGCAATACAGGGCCGAGAGCAGACTGCCGCCCGGCGCGCCGGCCTGCCCTACCGACCTCATGTCCTTTTCCCAGGCGGGCCGCTCCATGCCGGCGTAATAGGGCTCGCCGTTGATGCCCGGTACGGCCGGCTCGGTCCGGAAGATCTCGGTCAGCAGCGCGTAGCTGTGGTGCGTCCGCTGCCAGTTGCCGATCTGGTGGAAGGTCAGCCACTTCGCGTTGTCGGTGTGCCCGAAATTGCGGAGCGACGAGGGATTGGAATTACAGCTCACCGGCGTCCCGAACGGCGGCGGGCCGTATTCGTCGATGACCGCGTTGGCGGCCACGTTCCAGTCGGCCGAGGCGATGGTATTGCCGGGCGAGTCGAAATGGATCGGGCTAAAGAGGCATATGTTGGCCTGGTGCCGGCTCCAGAGGTACTGGATGTAGCGCGTGTAGGAGGCGGGCCAGTCGTAGTACCTTTTCCAGGCCTGGCCGATGTCGCGCCGGGAGACCTCGATAAACGGCATGAAGCCGTGGGCGTTGAGATAGTCGATCTTGCGGTCGACGCTCTGGAAATACGCGGGGTTGATGCGATCCAGATCCGGGAAGACCTCCTCGAAGCCGGGCACGCGGCCGGGGAAGAAGAACGGCAGATGGCCCCGCTCGTCGTGCATGCCCTTGGCGCTGCTCGTCGGAGCTTGCTTCCAGGCCGAGCGCAGGACGGTGCCGTCGGCGGTGCGCAGGGTGGCGGGGTGGCCGTCGTTGGCCCAGTTGGGAAAGGCCGCGATCATGGCGATGCAGTTGTAGCCCTGGTCCTTGCGGAATCGCACGTAGTCCTGGAAACCCGCGTCGGGGCCGGGCGGCAGGGGCTGGCCTGCGTCGCGCCACGAATAGCGAAACGTCCCGACCGACCACCATGTATCGCCGAGCAGAAAGTACGGCGTGCCGTCGGCGTACTCGAAGGCGTGGCCGTTGGCGGTGGCGCGGACCATCCCGCGCCGGCACGGATTCTGCGCTTTCTCCGCCGCCGACCAGGCGACGGCGCGGAACGTGCCTTCGCGTCCGTTGAGGCCCGCGTCGTCCTGGTTCGATCCGCTGACCCAGCGCCACGCTCCCGGCGCCGTCGCCAGCACGCGTACGCGATAAGTCTTGCCGCCGTCCCAGAACCCGTAGCAGCGCTTCGCGAATCCCGGCCCCGTCAGGTCCACCCAGACGGTGACCTGCGAGTACGGATTCTCATAGGCGCCGCGGGCCTCGAGCGTAATCTCGACCTTCTCCCAGATGTGGCGGGTCGAAGCATCCGCAGCCGGGGCCGCCGGTAAGCGGAATACCGTGACAAGCAACAGCCATACGATCGTCATAGACGCAGCAGGTTTCTTCATAACGCCCTCAGTGAGATCATCGTGTCTGTGAGCACAGACGCGTGGGTCCATCCCGCCACGCCGGGATGGGCATCGCACGACCCTTCCGTTGCGATGCTGACTTCTCCTTCTCTACCCGGATGCTTCACTTCGTTCAGCATGACAACCCTTTGATGAGTTGAGATGGGGCACCAAAGCTGGCATTTTAGTTTGCCGGGCGAGGTAGGACAAGCTACAATCGCGCCGTGATTCAGAGAAGAAAGACAACCCGGGTTCGCGTGGGCCGCGTGCGCCTCGGCAGCTCCGCTCCCGTCGTCGTGCAGTCGATGACGAAGGTCCCGACGACGAACGTCGCTCGCTGCGTCGGGCAGATCAAACGGCTCGTGGAGGCCGGCTGTGAGCTGGTCCGCGTGGCGGTCCCGCGCAAGGCCGACACCGAGGCGCTGGCCAGGATCGTGGAAAAGGCGGGCGTGCCCATCATCGCCGACGTGCACTTCAGCGCGGCCCGAGCGGTGGAGGCCATCGAGGCCGGCGCCGCCAAGATCCGTCTCAATCCCGGCAACGTCAAAGACCGCGAGGACATCCATCGCATCATCGACGCGGCGAAGCTGCACAAGGTCGCGATTCGCGTGGGCGTCAACGAGGCGAGCATCCGGGACCTGCGCCAGGGCGAGGTCGCCCCCGGCAAGCGAACGGCACTGATGCTCACGGAGATGCGGCGGTACGTCCGGCTCTTCGAGCGCCGAGGCTTCGATCAACTCGTCCTCAGCGCCAAGAGCAGCGACACGGTGCGGACCATCGAGGTCAACCGGCGCATCGCCGGGGCGTTCGCCTACCCGATGCACCTGGGCCTGACCCACGCCGGGCTGCCCGAGGATGCGCGGGTGCCTTCGGCGGTCGCCCTGGGGGCGCTGCTGGCCGAGGGGATCGGCGATACGATCCGGGTCAGCGCCGCCGGCGATCCCGTCGTCGAGACCGAGATCGCCAAACAGATTCTGATCGCGCTGGAACTGCGGGCGCGACGGGGGCCCGAGCTGATCGTCTGTCCGACCTGCGGGCGGGCCGAGATCGACGTGGTCAAGCTGGCGCGCCGCGTGCAGAAGGCCCTGGCCAACGTCGAGCATCCCTGCCGGGTGGCGGTGATGGGGTGCGTGGTCAACGGGCCCGGCGAGGCGGCGGACGCGGACCTGGCCGTCTGTGCGGGCAAGGAGAAGGCCTACTTCTACCGGGACGGACGCAAAGTCGCCACGGTGCCCGAGTCCGAGATCGTACCGAGGCTGCTGGAGGCGTTGGCCGAGTTGTAGCGAGATCGAGGACGCATGGGCGAACCGAACGCGACAGGCAAGAGCGGGCCGATGCTGCAAAGGCTTCTGGTGGCCGTGGTCTTCGGCATTGCGTTTGCCTACATCGAGTCGGCGGTCGTCGTGTATTTGCGGGCCATCTTCCACCCAAACGGCTTCACTTTCCCGCTGCAAGCGTTCGCCCTGACGCCGCTGGGCCGGCGGCTGCTGCTGACGGAAATCGGCAGAGAAGCCGCCACGCTCGTCCTCATCGCCACGGGAGCGTATCTGTTCGGCCGCAACCGGCACGAGCGCGGAGCCTATTTCCTGGTCATCTTCGCCGTCTGGGACATCTTCTATTACGTCTGGCTCAAAGTCCTGCTCGACTGGCCCGCGACGCTGATGGACTGGGACGTGCTGTTCCTGATTCCCGTGCTCTGGGCGGCGCCGGTCCTGTATCCGGTGCTGGTCTCGCTGCTGATGTTCGCCTTCGCCGTGGCCATTCTGCACCGCAGCGCGCAAGGCCGGACGGTGGCGATCAGGGGGACGGACTGGCTCGCCTGGCTGGCCGCCACCGTCATCATCATCGTGTCCTTCTGCCTGGGCGGAAGCCACGTGACGCAGCCGGACTACGAGGAGTATTTCCATTGGCCGGTCTTCGCCGTCGGATTCGTGGCGGCGGTGGCGGCGTGCCTGCGCTGTGTGCGACGACCCTCTGCACAAACGTAGGCGGCCGCACCCGCAGACCGGCGTCTCCGGCTACGTACGCGAGTCGGCGGTTCGGCGGGGACGCGGCCGACGCGAAGCCCCGTTGTTCTCCTTGGCGGCAAACGACTCGAATTTCCCAAAGATCATCTTACCGGCCGAGGTCTGCAACGAGCTGGTCACGCTGAGCACGATGTTTTTGCCGATCTTGTTGCGGGCCCCTTCGACGACGATCATCGTGCCATCGTCCAGGTAGCCGATTCCCTGGTCCGACTCCTCGCCCGGCTTGACGATGCGGACTTCCATGTTCTCGCCCGGCAGCACGACGACCTTGAGCAGGTTGGCCAGATCGTTGATGTTGAGCACGTCGACGGCGCGGACCTGGGCCACCTTGGTCAGGTTGTAGTCGGTGGTCGCGAGGCGGCCGTTGTGGGCCTTGGTGAAAATCAGCAGTTTTTGATCGACGCCGCGGGCCTCCTCGATCTCGGCGACGGTGGTCTCATCGATCTCGATATCGATGGTCGTGCTGCCCTGCATTCTCTTGAGCACGTCGAGGCCGCGCCGGCCGCGATTGCGTTTGAGCTTGTCGGCCGAGTCGGCAATGAGCTGCAGCTCGTTGAGGACAAACCGCGGCACGACCACCGGGGCGTCGAAGAGCCGGCTCTCGCAAAGATCGGCGATGCGGCCGTCGACGATGGCCGAGGTGTCCAGGACCAGCGGCCGGGCCCCTTTGGTCTGCTTGGCAAACTCCACGTAGGGCACCACAAAGCGAAAGTCGTCCTTGGTGCGCATTACGACACTGACGGTGAAGTAACAGACACACATGCCCAGCATCCACTTGATGGCCGCGGCCCCCTGCTCGACCAGCGGGATGCGGAAGGTCTCGGAGATCATGTCCACGGACAGAGCCAGACCGGCACTGATCAACACGCCAACCAGCAGGCCGAAGAAGACGCCGGCCAGAGCGCTGAGCTTCCGCTTCGGTGTCAGCACGTCCAATAACACAAAAAAGATCGAGAGCGCGACGCCGCTGATCACAACCGCCCACCAACTGGCGGAATTCTGGGCGCTGGCCAGTTCCTTGGAGGCAGCGTTGGCGACCAGCACCGAGAATACAACGATGACGAAGATTCCCCTGAATATCCAGAGCAACATGGTTCCAGCCTCCCGATTATGACGAATATATTATGATTGCGACCAAGCACTGTATTATAACTGTCGGCAATAATTCCATCAATCATGACACCGTTAGGCTCGGCGCCGTCCTCGATGTTCCCGGCGACGACCCCACCCGGGCGCGATCTTCTTCTGGTTTCCACATGCCGGAAAACAGCGTAAAGCGGCTGAAAAGCCAGAATTCCCGCCCGCGCGCCCCGGCGGCCCGGACGTGCCGACAGAAGAAATCCAGAATCACGGAAAATGGAAAAAAATCGGTCTGGCCGGGCAAATCTGCGCCGGGCCTGCTGAAACTGCGTCCCGGGCCCGTCGCCGACGGTGCTCCGCTCGGACCGAATTCCCGGCACAGCAGCAAGAAAAAGGGGCTTCCCGACGAGTCGGAAAGCCCCTGTTTGTCCGGCAAAGATACTTCAACTACCCTTCGGGTTTTTCCTGAGGCTCCGATTCCGGCTCGGCCGGCGGCAGCGGTTCCTCGGCGACCGGCTCGGCCTCGGCGCTTTCTTGAGGCGGCTCGGCTTCGGCGGCGGGTTGCTCGGGAGCGGTTTCCGCCTGCGGCTCGGGTGCCGGCTCCTCGGCCGGGGCCGGCGCTTCTTCGGACGCCTTGACCTCCGCCTCGGCGGCGGGGGCTTGCGGTTCGGCGGCGGGCGCCTCGGGCTCGGGCTCGGGCTCCGGCTCGACCGGCCTTCGCGTCGGGATCACCAGCGTGTCGCCACTGTGGCCTCCCGGTCCGGCCAGATGGATCTTCGGAGGGCCGGCAGGGACTACCGGCGCAGGCCTGGCCACGGGTTTCTTGCTCGGCGCGGCGGTGCCATGCTCCTCGGCCGCCCATTGCACGCGGCGCAAACTCAAGCCAATCTTGCGCGCCTCCGGGTCGACCTTGAGGATCTTCACTTCCACCTCATCGCCCGGTTTGACCACGTCCTGAGGCTTGTCGATCTTATGGTCCGCCAGCTCCGAGATATGCAGCAGGCCCTCGAGATCCTCCTCGAGTTCGACAAAGGCGCCGAAATTCGTGAGCTTGGCGATCTTGCCTTTGATGATGTGCCCGGGAATGTATTTCTCGGGAATGGCGCGAATCCAGGGATCTTCGGTCATCTGCTTCATGCCGAGAGAAATCCGCTGTTTCTCTTCGTTGACCTCCAGCACGACGCACTTGACCTCCTGGCCTTTCTGCAGGGCCTCGCTGGGATGCCCAAACTTGCGGGTCCAGCTCAGGTCGGAGATGTGGATCATGCCGTCGATGCCGGGCTCGATCTCGAGGAAGGCGCCGAAGTTGGTCATACTCCGCACAACGGCGTCGACGATGGTGCCGGCCGGGTACTTCCGGGCGGCCACCTCCCACGGATTCGGCTCGGTCTGCTTCATGCCCAGCGAGATTTCCTGCTTCTCCTTGTTGACGCTGAGAACCACGACCTCGATCTCGTCCCCGAGATTCACCATCTCGCTCGGGTGGGAAAGCCGGCGGGTCCAGCTCATCTCGCTGATATGGACGAGGCCTTCGATACCGTCTTCCAGTCGGACGAAGACGCCGTAGTTCATCACGTTGACGACCTTGCCCTGGACCTTCGAGCTGACGGGATATTTCTCTTCGACCGTCTCCCACGGGCTCGGTGTCTTCTGCTTGAGACCCAGCGAAATCTTCTCGTGCTCTTTGTCCACGCCGATCACAACGATCTCGATGTCCTGATCGAGGTTCACCACCTCGGACGGGTGGGAGATGCGACCCCAGCTCAGGTCGGAGATATGCAGCAGCCCGTCGAGGCCGCCCAGATCGACGAAGACACCGAAATCGGCGATATTCTTGACGACACCCTTGCGCAACTGGCCGACCTCGATCTCGCTGAGGATTTTTTCCTTGCTGGCGCGGCGTTCTTCCTCGATGAGCTTGCGGCGGGAAACGACGATATTGCGGTTGTCCACGTCGATCTTGAGGACTTTGCACTCCACCTCTTTCCCGATGAACCGGCTGATGTCGCCCGGCTTGCGAATATCGACCTGCGAGGCCGGGAGAAAGACCGGAACGCCGATGTCCACCAGCAGACCACCTTTGATCCGCCGGATGACTTTGCCGCTGACGACGTCGCCTTCCTTCTTCGTATTGATGATGTGTTCCCAGCCGCGGATGATGTCGGCCTTGCGCTTGCTCAGAAGGATCAGGCCGCTCTCCGAATCCGTATCTTCAAGCAGAACCTCGATCTCCGTGCCCGGCGCCATGTCCTCAGGGCTGCTGAACTCATTGGCGTCCACCACGCCCTCGCTTTTCAGGCCCACCTCGACGATCACGTCGTTGCCGATCTGCGAGACAATCGTCCCCTGGAGGATACTGCCCGGCAAACGCGAATCCACTTTCTTCTGGAGGATCTGCTCCAGATACTGGCCTTCCCCGTCGCCGAACAGCTCATTGACCTGCTCTTGCAGCTTCTCTTCGGACAATCCCAACTTGTTGGCAATATTTCGATCTACCATAAACCTTACTTCCCCTGTGGAGTTTCTCAATTCGACCGGGCGGCGCCCCACATACACACCGCCAGGTCATCACGACGCTTCACAAATCTCTATGGTCGTTCATGCGTCCTGAACGCTCCTGCCCACGCAGCAGGTGATATTGGCAATCCGTAGCAACTACGGGCCCTGTTCGCCTTCTTCGTCGTATGCCTCCAGGCACTTGACAAATTCGTCGATGATCCAGTTCGGCGTCGAGGCGCCCGCGGTTACTCCGGCAACATTCTTGCCGGAAAGCACATTTTTGTCAAGCTCATCCCAATTTTGCAAGTGAAAGGTGGCCTCATTGTGTTTTTTACACAAATCGGCGAGCCGGCGGGTATTGGCGCTGTGCAGTCCGCCGAGAACGAACATGATATCCACCCGCTTGCAGAGTTCGACCGCGGACTCCTGCCGCTTGATGGCCTCCCGGCACAGCGTGTTGATGACCTTCAACTCCCTGAAGCTGCCCCGGCCGATGGCGCCCAGCATTCTCCCCAGGTGCACCGGACTCTGGGTGGTCTGGCAAACGATGCCGAGCTTGCCGTCCTGCGGCAGCCGGTCCAGATCGCGTTCGTCGGCGACGACGACCACGTCGTCCACACAGCCGACCACCCCCTGCACCTCCGGATGGTTCTCTTCCCCGATGATGACCACCTGGTAGCCCTCGGCCTCAAGCTGCTTGGCGAGCTGCTGCACGCGTTTCACGAGCACGCAGGTGGCATCGACGATGTGGAACCCTCTGTTTTCCAACCGGTCCAGCTCGCGCGGCGAGACGCCATGCGACCGGATCAGGACGGTTCCCGCGTCGATCTCTTCGACCGAGCCGACGGTCCGCAACCCGGACTGCGCCAATCGCTCGACCACGTCTTCGTTGTGAATGATCGGCCCGAGACTGTAGACCTGCTGCTGTGGATCGGCCTCGCTCAACGTTTTCTCAGCCATGCTGATGGCGTTTCGCACGCCCGGGCAGAACCCGCATTTCGCTGCTACTAATACTCTCATAGACGCTCTTTACCTCACTGGACTTTTGCAAAATGGAGATTAGGCTTACTTTAGGGAGGAAAAATCTTCTTGCTGATTTTTCCTCCCGAGAACACAAGTGCTTTGCGTATGGGTATCTAAGCCCCTTCTTCAAGGAAATCAAACCAACGATTTCCTTGAAGAATATAAGCCTAATCTCCATTTTGCAAAAGTCGTATACCTCACAATCACGACGCCGGTTCGGCCGATGCGGAGACTATCGTCTCTGCGGCGTCAACATTTTCAACTCCTTGAACTGCACCTCGACGTCCTGGCTGCCGTGAAGCTGGAGGCCGAGGTACCCTTCGAGACGGCCCGGATCATTCACAAGCTCGGCCGATTTCTGGCCGTTGACGTGGACGACGACCCTGTGTCCGTGGGCCGAGACCGTCATCCGGTTCCACTGTCCCGGCTTGAACCACGTTTTGACATCCTCCGGGCTCGGCTGGACCACCCAGGCCCGGCCCCCGGTCTCGTAGAGCCCGCCCACGTCCTGGCTCGCGTCGATCTCGGCCTGGAACCCATGGACGCCCACGCTGCCGGCGACCCGTTCGGAACGAAAATACAAGCCGCTGTTGCCCTTGACGGCCTTGAACTTCAGATCGACGGTGAAATCGCCGTAGCGTTTCTTGCTGATCAGGAGACCGTGGCGGGGATCGCTGCTGACGTTGGTGCCGACGATGGCGCCGTCACGAACCTCCCACTTGCCTCCCGGGATGGTATCCCAGCCCGCCAGCGACGCGGCGTCGCCGAGGGCCTTCCAGACGTGCCGGCCGCGGTCCTTGATCCGGAGATTGCGCCAGCGGACCTGGGCGGGTTTCTCGCCGCGGTAGCCGTGCACCTGAAGACCGATAAAGCCGGCCTGATCGACGGGATCGCGCATATCCGTGCACGGCACGCCGTTGACCCAGGTCTTGATCAGATCGCCGTAGCAGAGCACGCGGAACTTGTTCCACTGGTTGTCCTGGAAAGCCTTGCTGGCCTTGGGATTCTGGGCGGCGTCATACAACCACGTCGCGAGGCGGGCCTCATCGTAAATGCCTCCGGAATGCGTGCCGCTGGCGATCTCGACCTGGTAGCCGTAGACGCGTCCGGCCGGCCGCTTCTGCTGACGCTCCTTGCCGTTGCGCCAGACGGTTGTCACCGTCTCCTTCTCGTAGGCGTTGCTGCGAATCTGCACGCCGGAGTTCAGCGCCGGATCGACCTTCACTTCGAATTCGAGGATGAAGTCGCCGTACCGCTTCTTCGTACACAAGAACGTGTTGGGGCTGCCCTCGACGGTGGTGCCGACGATGGCCCCGTCCTCGACGTGGTATGTGGCGACCCCGCTGCGAACCTCCCAGCCATCGAGGGTGCGGCCGTCAAACAACGACTGCCACGCCACACCCGCAAACTCGTCCTCGACCGCATCGGCGCGGACGCCGCCGCTGCCGGCCGAAAGGGCGAATGCTACAACCAACACACAGGCAAAACGACCCATCTCTCTACCCCTTTTCCTTCTTGTCCATAAGCGAATCGGGAGCGGGCGACGCCACCGGCTCCCCGGTTGTCTTGATCGCGGTCACAAGGGCCGACGCCGGGCCGGAACAGCCCCTTCGGCGCCGAGCGCGACGCAGGCCGCTATTGCAGCGGCTCGACCCAGATGTTGCGGTACTCGATCTTGGCGCCTTCGCTCTGGAGGCAGATCTTGCCGCTCTTGTCGGAGCATTTCGTGCCGAGGTTCTGGAGCACGCCGTTGACCATCACGACGATCCAGTCGTCCTTGCAGATGATGTCGTAGGCGTTCCACTGGCCCAGCGGCTTTTCGCTGCTGTCCTTGAGCTTGACGGTGCGCCGCCCGCGGACGCGGCTGCCGCCCCTGGCGTGCTCGGCGATCTCAATGCCACCGATGACCCAGAAGTCACCGGCGTTGCCGGTGTGCAACTGACATTCGAGGCTCTTGGGCCAGACCATGTCTTCACCGCTCATGTGCACGAGGACGCCGTTGTTGCCCGGTTTGTCCGGCCAGCGCCACTCGACGTGCAGATGATAGTCGGCGTAGGGTTTGTCCGTCCGCATGTAGCCGGCGGGATTGCCCGTGCAGCGCAGGACGCCGTCGCCAACCGACCACGTCTGATCCACGTCTTTCGATGCATCGCGGAGGTAACGCGTCCAGCCGGTGAAATCCTCGCCGTTCCAGAGCATGATCTTCTCGGCCGGCACGACCGGCTTGGCCGGCACGGCCGCCACGACCGGCGCTATCAGCAGCGAGACAATAAAGAGTGCACCTACAAAAGCAGTCACTACCGACTTCATAAAACTCCCTTTCCTTTTCAGACACGGTCCTGTTGCGTGTTCCGGCCCATCAAATGAGCGTCGTTTTGCCCGGAATCGCCACGGGCCTCATCGGCAGATCGCCGAATTCGTATTTCGGCGGACTCAGATCCAGCTTCGAGCTTTTCATCGCCCAATCCCACTGCAAGGCCCGGCCCGTGTAGGCGCTCATCCGCCCCATGATGGCGTTCATCGTGCTCTCGGCCACCTGCTTGCCCTCATTGATCGGCGACCCGTCGCGGATGCTCTGGACCAGGTCGGCCATCTCCTGTTCGTAGTGGTTGGGGTCGGGCCCATCGTATGTGAAGGGCTTCTCGCCCGTGATCACACCGCGATCGACGTCGGCGATGCCCTTGGTGCCCACGACGCGTTCGGAGATGCGGTTGGTCGAGCCGTTGATCTGGCGGCACTGACTGGAGACCCGCACTCCCCTGGGGTACTCGAATTCGACGGCGAAATGGTCGTAGATATTGCCCAGGTCGCGGACGGCCCGACCCCCCATGCCCATGCACTGCTCGGGATGCCCCTGGAGCGCCCAGTTGATCACGTCGAGGTTGTGGACGTGCTGTTCGACGATGTGGTCGCCGCTGGTCCAGGTGAACCACGGCCAACTGCGGCACTGCCACTCCATGCCGGAGCGTCCTTCCTTGTCGTACCAAGGCCAGTAACCCAGCATATCATCGCCGTTCCAATAGCCAAAGGCCGCCACGATCTCGCCGATCTGGCCGCCGTGAATGCGCCGAATCGTCTCCTGGTACTTCTTGCTGTGCCGCCGCTGCGTGCCGGCGACGACGGACAGCCGCTTCTGCCGGGCCAATTCGGCCGTCTCTATGACCGAGCGAATCTGCTTCGGATCCACGCCGGCGGGCTTTTCCATAAATACATGCTTGCCCGCCTCCACGGCGGCCTGGAAATGCTGCGCCCGCCAATGCGGCGGCGCCGTCAGGAGAACCAGGTCCAGGTCGCACTGCACGACGTGCCGGTACGCATCGAACCCCACGAAGCAGTTCTCCGGCTTGACCTTCAGCGCCGCGGGCACGTCCTTCTTGAGCTGGGCCAGCGATTGCTGCAGGCGGTCTTCGAACAAGTCGCCCATGGCTACGATTTCCACGCCCCCGGCGCCGCGCACGCAGCTTCCCAGGTCGCGCGTGCCCTGCCCGCCGCAGCCAATAATACCGACGCGGACCGTATCCGAGCCGGCCGCATACAGGCCTCCGCTCGCCCCCAAAACCGCCAGCGAAGCACCCGCGGTCCTGATAAAATCACGACGCGTCACATTGCCGGAATTCACCTTGTTCGCCATCGATCATACTCTCCAAAAAAAACGCCTGCCGGTTTTGCGCAGCCCCTCGCTCGCAACTCCTATCGACCGGACAACAGTTCAATCTGGATGTTGCGAAATTCGATTCGGCTGCCATGATTCTGCAACCCGATGTATCCCCCGCGGCGCTGGAGGCCGGGATGCCTCTCGAACTTGTACGGGTAGAAGTCCGCGTTGGTGTCGATGACCCGCGTGCCGTTGAGAACGACTTTGACCAGCGACCCGGAACAGGCGACGACCATCTTCTGCCACTGGCCCGCCGGCTTGCTCGCGCGCTCGGAGGGAGCCTGCACGTCGTAGATGCCGCCCGTGTACTGGTCGGGCCGCAGGTGCGCGTACCGCTCGGCGGCATCGTCGAGGATCTGGATTTCCATCCCCTGGTACGCCGGGTCGCCTTCGTGCGGCGCCCGCACGAACACACCGCTGTTGCCCCCGGCCGCCACGCGAAACTCCAGAGACAGTACGAAGTCCTCGTATTCCCGCACGGTGGACAGCCAGCCGCCGCCGGCGCCGTCGGTGTACAAAACGCCCTCGGCGCACTTCCAACTGCCCGATTCCCCGCCGATCTGTTGCCAGCCGACCAGGCCCGTGGACAGGAGGTTCGCGCGGGCCGAGCCCCCCCGCATCGACGTGCAGGAGCCGACCCCGAAAATTAGAGACACAAGCAGACCAAACGATAAAATCCTCGCACCCATATCACACCTCCCATCGTGATGCCGACCGGCCCTCTCTGCCGCCCGTTGAGAATGCCTGCCATGCACCTGCATCGAGACACACCCCTCACAAAGAAAAACACCATCAACCATCCCCCAAGGGTACGACGCGGCCCTGGTGGCGTCAAGCCTATTTGCCCGCCATTGCTGCAAGGCAGGCCGCTCTTCGGCGGCACCGGGCAACAACCTCGCTTGACCGTGCCGGTTCGGGATTTGTATAATCCACGTCGTGAAGTTTTCCCTGGTCTGTGTCAAGAGAAGCAAATGCAAGAACCGATGGCTGACCATCGTCCCAAGAGGACCTGCCGAAGCGGGTCGAAGCGGTCTGCCGGGCGCTGCGCCGGCGTTGTCGCGGTCTGGTCCCGGCGGCTTCTTGTCTGCCTGGCGTGTGCGGCGTGTTCGCCCGTCGCCCTCCTGGCCATCGAGAGCGAGGCGGCCCCGGCCGAGGTTCCTTTCTACACCTACAAGGTCATCCAGTCCTACCCGCACGATTCTCAAGCGTTCACGCAGGGGCTGGCCTACGAGGACGGATTTCTCTACGAGAGCACGGGCCTCAACGGCCGCTCGGCCCTGATCAAACGCGAGCTGAAAACCGGAAAGCTCGTCAAACGCGAGCGCCTGCCCCGCACGTACTTCGGCGAGGGCATGACCCCCTTCGGCAAGAAAGTCGTCCAACTGACCTGGAAGGCCCGCAAGGGCTTTGTCTACGACAAGGAAACCTTTCGCGCGCTCGGCGAGTTCACGTACGACGACCAGGGCTGGGGAATCACCTACGACGGCAAACACCTCATCATGAGCGACGGCACCCCGACGCTGCGCTTCCTCGACCCGAACAGTTTCGCCGAAGTCAGGCGCCTGCCCGTGACGGACCGGGGCCGTCGCGTGCGCGGGCTCAACGAGCTGGAGTTCGTCAACGGGGCCATTTACGCCAACATCTGGCCGACCGAGTACATTGCGATCATCTCGCCCCAGACCGGCCGCGTCGTCGGATGGATCAATCTCAGCGGACTGTGCCCCGTTCCCACGCCGCGCCCGTCCAATATCGTCCTCAACGGCATCGCCTACATCCCGGAGAAAAAGCACTTCCTCGTCACCGGCAAGCTCTGGCCCCGGATCTACGAGATCGCCCTGGTCCTGGAGAAGCCTCCGCAAAAGCCGTAGCCGGCCCCGTATCAGTCGCCCAGAGCAGCGCACCACCCGCCCAAGGCAGTTGTAACCGGGTTGTGACTATTTCTGCGCGGCTTGTCATCCTGAACGCAGCGCAGCGGAGTGAAGGATCTGCGCTGCGGGCTTGAAACACTCTCCGTTCGAGAGCCATCCCGGCGCGCCGGGATTCGCCTTCGGCTCAGGATGACACCGTCTCGTCGCACGACAGTTCTTTCGGATCCGTATCATAGGTGTACGGCTCCTTGCCTTGCTTGATCCGGCAGTCATGCTGCATGCGCCGCAGGGTGCGTGTGAGGTAGTCGGCCAGTTCCTGGTTGCTCATGGACCGGGACTGTTCGGGGGTGAGGGGCTTGCCGTACCAGACGGTGATAGACCCGGGCGAGAAAAACCGCTTGTGCCGGGGCCAGCACTCGAACGCCCCGTCGATCAGCACGGGGACGACGGCCGCCCGGGACCGGCGACACAGGAGGCCAAACCCCGCCTTGATCGGCTGGATGCGCCCGTCGTGGGTCCGCGTCGCCTCGGGATACAGGCAGACGCCCCGGCCCTCGCGCAGCCTCGCGATCACCGCCTTCATCGCCCCAATGTCGGCCTTGCCGCGAGTGATGGGAATCGCGTTGAGCGAATGGATCAGCCACGCGAAAAGCTTGAAGCGAAACAGGGAATCCCGGGCCATGAAGATCAGG
>JAFGCA010000166.1 GCA_016932895.1 Sedimentisphaerales bacterium | reverse complement strand
TTGCCCTTCATCGCGTCAACGTAAGTCTTCACGTTCGCCGCGTTTTGCTCTAGGAAACGCCGGTCTTCGTCGTCAGACACCAGCGCCTGGCAACGCTCCAGTATCTTTGTCAGCTCCGCAGCCTTCTGGTCGAGATTTTTCTCGGCGACATACTTCCCGTCGTCGTCGACCGCGAGAATGTGCGCATAGACGATCGTCCGCATCTGCATGAACGCCTGCCGCGCGTTGGCAAGGGCCCGCATGCTGGCGAGGCTGTCTTCCTTCATGAGCGTGAGACTGTCGCCGCTGCGGTTGGCCACGTAAAGTCCGGCGGCGCCGACCAAGAGCAACGACAGGATGGAAACCGCGATCATGACGAGAATGCGGTGGGCAATGGTGAGATTCTTCATTGAGAGAGGCCAGATTGCTTCGAAATAGGAACGCCACCCGCTGACCGGACCGGCCCGCGGACGAACAACGCAAACAATGAAAAAGCATCCGACCGAACACCGCGCGCTGAAAAAAAAGCCCTCGAACCTTATCGGCCGAGGGCTTCTTCTCGATATACGCAGATGCGCAACATCCAGGCGCAACGATCAAGACAAACGCGAATCGTCTCCGATTGCGTCCTGCAACCCCGCCGCCATGGATATGAATCGTTAGGCCGGTGGCTTTGCGTCCCTGCTTTTCAGTCAGGTATGCCCTTCAAAGCACGCATTCTACTCTTCGGACGAAGGCAGCTCCAGCCCGAAAAACAGAATCGTTCGCAGAAAGCTCGTCAGTACCCTATCGCCGCTCCTGCCGGCCGACGCGGATCGTTGGCGCCGTAGATGAACCCTTCGCGCACCTTGCCGGACACCGCTCCGTCGTTGCCCGAGCTGGCAGGCGCTACGCCGGCCGCACCGGGTACCCCGTAAAGGATCACCTCGGCCGCGCCCCACGGCGTCTGCTCGGTCATCTTGTAGCCCATGACCTTGAGCTCCTTGAGCGTATCCGCGGAGAGACCGCGTGTTTCATAGTACACCTCGTCGGGCAGCCACTGATGGTGGATGCGCGGGGCGTCCACCGCTTCCTGAGGTGTCATGCCGTGATCGATGACGTTGAGCGCGGTCTGCAGCGTGATGCTGATGATCCGCGAGCCGCCCGGCGAACCGAGCACCATGAAAGTCTTGCCATCCTTGGTGATCAGCGTCGGCGACATCGACGACAGCGGCTGCTTCTTCGGGGCGATGGCGTTTGTTGCGCCCTGCACCAGGCCGTAAAGGTTCTTCACCCCCTGCTTGATGGTGAAGTCGTCCATCTCGTTGTTGAGGAAGAAGCCGGTTCCGGGCGCGATGACCACCGCACCGAAGCGGCCGTTGATCGTGTAGGTCGTCGACACCGCGTTGCCGTCCTTGTCCACGATCGAGTAATGCGTCGTTTCCTTGGACTCGACCGCCTCGTGCGGCATCTTGCCCGGCTTCACCTCGGCCGACGGCGTCGCCATCTCGGTGATCTTGGCCCGGATTGCCTTGGCGTAATCCTTGGAAAGCAGTCGGTCCAGCGGATTCTTCACGAAAGCCGGATCGCCGAGGAAGGTGTTGCGGTCCATGTAGGCATGGCGCATCGCCTCGGTCATCAAATGAACGGTCTCAGCCGAATTGAATCCCGTAGTCGCCAGATCGTAACCTTCCAGCGTGTTCAGGATCTGGCACATCGTCGTCCCGCCGGAACTGGGCGGCGGCGCGGAATGAAACACGTAGCCCCGGTAATCGCAGGTCACCGGCTTACTTTCGCTGACCGAATAGTCGGCAAAATCAGCCGCGCTGAGGACCCCGCCGCCCTTCTTCGCCGCCGCCTCGACGGCCTGCGGAATCCGCCCCTTGTAGAAGGCGTCCGGTCCGGTCTTGGCGATCGCTTCCAGCGTCCGCGCCAGATCCTTCTGCACCAGGCGGTCACCCGGCTGCAGTGGCGTACCGTCCTTGCGCAGGAAGATCCGTGCGGCTTCCGGATCCTGTTTGAGGCGCTCGATCGTCGTATCGAGGATATCTGTATCCGCCCGGGTGAGGACAAAGCCCTCGCGCGCCAGCCGGATCGCCGGCGCCATCACCTTCTCGCGGCTCAGGGCGCCGTATTGCT
Organism: Sedimentisphaerales bacterium; assembly: GCA_016932895.1. The sequence continues at coordinate 1,081 of JAFGCA010000166.1, read as the reverse complement.
TCAGCGCGGTGTCGAGTCCGAGCACGGTACCCGGCACGCCGACGGCGAGATAGCCGTACAGGCTGGCGTTCTTGACGACGTTCCCCGCCGAATCGAGGTACATGTTCGCTGTCGAGGCTGTCGGCGCCTTCTCGCGGAAATTGAGGAAGACGTCGCGCCCGTCGGCCAGGTGGATGGTCATGAAACCGCCACCGCCGATGTTGCCGCAGCAGGGATTCACCACCGCCTGCGCATAACCCACAGCCACCGCCGCGTCGACGGCATTGCCACCCGCCTTGAGAATATCGACACCGACCTTCGACGCCAGATGCTGCGACGAAACAACCATGCCGTTTCTGGCTTCCACTGCGGGCAGGGACGCCGCATAGAGTTGACCGCAAAACGCCGACGCGAGCACGAACGTCAATACCGCGGACAGCGAATACCGGGGTGATCGCCCCATCTTCATGCACTTCTCCTTGAAAAAAGTCTTCGGAACGTGCCCCCGGGCTCAGGCGAGACGCGAAGCAACGAGTTCCGATTCTAGCCCTCGTTCGCAGGCAAATCCATGCCACCCCGAACATCCGGCGGACACAGAGGATACCTCGCTGTGTCGACACAGCTAACGAGACAGCCGGTTACACTCCCCTCCGGCATTCATCGCCATCGCGTGGAGAAAGAAAAGACATGTTGAACAACCTGAAGATTTCAACCCGCCTCGCGCTTGGCTTCGGCGTGGTTTCGTTCCTCCTGCTTCTCGTCATGTTCCTCGGACTACAGAGCCTGTCCTCGCTGAAAGCCGGGCTCACGGCGGCCAATTCAACGAGCCAGTATGCCAAGGCCACGGGCGACACGCAGGGCTCACTGCTCAACCTGGTACTCGCCGTGCAACTCTCCGTCGGCGGCTACAACGACGCCAAGATGGACCAGAGCCTGGCCGCCATGGCGAAAATCCGCGCCGAACTGGAAGGCAATGTCGCCGCCTTCACCAAACTCGACCCAGCGGTGCTGACCGACAACGAAAAGGCCCTGATCGCACAGATCGAAGCGGAAGCGAAGAAATTCGCGGCGCCGCTGCAGAAAATCGGCGAACTACTCAAGA
>JAFGCA010000029.1 GCA_016932895.1 Sedimentisphaerales bacterium | reverse complement strand
TCGATCGTCTACCGGCTGATCCGCAACGGCGACCTGGAGGCTGTTGACCTTGTTGTCGGCGACGAGGGCAAGATGCCCCAGAAAGGACACTACCGAGTGAAACGCTCCGCCCTCAATCAGTACCTTGATGCCAGGAAGGTCAAGCCGTCGCCCGGGGAGCCACCTCGCCTACCCACCCGGCGCTTCCCCAAGGTCAAGGATCATCTGGGATTGTAGACTCCCGGGCCCGCCGTTTGCCGCTGAAAAACTACAACCAAACTACAACCAAAAGGTGTGTTATCTACGATTTCTGGGATTCTTACCACTCTCTAAGTGATGGATATAGCAGTAATTACAGAAAGAGGGTGGATTTGATCAAGTTTTAGGAAACCGGTGCTCTATCCTACTGAGCTACGGGCGCGAGACTTTCCTGTGTCATTCTTGCCTACTCTACCCGAAACCGGCCTGTACTGCAAGAAGTTTGGCGATCAGGTCGACTCTGTCGGTCCTACGGGGATTTGCCGCGTCTCTGCGCTGCAGGCGCTACCGCTGCGGACGCTGACCATAACGCTCGATCTGCCTGGCGATCTCGCCGGCCAGTCGCTGGTTGCCCGTGGACTGGGCGATCCGCAACGCCTCTTCCAGGCGGCTCAGGGCCTTGTCCGTCTGATTCGTCTCGGCGTAGCTGGCGGCGAGGGCCGTCAGTGCGCCGGTGTTGCGCGGGTTGGACCGCAGAATCCGCAGGAAATGCGGTATGGCCTGGTCGTGCCGCTTGAGCCGGGCCAGCGTGGTCGCCAAGTTGTGGCGGACGGGGACGTTGGCAGGGTCGAGGTTCACGGCGTCGGACAAATGCGTCAGACCCTCCTGAATCGCGCCTTTCGCACAGAGAGCATTGCCCAGATGGACCCTCGCCATAGGGTCGTCGGGCTTGAGCTTCGCGGCTTTGCGGTAGTACTCGATGGCCTGATCCACTTTCCCCTGTTCCCCCAGCCCTACGGCGCAATTGTGATGGGCCAGATAATTGTCGGGGTTGAGTTGGGCCGCCCGCAGCCAGCACTTCAGCGCCTCCTGCTTGTTCCCGCGGCGAACCTCTGCCACGCCGAGATCGAAGTACGCCTCGGAGCTGTTCGGGGCGAGTTCCAGCGCCTTGTGCAAATGGCGGACCGCGTCATCGAGCCTGCCCTGGGCGATGAGGACGGCTCCGAGATCGACCTGGGTTTCACCTGCGGCCGGATTCACCGTGGCCGCCTCCGACAGATAGCGAGTGGCCTCCTCGTGCAACTCGCGGGCAAACAGGGTCAATCCCAGGCAGCGCAGTGCGTCATAGCACTTGGGGTTCAGCGAAAGGGCCTTCTTCGCCTGGTGCTCGGCCCCTGCGTAGTCATTCGACTTGAAGCACTGCCATGCGGCGCGGGCATAGGAGACGTCGTCGATGAACTGCTCGCGAATCTGGCGGATCGCCGTCGGACCTGCGTTGACGAATTCCGGAATGTTGGCGGCGCGGTCCGGGGCGGTCAGATGGTCCAAGAGCACCGCGGGAGTGCTTTCGCCCTCTTCGTCGATATGGGTCAGGTAGAGCTTGGTGTAGGGCGAGTCCGGCTTGCCCGAGAAGACCAGCCACTTGCCGTTGGGCGAGAAGCTGTGCCAGGAGTTCATCCGTTTGGTATTGGCGCGCAGCTTGCGAGCCTCGCCACCCTCGGCGGGAATGATGTACAGCTCGCTGTCGGGCTGGAGGAGCATGTAGTTGGCCGCCTGGCAGAAGACGATCCATTTGCCGTCGGGGGAGTACTTCGGGAAGAAGTTGCTCCTGTCGTTGAAGGAGGCCCCCGCCAGCGGCTCGGCTTTGCCTCCCCGGCCTTCATTGAAGGAGATGCGGTAGAGGTCGAACTTGAAGGGCTTCCTGTCTTCCAGGAATTCTCGGCAGTCCGCCGGACGAAGGAGAACGGTCCGCGATTCGCTGCTGCGCCGGAGGCTGTAGGCCCGCGTCGCGGCAAAGACGATGTACCGGCCGTCCAGACTCCACGTCGGATTGCTCTGGACCAGGTTCGGATCGTCGGCCCCCGGCAGCGACTGGAACGTGCCCCTCGCGCGATCGTGGACGCACAGGATCCCCTTGACCGGAAAGAACAGTTGCGAGAAGTCCAGGCCGGGCTTGGGGACGAAGACCGACTCGTCTTTGACGGTGCTCACCACATGCCGACCGTCGGGCGAGACCTGCGAGAGCAGGCCGAAGGTCGGCGTTTTCTCCTCTCGCTTGTAGTCGCTCCACGTGATGACCGCGTCTTTGTCGAGCGCCATGGACTCCCGAACCGGCGCGATGGCGTAGGAGCCCTTGTCGTTGGCGTAGTCGATATCCATCCCCAGAACGGCGCCGTCGGCGGAGAACGAGTGGCAATTCCCGCACACCGGCAGGTTCTCCAGCACGACCGGCGGCCTCTGCACGGACGAAACGGACCCGAACCGCCAGCGAATGGTGGACGGATCCATCACGGCATCGACAAAGGGCAGATTGACCTCCCGGTAGAACAGCGGCGCGGCGACCTTGTCCGACGAGGTCCGGATCGCGATGCGCCCGACGGACAGGGCCTTCGACCGCGACTTGCCGTCGATCCCAACGACGGTCACAGCCGCCGGCGTTTCCAGCGACCGGCGTTTGATCTCCTCCCAGACCGCCGGCTCGGGCCGCCATTGGGACTGCTGAGCGAAACAGTCGATGCGACGTCGGCCGTCGGCGAACTCGATGCTGACCAGCCATAGGTCCGAGGCGACGCCATCGTCCCTCCATCGAAACGTCGGCGCCACGATCTCGGGTGGAAACAGGGTCTCATCCAGGGGGTACTCGATCACCAGCCGGCCCGGTGATGTCGTTGCCGCCAGGGACTTCAGCACATCCTGAGGGTCGGGTCCCGTCCTGCGAAGAACGAGAGTCGCCAGGCAGGCGGCGACAACCCCTGCCGCCCCCACCCCCAACAGAAGGTTTCGAAGGGACTTGCGCACAGGTCCTTGACTCCCACTCCACACCTCACCGGCAGACGGGCCGACGCGGCTTCCGTCGCACCTGGTCCCCATATGATAGCTGGACTTCTGCAAAATGGACATTGGATCTATATTCTTCAAGGAAATCTCATTCCCCGACGCGCAGCGGCGCTGCGGGCTTCGATTTCCTTGAAGAATCAGCGTAACTTGTTATTTGAACAACGGTTAAGATTTAGGAAGGAAAAATCGAGGAACAAGATTTTTCCTTCCTAAAGTAAACCCAATGTCCATTTTGCTGAAGTCCAGTGATCGCACAATGGAGGCTCCGGCGGCGACAGGCGAGACCTTTTTTTTCGAGAGCCCTGGCCGGATCGATTGTCCGGGTCGATGGCGACGGTTACAATCGCGAGACATGACGATTAGGAGGAATCCGTATGCAAGGGCAAAGCAAAACACTTCGTCTTCTCTTTCTGTCGGCTGCGATCCTCGCCGGCGCCGCGTGTGCCCAGCAGGCCAACGAAAGCTCGCAGGGTGCATCCATAACCCGCCGGGTCACCGTGGAGGCAGGCGACCTGCGCATGGTCCTGGAAACGACAGAGCAGGGCCTGCGCGTGCTCAGCCTGCTCGATGCAGCCACCCGCCAGGAGTTGCTGGCCGACGACCCCCTTCCCCTGTTCTCCGCGACCGTGCGGGACGCAGCGACGAAGGAACGGGTGACGGTGGCCGCCGATTCCGGCTGGCGGCAGGTGGACGTAGCTCAGGATGGCACCGCCGGGGTGTACAAGCTGGTGTTCGCAGCGCCGACTGACGATCGCCTCAAGGGTATCCGGGTGGAGGTCACCCTGGCTACACTGAAGGCTGAGAGTGCTTTCTCCTGGGACCTGCGGATCGTCAACGACAGCTCGGGATGGGCCCCCTGGCGCGTCGTGTTCCCGGCGGTGTCCGTGCGGGATCTCGGCCAGGATGGTCGTGTGTTCCTGCCGATCATCGCAGGGGTGGAGCACTCCGGCCTCTGGGGCAAGTCCTATAAACGAGGCGGGACCTACCCCAGCGGCTGGACCTCGATGCAGTACATGGCGGCCTACAACCCGGCGGCTCGGACCGGGCTCTACGTCGCCATACACGATCCCTTCGGTTCGACGAAAGACATCTTCGGCGAGAGCCGGCCCGATCAGCGGGCGATGACCCTGCGGTTCGAGCATCCGGTCGCCGGCATGGGCAAGGCGGGCGCCGGTTTCGAACTGCCGGGCGAGGCCCGATGGCAACTGCTGCGCGGCGACTGGTTCGACGCCGCTCAGATCTACCGCGCCTGGGCCAGCCGGGAGGCCCGATGGTGGCCTAAGCTGGGGCCCGCCGGACGCGAGGACACGCCGCTGTGGATGCGGGAACTGCCCGCCTGGGTGATGACGGGAGGAGCGCCCTCCGACTGCGTCCCGCGCGTGAAGGCCTTCGCCCAGGCCGTCGGCACGCCCGCCGGCTTCCACTGGTACAACTGGCACCAGATTCCCTTCGACAACGACTATCCGCACTACTTCCCGACGAAGGACGGATTCGCCGAGGGAGCGGCCGAGCTCAAGGCCGTGGGCGTCTATCCGATGCCCTACATCAACGGGCGCCTGTGGGACACGCACGACAAAGGAGCCGAGGACTGGCAGTTCACCCGGACCGCCCTGCCGGCGGCCACGAAGAACGAACAGGGCGAGCCCTACGTCGAGACCTACCAGAGCAAGGAGACCGACGGCAACAGCGTGAAGCTGGCGGTCATGTGCCCGGCGACCCCGCTCTGGCAGAACCGGGTCCGCGACATCGTGCTTCGCCTGTTCAACGAGTACGGCGTCGGCGGCGTGTACATCGATCAGATCGCGGCCGCGGCGCCGCGTCTGTGCTTCGACGGCTCGCACGGCCACGAACTGGGCGGCGGCCACTGGTGGATGGAAGGATACTGGGCGATGCTCGACGCCATCCGCGCCGCGAAGCCCGCGGAGTGCATGCTGACGACCGAGTGCAACGCGGAGCCCTACGTCAAGTGGCACGACGGATACCTGACGTGGCACTGGCAGGAGCCCAACACGGTCCCGGCGTTCCCGGCCGTCTACGGCGGCACGATCCAGATGTTCGGGCGAGCCTATCGCGGCGGGCCGACCCAGGACCTGGCCCATCGCATGAAGGGCGGACAGCAGTTGGTGTTCGG
>JAFGCA010000165.1 GCA_016932895.1 Sedimentisphaerales bacterium | reverse complement strand
GTTGCCGCGATGCCGGCCGGGATCCTGGTCGCTACCTGTCGGCCCGCCTGTTGGGCCTCCACGGTCTGCATGGTCTGCACGATTTGCACGATGGGGCCGACGACCTCGCCCACCGGCGGCAGGTCGCTGACGCTCAGGCGAATGCCCAGGCTGTTGGCCTCCTCGTTCGTCTGCAGTCGGACCGTCGTTTTCTCGCTGGCGCCGGCCAATTGCTCCAGCGCCTCGCCCACCGTCTCGGCCGCCTCGGAAGGCAGCTCCATATTCTCCCGGGCGAACCGCAGCGCGCCGGCGACGTTGACCGCCACCAGTTTGCTGGTCGTCGGCGACAACGTGTTCAACGCGTCGCCGAAGCGTCCCCGGCGCATCGCCGAAGGACCGCCGGCAAGGGCCGCAACGGACGTGTCCGCCAGGTCGGGATTGAGCGAGACGACGGTCGTCTTGGCCGCCTCGTTGATCCGGCAGAAGACCTTCTGGTAGTTGCCCAGTGTGAACTCGTACTTGCCGTCGACCGGCTCGGTGGCCTCGGCGCCGGGCGTCAGCAGGTTCACCGACTGCAGCAGCGTGGTGAAGAGCTGCCGCGTCTTCTCAGGGTTCGAGCTGGTCACGGCCAGGCCGAGCGAATTGAACGCGGCCGGCAATTGGCCTTCGGTCGGCTCGGCGACCTTGCCCAGCGGCAGGGCAAACAGCGTGATCTGCTCGATATTCTCGAACAACTCCGGCCCGATATCGAGCCCCATGCCATTCTTGATATGCTCGCTCACCGCCTGGGCCTGCGGCGTGTCGGACTTGCCCAGCGCCACGCTGATCAACGCAATCGCCTCGGGCGGAACGGCCTGCAACGCGTCCCGATTGAGATTCGGCGTCCGCATCATGTGGTAGGCTAAAGATTGATGTCCCTCATTGAAGTTGAGATTGGCTTCCACCGCCACGCCCGTCTCGCGCAGCGACAGCGACGCGATCATGTCGTCGACGTTCTTAAAGTCGATCATGCTGTCGGCCATGCGAATCTGCTGCGGTATCGCCTCCGGCGGCATGATCTTCGTCAGGCCGTCGAAGGCCTCGTTGACGTTCATCCAGACCGTCAGGGCGTTCTGCTGGCGGGCCTGCTTGCTGATCTTGCGGAAGGACCGGTTGCTGCTCGCCAGCGTGGGCCCATTGGCCGCACCCTTGTATTGCTTCACGGACCAGCGCAGGCGGTCCATGGCGCCGGCCGCAGGGCTGGCGACGATGACCACCGTATCGTCGTAGGCGGCGCCTCCGCCCTGGGGCAGAGTCACCGTGGTCATGCCCTCAATCGGATCGGTGGATCGTCCGAGCATGCCGAGTGCGGCCAGCAGAATCCCGCGCAGCGCGTCGCTCTTGCCCGGGAACAGGACGATCGTGGCGGGGGGCGTGCCCTGGGCCAGCCCCGTGATGCCCACGCCGATGCCGCGAATCTTCCTGAACTCCGCCATCATGCTGGGATTGAGCAGGGCCCCGACCATATCCGCCGGATTCGTCGCACCGCCCCCGTGTCCCGTACTCCGGTGTCCCAGGACCGCCAGCGGATTCTCGAACGGCGTCCCCTTGAGCATGTTGAGAATGGTCTCGATCTGCCGGCCGGGACTGCCGATCTCGATGTACATTATCGTCCCGGGCGGCATCAGCGCCGCCGGATCGGCGTTGCCCAGGTCGTCCAGCAGAGGCTTGGCCTTCTCGACGATCTCGGTCTGGTCGCTGTAACCGGTGACCAGCTTCTCAAGGGCCGCCCGCGCCTCCGGCTCGTTCCTCTTCTTGAGAAAGCACATGCCCTGGCGATACAGCGCCTGGGCCACCAGCTTCCGCTGGGCGGTGCTGTCGGCGATGATCTGCCGGTAGATCTCGATGGCCGCATCGAGATCGCCCTCCACCTCCTCGGCGTAGAGCCCCTCCCGCAACAGGACCGACGCCGACTTCCCAAACGCCGCCGCCGAACACAACGTCACAACCAGCACCAGCGCCAGGCTCAACAAATGTTTCTTCTCCATGGCTGCACTCCTTTCCGAAATAGAATAGCCAAAGCAATTCATTTCACACAAGCGCAATGTGCCATGGACGTGTTACCGTTTTGTTACAGTTTCATCCTTTTTCAATGATTTTCGCCCCGCCGCGTTGGCCTCGCCTCCCCACCCCCAACTCAAAACTCAAGAACCGTTCCGCTTCCCGCTCACCTCAAAACTAAAACCTGCTTCTCCCACAATGTACCGCACACCTCTAATCCTCCCCAGATGATCGAGAAGCCTCGTTCGGGGCCCCAAAGGCACAAATCTCTCCCCGCCTGCCTAAATTTGAGCCTCTGCCCAGACGATTCTTCACTCCTGGATACTCCGTCGACCTGATCTGCGGACGCCAACTACACATTCATTGGATGAACCAGAATCTATCTGAACGCGTAGAGTAACAGGATGCACTTTAAATAATTTTGACGGAATTGCGTGGAGGTTTCTATCGGGCAACTGACGGCTCGCAAAGACTGGATCGGGAAATGGAAAGACTGAGCATTCAAATCAGCAAGGTCGAGGTGGAAGTATGAAGAGTTTTGTCAGCAGAGATGGGAAGTTCAACAAAGTGTCCGATAATGGCAGGGTGGTTGTATACCAAAATGGTGGCGTTCTTTTCCAGCCAAGCGGAACGCCCCACTCCAAATACACGACTCGCGTGGGAAGCATAGGGAGCATCGACCCAGCCAGGAACGACCTCCTTTCTTATCTCACCAAAAAGTAGGTCATTACCTCAGAAGGGGAGTGGTCGAGTTCGTCAGGCCGCTGTCATTTTTACTGCGCTGGGTGTCTACGTGAGGAGTATAGAGACGCATCCCATCGTTTGTTTCTGGCCCGTCCACAGGAACTCTGGGGCCCATGTCACTGGAGCAACGGGCGGGAGAAGGGATGATTTTCAGGGGCTTTGGTACAGAGTGAGGCTACACTCGGTGTTTCCCAAAAGGAGGGCTAGGTCTGGTTCCGAGTATCTCGCGCACAAGGCCCTTCTCGTGGAGGAGGGGAATTCTCCGCGCCATGTACTGAAGCATAGCCCTGTGGAAATTGCAGTAGGGACTTTTCGTTGCCACGCTTTTTCCCTGAAGCACAAAAGTCCCAGGGCACCCTCCCCCGCAGAACCTTCTCCAATCGCATTTCGAGCAGCCTCTCATGTCGTTCACGTCCCTGTACGCCCGGAAATCCCGGGGCTTATTTATTACTGAATCAAAAGAATCGTCTTGGATGTTACCTAGCAAGTATTCGCACTGGCCCCAGAAGTAGTCGCATGGGTAGATATCTCCGTTGACATCTACGCCAAGCAATGGGTATTTGGAGCCAATACTGCACTGAACGCAATTCACTGGCGAAGTCCTTGGGGCTAGGTTGATCAAGTACTTCCGCGCATTCTCTATTTCGATGGTGGCTGTTCCGCTCAGCTTCGCCAGGAAATATCTATCCAGAATACAGACCATGTTTCTAATGAGGTCTTCCTCGTTGGCGGCGATATCCTTATTGCCACTACTGACGGGACAGAAGGAGACCGCAGTAATGCCTTCGCTTTCGAGATTCTCAACAATTCTCTCCAGAGAATTTACGTTTGCCTTCGTAACGACGCAGATCACTCCCATGCCTCCTTGTCGTTCAATTACCAAGTGTACGTTGGCCATAACGTCATCGTAGGAGGGCATTCCTCCTGCGTAGGGGCGGTTTCTGTTATGATGCTCTCTGGTTCCGTCTAAGCTGATTCCTATATAGGTTTCCATCTCCACCAGGAAATCTATGTTCTCCCTGTCAAAAAGGGAACCATTAGACTGCATGGCATATCTTATCTTGTAGCCGTTCTTGTGAGAGTGGAGCAGGAGCCGTTTAATCAGCGCGAAATTCATCATTGGTTCACTGCCATGGAAAATCACATATCTGTCCTCCTCCGGCAACTCCATCACCCTGTCGATGGCTCTTCTCGCCACGTCGTAAGGCATGCTACGCCCTTCTTGCTTCAGACTTCCTATGAGACAGTACACGCAGTCAAAATTGCAGGCTCTAGTGACGTTGAGGAGTACGAGCGCCATACCTCTGTATGCGCCTTGGGGTCGCGCCCGTGATATCTTTGCGACTACTGACTCATCTATGTAGTCTGCCACCACCCACCGTCCGGATTCAGCATCGCAGATGAACTTGTTGCCCTTGAGCGTGTCAAGCTGGAATATACTCCGCTTCATATGAATACCAGTATCCAATACAGATGCAAGACTCGAAAGGAGGCGACCTGCCGATGCAGAAACTCCCACTTTCCCTACTACCTCTACCTCTTCCTCACCCTCACCGCGTCCAGTCCGTCGAAAAATCAGGCTCTTCGTCCTCTGATCTTCGCCGAAGCGCCGGCAGACGTATCCGATCGAATCTCTTTTTCGGGACGGCTTTCCTGAGAATGCCCGCGCGTTCTATCGTGGGAAGCCCGCCCTGTATGGAGGGCCAGCGCTATAGGGAGGGCCAGCGCTATAGGGAGGGCCAGCGCTATAGGGAGGGCCGGCCTGATACGGAGGAGGCGCGGCCTCGTAGTGTTGGTACTGCGGGCTCCCATCAAGGATTTCTGGCGGGAGAATTTCCTCTGGACAGACAATGCAATTCCGTCTGCGTGCGGCAGTCTTCTTGTGTGGGTTTCCTATGGTCATTTCTTACACTCCAGACACTGTGGGCTTGTCTAGCATCGCGTCCGCGAACTTGGTCTACCAGAAACCGCAGTACGCACAATAAGCACAAGCAGTCTCACCCACCGGAGGCCAGCCTGTTTCTCCGTCTCCTCTGCAACTTGAGTGAACCAAAGGTGGCCGGTACTTCTTCCGCTTGGTATTTAGCGCTTCGGCTTCTGTGCCACGCAACGAATCCTGGGCATTTACCGCTTAGCCATTTCTCCGCGCCACCATCTTATTGCCGCTCTCTGAGGCCTCAGGCCGTTCTGTCTCGCGGTTCGGATCGTTGGTGTCGATCAAAGCAGTATGAACCGCACGTCAAGTGCCCGTATTATGGCGTCTGCGTGCGGGGGATGCAAGGGGAAAATTCAAGAAAATAGCAAGGTGTTTGGGTGAAGGGGGTGGCGGGGAGTTGTTAGTTTTGAGTGTTTAGGGTTGAGTTTCTCAGCGTCCTCGGGGCTCTCGGTGCCCTCTGTGGCTCCATGCGGTGGCCGGTGGTCCGTGATCCGTGCCCCGTGGTTTCTACTGGATTCCCGCCCCCGATCGGGTCGAGGGCAGGCTCTGCGCGGGAATGACAAAGTCGAATCCGTGTCCATCCCGTGTAAATCCGTGTCAAAAAGGAAGTTATCAGCGTTCATCCGCGTTCATCTGCGGTTCCATTTCCTCAGTGCTCTCGGTGCCCTCTGTGGCAGAACATCGTTTTTTCGCGTGGTTCGGGTATTTCGCGGTTTGAAAGGGCTCTGAATCGGTGCAAATCGGCACTATTAAGTCGCAACAACTGGAAATCCTCTCCAGATAATCTCGCGGTCATGACACAAGTCCATTGATCACAGTGAATTATATCTCACACAGAGACACAAAGACACGGAGGTCGGAACAATCCGGGGACCATCATTCTCTGTGGCTCTGTGCCTTCGTGTGAGAGATCGAATCCGTGTGCATCTCGTGTACATCCGTGTCTAAAAAGCAGTTATCCGCGTTCAAAATCCGTGATCCGTCCCACGTGACCCGTGGCAAGTGGGTTCCTCCGCGTTCCTCTGCGGCCTCTGCGGTTTGAAATCTGTTGTTTGTGTGGGCTGGCCCGTGGCGTTGGTGATTGCCGCGATGCGCCGGCAATGACAAAGTCGTATCCGTGTAAATCCTGCGTAATTCCTTGTTGTAAAAGAAGTTATCTGTGTTTGTCTGGGGCTTTGGGTTGATTGAGGATGGTTGATAATTGGCGGTTTCTTCGCGTCCCTCGTGTTCTTCGTGGTTTCCGGAGGTTTTTGCTTGACCGCGTCGCTGCGGTCGTTTATGATGTCTATACAACTAAGAGACTGGCCTTGCGATAGGAAGCCGGCGATGGGAATTCAGGGCCGGCGCGAGTTCACCACGGAGACTCGGAGAACGCGGAGATGTATGCAAATCTGCCTGAAACTAAGAGTCATGCTCTGTATCCTCTGCGGCTCAGTGGTGGAAACTGGAACGTGGCCGGGCCGGGAGGGGGATTGTGCGAAACGGACCCAATCCACGCCGGTTTGGCCCGGCAGGGCCGGTCGGAAGCGGGAAATCCGAAACAAGCTCGAAAGGCAGATGATCGAAACCACAGGAAACGGAAAACAAACCCAATCTGGGCGGCCGGACGCGCCAAACGAAGCCAATATCGGCGAGTTTGGGCAAAAAACGAGGGCGGTGCGGCGAAAACGTACCCAATGAGCGACAGGGTGGCATGCTGCAACGCCTAGTTTTGCCAAAGCCGCGAATCGTCCTTACCTTCGGCCGGCGTCAGGTTTCATGTTTTGCAGCCTCTGCGCCTCTGTGGTGAAGAGCCGCCCGCCGGGGCCGAGCGTTGCGTGTGGTGGATTTGGCCGGGGAAAAACCTTTGCACCGGAACCGGGTGGGGGGCTAAATAGTAGAATAGGCGGCGGCCGAGGTGGGCCGTTGCTGTGGATCTGGACTGGATGCGACGGAAAGACACACTGAATTCAGGGAGAATTCGCATGAAAACGACTGTGAGATCGATTTCGATGGTGCTGATTGGCTGGCTGTTTTTGTTGGCGGGATGCTCGGAAGTGGAGATCACGGGCCGGCGGCAGTTGAATCTCGTGCCCGATTCGATCATCAATTCCCTGAGCCTGCAGCAGTACAGCCAGTTCATCTCCGAGAACAAGGTGAGCACGGACGCCGAAAAAACGGCGATGGTCAAGCGGGTGGGGGCCCGGATTCAGGTGGCGGTGGACCAGTTCTGCCGGCAGCACTGCGACAAGGACCCGTTTGAGGGTTATGAGTGGGAGTTCAATCTGGTCGAGGATAGCGCGGTCAACGCGTTCGCGATGCCCGGGGGCAAGGTCGTCGTGTATACGGGCCTGCTTCCGGTGGCCCAGAACGAGGCGGGGCTGGCGACGGTGATGGGCCATGAGATCGCGCACGTCTTCGCCAAGCACGGGTCCGAGCGGATGACCCAGGGTCTGCTGGTGCAGATGGGGGGCATCGCGATCGACACGGCCATGAAGGAGAAGCCCGAGGCGACGAGGAATCTGTTTGTGAGCTCCTACGGCTTGGGCACGCAGATCGGTTTGCTGCTGCCGTTCAGCCGGCTGCACGAGAACGAATCGGACAGGCTGGGGCTGATCTTCATGGCGATGGCGGGGTACGACCCGCAGGAGGCGGTGGCATTCTGGCAGCGGATGTCCGCGGCCAAGGAGGGCAAGTCGCAGCCGCCGGAACTTCTCAGCACGCACCCGGCCGACGCGACCCGCATCCGAAACCTGCAGAACTTGATCCCCGAGGCGATGGAATACTACCAGCAACCCAAGTAGACTCTGGAAAGGGAGGCGCATCTTGCTCTTGGGTTTTGGAGAGGTCTCTCAATCACGCCATGGCGGCGGCGCGGCCGGCGGCGGCGCCGGTGGAGAAGCACATCTGGAGATTGTACCCGCCGCAGGGCCCGTCCACGTCGAGGACCTCGCCGGCGAAGAAGAGGCCCCGGTGGAGTCTCGATTCCATCGTCTGCGGGTTGATCTCCTTCGTGCGGACGCCGCCGCGCGTGACGGTCGCCTCCTCGATGGGCCGGGTGCCGATGACGTGCAGCGGCAGCGCCTTGAGAAGCGTGACCAACCGTCGGCGCG
>JAFGCA010000164.1 GCA_016932895.1 Sedimentisphaerales bacterium | reverse complement strand
CGGCCCGGTGAAGACGATCTGGATCTCTTCGCCGGGTCGGAAGCCGCTGAGCGTGATGAGTTCTTTGGCCAGGTCGACGATTTTGACGGGATCGCCCATATCGAGCACGAAGATTTCGCCGCCCTTGCCCATGGTGGCGGCCTGTAACACGAGCTGGCTGGCCTCCGGGATCGTCATGAAATAGCGTTTCATGTCGGGGTGGGTGACCGTCACGGGCCCGCCTTCGGCGATCTGCTTTTTGAAGATGGGCACGACCGAGCCCTCCGAGGCCAGGACGTTGCCGAAGCGGACGGTCACGAACTGCGTGCCACTCGTTTTGCCGAGATCCTGGATGTACATTTCGGCAATTCGTTTGGAGGCCCCCATGATGCTGGTGGGGTTGACGGCCTTGTCGGTGCTGATCATCACGAAGTGGGCCGCGCCGTGCCGGTCGGCGGCATCGGCGACGATTTGTGTGCCCACGATGTTGTTCTTGACGGCCTCGCCCGGATTGGACTCCATCAGCGGCACGTGCTTGTGGGCGGCGGCATGGATGACGACCTCGGGCCGGTGCCGCGCGAACGTTTCCTCGACCCGGGCCCGGTCGGTGATGTTACAGACCAGCGAGAGCATCGAGACGTTCGGAAAGTGCTTGCGGAGGTCACGCTCGATATAGAAGAGGGGATTCTCGGCCTGCTCGACCAGCAGGAGCCGCCGCGGCGCAAACTGACAGATCTGGCGGCACATCTCCGAACCGATCGAACCGCCGGCCCCGGTGACGAGAATGGTCTTGTCCCGGGCGAACTCCTCGATCAATTCCGTGTCCAGTTGCACGACCGCCCGTCCCAGGAGGTCGTTGATATCGACGTCGCGGATCTGGGAGACGCGGAGCTTGCCCGAAGCGATATCGGTAATGGCCGGAACGGTGCGAAAGCGGATCTTGGTGCCTTCGCAGACCTGAATGACCCGGCGAAGCTGCTGGTGCGTCGCCGAGGGCATGGCGATGGCGATCTCCTCGATGTCACGCTCCAGGCAGATTGCGGGCAATTGCTCGACGGTGCCGAGAACGGGGACATCGTGGATGTTCATACCCTGCTTGGCGGGGTCGTCGTCGATGAAGCCGGCCACGTCGTACTGGATGACGGGCATGCGCTGGATTTCGCGCAGCAGGGCCTCGCCGGCGTTGCCGGCGCCGACGATGAGGAATCGCATCAACTGGCGGCCCCGGACGGTGCGAAACTCTTCGTGGTAGAGTCGAATGAGCATTCGCAGTCCGGCCGGCAGGAGGATGGTGCCGAACAGATCGGCCATGAACACGCCCTGGCTGATGGCGGCGATGCCGGTCGGCAGGGCGCGGCGCACGGCGGGCACGTGCAGCATCACGGCGAACCAGACGACCACGATGATCAGCGTGCTCGCCAGCGAGGCCCGCAGGATGCCCAGCAGATCGGAGATGCTCACGTAGCGCCACCAGCCCCGGTACTGCTGGAAGAATCCGAAGACCGGCAGCTTGACGGCCAGACAGAGAAGCAACAGAAGAGGATACTGCTCGACGAGCCACTCCCGCCGAAACTGCATGCTGTTGGCGACGAGGAAGGAGAGCATCAGGGAGGCGGCAAACGCGAGGATGTGGGCCAGGATGACCAGCGGTTTGCGAAACGTCAGAAGGAACCTGCCCGGCGGGGCGGGAACCGGCCCCTCATTCTCGTCGCGGCCGTGCTGCTGGGAGTCCATATTCAACTCGGGCATATTTCCGTACTGCTCTCTTGGTCTTTGCGGCGTCGTCAGAGATCACGTAAACACAGGACGCAACGGTCGCCAAGCGCCCCGGCTATATCATCGGTCCCAGAGCGGGTCGGGTTGAGTCCTGCGCGCGACAGGGAGAGCCCGCGATTCCCACCGAGCAAGGGGAGGCCCTGGTTATTCGGACGTTTCAGACTTGTTGTCCGCGCCTTCGGGTTCTGCGGCGGCTTCCTCGCCCGCGCTGTCGGTTATGCTCGGCACGTCCGCCAGCCGGGTCGCCATCTCATCGGAAGGCGTGTAGACCTCGTCCAGGGCAACCTTGTCCACCCCCTTGCGCATCAGGGCGTAGATGATCGTGTTGGCCGAGAAGTAGAAGCTGATCACAAAGGAGACCATCAGTCCGACCACAACCAGAACCCAGATGCGAATGAGATAGTAGGCCAGCCATGCCGACCACGCCTCCGGCGCCACGGAGGCCGCTCCGAGGAAGTTGGTGAAATCCACGCCGGGCCAGATGGTGTCGAGCTTCTCGTTGCCTTGCAGGAAACCCACGCGCAGGAACAGATGAGTGACGAGCAGGAGAGAGAAGCAGAAGAAGCGGACGAAGGCATAGCAGATGGCCCCGTAGACGGCGACGAGGCTGGTGTAGAAGCCGATCCGCCAGGGCTTGGCATAGACGTAGCTGAAGGAGCGGCTGATCGCGTCGAAGCAATCCGAGTCCTCATACGCGATGGCGGGAAACATCAGGTTCAGACCCACCAGGGCCCCGATGGCGATGACCGTAACGAGGGCCGCGCCCATGAAGGCCAGGGGCAGCAGCAGGCCGACGGACAGCTCGCCGAGCACAGGGATGTTCCCGATAAGTCCCAGAAGGAAGATGCAAAGGCCCATAACCAGAATGATAGCGACCGGCGTGAGCGGGGCGGTGAAGAAGCTCTGGAACTTCCTGCTGCCAAAGCGCACCGCTTCGGTCAGACCGGGCTTCTGCCCCTGGGCGAATTGGAGGGCCGCGACCCGACAGATAGCTCCTCCGGCCAGCGACATCACGGCCAGCACCAGGGCGAACAGAAGAAGGCTGTACGCCGGATGATGCTGGAACGCCCAGGCCAGCGCCGCAAAACACGCCACGATATTGCCAGTAACTTCCAGAACGTCACGCTCGGAAAGGGCGATCAAGGCCGCGTGAAAGCGCTTGGCCCCGAAGTTCCACAGCGTCGTGAAGACGCCGCGCCGCCCGCCGGCCTCCTGGAACCGCTCGATATGTTCGCTGACCTCACCCCCGTGAAGTACGTACTCGTCCAACTCGGTCGTGCCGCTCGGACTGACGACCACCGTCTGGCTAAAGTCCATGACGCGCCCCGCCAGGCAGATCGTCGCCAAAGCCAGGAACGCCAGAATCAGCTTCGTAGGTTGGATGGACATGCGAAAGGCTTGAAAAAGCCGGGGAAAGAGCAAGCTGCCGAAGGGCAGCACGGGCCCTTTTTCATCAACCATCTTGCTTCCTTTCAATGTCCTTGATCCGCTTCGTACGGCCGCCCGATGACGGTCTTACCACGGTATGTTATCGTCTCTTTCGTGACTCGTCTACGGGATTTTCTCCGGGGGCGGCTTCCTTACCCCGCGGTCGGATCGGAGTCAGCAGGATGAGGTGGTCCTTCGTCGGCCTCGTCCGGGCTGCCGGGGACCCTGTAGGCAGCGTCAAACCAGGCCCCGAGGTCAATCAGTTTGCAGCGCTGCGAGCAGAACGGGAAGAATTTCGGACGTTGCGAGGAAACGGCAACGGCGCGCCGGCAGATGGGACACGGGATCGTCGAACTCTGTCGAGTCAGATTATCGTCAGCGTGATCGTTCAATTCCATGGGGCAACGCAACGGACGGTGCGGTCGTACGCACCGCACGTCGTTAGCCGTGTGCGTCAGGCGACTTCGTCCACCAGGCCCTGCTCGATCATACGGGCATACTCAACGCTGTACTGAGCCCAGGGCTGGGCTTCAAGCCTTGCCTTGCGGATCGGCTTGCCGGTCCCCTGGCAAATCCCGTAACTGCCATCTTCGATTCGCAGCAGCGCCTCGTCGATTTCCGTCAGAAGCCGTCGTTCGCTGTCCATCAGGCCCAGAGCAAACTCCTGCTCGTAATTGTCGGTTCCCAGGTCGGCCATGTGGATCGGCATGCTCGAGAGGTCTCCACTGGCGTCGAGCCTGGACTTCTTGAGGGTCTCGCCCTCGATCTCGAACATATTCTGGAAGATTTCGCGGCGCTTCTGAAGCAGCATTTCCTTGAAGCGCTCGCGGTCGGCGGCGTTGAGACCGCGCGGCCTCGTCAGCCTCCCTGCAGCCTTCTTCTTTGCCGTCTTCTTCCGGGCCGTTTTACTCTTCACAGCCACTGTTCTTGCGGGCTTCTTTTTGGCGGCTTTCTTCTTCACGGTCTTCTTCTTGGCCGTCTTGCCCGTCGCAGCCGTTTTCTTCACGGCCTTCTTTTTGGTGGTTTTCTTACGCTTTAGAGCCACTTTTATGATCACCTTTCCTATACAAAGTAGGATACGGTCCATAGAAACCTATATTTTAACATATTCCGGGGCAGGCGGGCAACGATATTTGTCTCGATAAGGTGCGTCAAAAAGGCCCACCACTGCGATAAACGCACCCTTATCGCCAGGAAGCTCAACAGTTGTCTCGTAAGTGCTTTATCAGAAAGACGTTACGTGATTCGCGGTCGGCCCGGTCATGGCCGGTCTGTTTTGGCCGCATCTTTGGCCATTCTCCCAAGCGGGATGAAGAAGTTCTCCGTCCCGACGGGCGCGGAGAAAACCTTGACGCCAAAAGCCCGCTCGATCCCTGCGGCGGTGAATACCTCGGCGGAAGGACCCACGCGATAGGGGGGGCGTTCGGACGCCGGCAGGCCCTCTCGCGCCGTCGCCGGTGAATCAGGCCGGGGAGGCAGGAGAAGCGCCTCATCACAGTATTGGGCGGCCAAATTGATATCGTGGGTAACGGAGATAATCGTCTTGGCCTCCTGAAGCCCAATGGTCTTGAGAAGGTCGTAAATCGCGACCTGGTGCTTGAGATCGAGGAAACTGGTTGGCTCGTCCATGAGAAGGATCGGGGTATCCTGGGCCAGGGCCCGCGCGATGAAAACGCGCTGTCGTTCTCCGCCGCTGAGGCTGGCCAGCGGCCGGGACGCAAAGCGAAGCGTATCGGTCGATTCCAGCGCCTTCGTGGCCAACTCGCGGTCCGCCTCGCTCTCGAAACCGAGCGGGCCATAGCAGGCAGTGCGCGCCATGAGCACCGCTTCGGCGACGGAAAGGCCGAAGACCGGAACGAACTCCTGTCGCACCACCGCGATCCGGGCGGCGCGTTCGACGGGGCGATGAGACCGGACGTCACGTTCGTCCAGCGATACGGTACCCGCGTTCGGGGCCAAGAGGCCCGCGATAAGATTGATCAGCGTGCTCTTGCCCGCACCGTTGGGACCCACGACCGCCAGAAAGGTCCCCGGCCGCACGGTGAAACTGAGATTCCGCAGAATCCAGTCCTCCCGCTGATAGGCGAAACTGACGTCTTGTACCCGGACCGACGGTGTCATTGCAGCCACGAGACCTTTCTGTTGTACCGGAGCAGCAGAACCAGGAAGAACGGACCGCCAATCATCGCCGTGACAATGCCGACGGGCAACTGCGCCGGTGCGACGGCCATTCGGGCGGCGGTATCGGCCACGACGAGGAACGCCGCTCCCACGAGGCTGCTCAGCGGCAAAAGCTGGCGATGGTCGGAACCGAACACGAGACGGACCGCATGCGGAACCACGAGCCCCACGAAGCCGATGAGGCCGCTCAAACTCACCGCCACGGCGGTAATGAACGCGGAAATAGCAAACGCCGCCAGTTGCGTCCTCTCGACGTTGACACCGATGCTGCGGGCGTCTTCCGGCCCGAAACCGATCGCATTGAGTTTTGGTGCGAGCAGGAACAAAGCCGCAATCCCGGCCGCGACGCAGCCGCCCCCGACCCACAGGACGAAGAAATCCTCCTCCGTCATGTTGCCCATGAGCCAGAACATCGTCGCATGCAACTGCTGGCTCCGGGCGATGGAGATCAGGAACATGATCACGGCCGAAAAGAAGGCGTTGACCACCACGCCGGCGAGCAGCAGGCCGGTAAGATGGAATTTCCCGGTCACCCGCCCGACGGCCCAGACGAGCCATACGGTCCCGAGCGCCCCGGCGAAGGCGAAAACAGCGATGGGGGACCGGCCCCACAGGGTCCAGCTACAGCCGCTGAGAACGGCGAGCATGGCGCCGAGCCCGGCCCCACTGGAGATGCCCAGGATGTAGGGATCGGCCAGGGGATTGCGGAGCAGCGCCTGGAGGGTCACGCCGGAGGCCGCCAGCGCCGCCCCCACGATCGCCGCCAACAAGACCCGCGGCAGGCGGACGTGCACGAAGATCTCGTAGTCGGGATTGGCCCCGCCGGCCTCGGGGACGCCGGAGAAGACGGCTTTCAGAGAAATCGACTCCGAGCCGAGCAGAGAGCAGACAAGCATGACCGCAAGCAGCAGCAACGCCGCGCCGGCGGTCCGAACCAGTAATCTCCCTGGTGATAAGAGTCGAGGCACCATCTATTCTCCAACCAGCTCCGGCCGCAAACATTTCGCGATGGTCTCGACGGCCTCGTACAGTCTCGGGCCGAGCCGGGACACGATGTCACCGTCAATGACATGGATGCGACCGTCGGCCACGGCGGGAACGTTCGCAAAGCGTTGCCAGTAGGCCAGCGCCTGCGCCCGCTGGGCCTCGATCAGGCCGGGCATCATGGCCGGTTCGATGATGACTTCCGCGCCGCAGGCCAAAATCTGCTCGCCCCCGATGGGCGGATACTTGTGCAAGGTCGATCCGATGGCGTTCTCGCCGCCGGCCAGATCGATCAACTCGTTGACGAAAGTGTTTCGACCGGCGACCCGGAGCGGGTCTCTCTGCACGACCCACAGAACTTTCGTCCTCCGCTTGCCCGCCAGCCGGGTTTGCAGCCGCTCGATGCGGGTTTTTGTCTCGGCCAGGAGACGTTGTGCGTCTTGCGCTCTGCCCGTGGCCTGACCGAGCATCGCGATGGCGTCGAAGAGGTCGTCTACGGTCCAGATCTCCAGCGTCAGGCAGTGAATGCCGAGCCGGCGGAGGCGGTCGGCGAGACTTTGCTGTTGCGGGAACGTCAGCAGGACCACCAGGTCCGGCCGGGTGGCGATGACGGTCTCGATGTTGGGCTGCCAGAACGTGCCCACCGTGGGTTTCTGCGCCGCGGCGGGGGGGTAGTTGCTGCCCCGGGTGACGCCGGCGATCTGCTCGTCCAGGCCGAGGGCGAAGAGAATCTCCGTCAGGTTGGGCGCCGCCGAGACGATACGCGTCGGCGCCGTTGCCGCCGGGGCCTCCGACACGGCGTCCGCCCGCCGCAGCGGAAACAGCAGGCAACCCAACGCCAGCCAGGTCGCCAGCAAAATCGAGAGCAGCCACCACCTTGCCATCAGGTCCTCTTGAATTGTTTCTCCAGCTCGCCCATGGAAAACCGTATCGTCGTCGGCCGCCCGTGCGGGCAGCGCGTGGTCGATTCGTACAGTTCGCGGTCGGCCAGGAGCTGCTGGATTTCGCTGTCCGTGAGCCTCTGGCCGGCCTTGATCGCCGCTTTGCAGGCCGTCATGTTCAACACTTCGTCGAGCAGATCGTCAGCGTTCAGTTCCGCCGTCTTTTCCGCCAGCAGATCGATCAGGTCCCGGACGAATTCAATCGGCGAGGTCTTGGAAAGCAGGGTGGGGAAGGCCTGCACCGCGTAGGTCTTCGGGCCGAAGGGAACGATCTCAATGCCCAATTGTGCGATGAGCGCGGCGTTGCTTTCGATGGCGCCGGCTTGCGCGTCGGTGACTTCGAGACTCTCGGGCAGAAGCAACCGCTGCGATTCGAGTTTGTCGCGGCCCACGCGCCGGCGCAGGGTCTCGTAGAGCATGCGCTCGTGCAGCGCGTGCTGGTCGATGATGACAAAACCCTCTTCGGTTTGCTCGACGATGTAGCTGTCGTGAATCTGGATGTATTTGCGCTCCTCGATCTCCGTCGCGACGTGGAGCGGTGTTTCGGGCCGGGGCAGATCGCGCGGTCCGCCCGCCCGCTGGTGTACCGGTCCGCGCGGCCGCAAGTCGAACTGCTGCTGCGTGTGCGTCGGGCGATGCGTCCGGAAGAAGTCGGCCATCGCATCGGCGATCTCCTGTCTCCGCGCGTGCTGGGTGGGCGCGTCACCGGGCGGCGCTGCCCCGGCCGTGGGCAGGGCCGCCGAAATGTGCAGGTCGGTGCCTAAGAGCGTCTCCCGCAGGGCGCCGAGAATCTGGGAGTGCACGAGGTTGGAGTTGTAGAAGCGGACTTCGATCTTTGTGGGGTGCACGTTCACATCGTAGTCTTCCGGCGGCATCTCCATGAACAGAAAGACGACCGGGAAGCGGTTGGGCTCCAGCAGTCCGCGGTACGCTTCCTTGATCGCGTGCGTGATGAACTTGTCGCGGATGAAGCGTCCGTTGAGAAACGTGTACTGGAAGTGGCTGTTGCTGCGCGAGACGCTGGGGCGGCCCAGCAGGGCGTGAATGTGAACGTCCTTCTCGCGGGTCTGCGTCTCGATCAAGCCGTCCGGCGGCTCCATGGGCAGCATCGGAAACAGCGCCCCGATCCGCTGCTTGAGGCTCTGGTTGGCCGCGAGCCGGAGGACCTCCTTGCCGTTGTGAAGCAACGTCAGTGACAGCGCGGGCCGGCCCAGGGCGATACGCGTGACCTGCTCGCTGATATGTCCCATCTCGGTATTGGCGGTGCGCAGGAACTTGCGCCGCGCGGGCAGTTTGTAGAACAAATCCCGGACCGCAATGGTGGTCCCGTAGTCGCCGCTGCAGGGCGAGACCGGTCCCTTTTCGCCACAGTCGAACTCGATGCCATGCGCCTGGTCCGAGTCGCGCGTGCGACTGACGGCGCGGAGCAGGGCGACCGAGGCGATGCTGGGCAGGGCTTCGCCACGAAAGCCCAGCGTGGCGACGCCGTGCAGGTCGGAGATCGACTTGATTTTGCTGGTGGCGTGGGACTCGAAGGCTGCGGCCAGGTCGTCGGCGTCCATGCCACAGCCGTTGTCAGTGACGGAAATCAGCCGGCGACCGCCGTCTTCCACGGCCACCGTGATCTCGCTGGCGCCGGCGTCGATGCTGTTCTCCACGAGCTCCTTGACCACGCTGGCCGGTCGCTCGATGACCTCGCCGGCGGCGATCATGTTTATCATGTTTTGGTCGAGGCGAACGATCTGGCCCATGAATTCAGCTCATCCTGATCGGTAGAATGGAACCGCGTCGTGCGGTCCGGCAACTGTCCAGAGTTCCCTCCGCTCGCCCCCGCGCGACAACGTTGGTTTTCTGGAGTTCTTTGCCTGGCTCCGGAGACACATCGAACCCGTGCAGTACGCCGTACCCGAGCCCGGCCGCGAGATTGCCTCTCAGTCGGCCAGGAGGCTGCGGCCGGTCATTTCTTCCGGTTGAGACAGGCCCATCATCGCCAGCAACGTCGGTGCGATATCGGCCAGGGTGCCGCCCTCGCGCAGCCTCTTGCCCTTGTAGCGCTCGTCGAACACCACCAGCGGCACGTCGCCGACGGTATGGGCGGTATGCGGGCTGTCCGGCGTTTCGTCGATCATCTTCTCGAAGTTGCCGTGGTCGGCCGTGATGACGGCGGCCCCGCCCATCTCCTTGATCTTGTCGAGGACCTTGCCGACGCATTCATCGACCGCCTCAGCCGCTTTCACCGCCGCCGAGAGATCGCCGGTATGTCCCACCATGTCGGGGTTGGCGAAGTTGACGACGATCGCATCGTACTTGTCCGACTCCAGCCGTTCGAGCATGACGCTGGCCACGTCGTAGGCGCTCATTTCGGGCTTAAGGTCGTACGTGCGGACGCGCGGCGACGGGACGATCTGCCGGTCCTCGCCCTTGAAGGGCTTCTCCGTATAGTCGTTGAAGAAGAACGTCACATGGGCGTATTTCTCGGTCTCGGCGCAGCGGAACTGCTTGAGTCCCAGGCTGCTCCAGTAGGCGGCCAGGATGTTCTTCATCTTGGGCGGCTTGGGAAACGCCACGGGCGCCGGCAGGGTCGCGTCGTATTCGGTCAGGCAGACGAAGTACACGTCCGGCTTGGCCGGGCGGGTAAACTCCTGAAAATCAGGCTCCACGAAGGCGCGGGCCAGCTCGCGGGGCCGGTCGCCGCGGAAGTTGAAGAACACCACGCCGTCGCCGTCATCGATCGTGGCGATCGGCTCGCTGTCTTGGTTGACGATGCAGGTCGGCTCGATG
This sequence comes from Sedimentisphaerales bacterium, assembly GCA_016932895.1. Next base: position 7,045 of record JAFGCA010000164.1, on the reverse strand, counting down.
AACTCGTCGGTGACCTCCCGTTCGTAGCTGCTCTTGACGGCCTCCTCGGCCGAGGCGGCCTTGAGCCCTTTGCCGATACGGAGGCATTCGTAGGCCCTCTGCACGCGCTCCCAGCGGCTGTCGCGGTCCATGGCGTAGAACCGGCCCATCACGCTGGCGATGCGGCCGACGCCGATCTCCTGCGCCTTTTTCTCCACGTCGGTGATATATCCGATACCGCTGTCCGGCGGCGAATCGCGCCCGTCGGTGAAGGCGTGGATGAAGACCTCCGTCAGATCGTGGCGCTTGGCCAGCTCCAGCAGCCCGTAAAGGTGCCCCAGGAGCGAGTGGACGCCGATATCGCTGCACAGGCCCATGAAGTGGACCTTGCCGTTGCGCTGCTTGACGAACTCGATGAGCTTGAGGAACTCTTCGTTTTCGAAGAAGGAGCCGTCGCGAATCGTCTGGGTCAGGCGGACGGATTCCTGCGGGACGATCCGGCCGGCGCCGATGTTCTGGTGGCCCACTTCGCTGTTGCCCATCGTTCCGTCGGGCAGGCCGACATATTCCCCGTACGTATGAATCAGGCAGTGCGGATACTCCGCCATGAGCATGTCATCGACCGGAGTATTGGCCTGTTTGATCGCGTTGTATTTGTCTTCCGAGGCGTCGGGGTTGTAGCCCCATCCGTCGCGGAGGATGAGGACGCACGGCCTCTTCGCCGGGGTTACTTTCTCTTTCGCCATCAACGATACACCCTTCAAACTATAACAAGAGAGACGAGGCATCGCCTCGTCCCAACGAATAACCAACCCAAAAGTGCCTCATATGATATAGCCCGCCCCCCAGCCTGTCAAATCTTTCAAAACCGACCCCGAAGGCACGATTTGCCCGGAACGAGCCCCGGGTACGAAAACCGGGGCTTCAAGCAAATCTTCATTGGGAATGACGGAACAGGTCGGATTCCGGCCGGTGAACGGCCAGCTTGGGGCATCAAAGGGTGCGATCGTAGCGGTTGCACCGCCCGCCCGGCGACGATCAGCAGGTTGAGGCCGACGACCGGTGCGACGCACGCGCAGCCGCAATGCTGTTCATGGCGTCATCGTCGAAAAAACGCGAACCACACGCGCAGCACTTGTAGTGTGCGAGGTTCTTGACCTGTAGCCCGTCTGCCAGCGGGCAGGTTTCCACGACCCGCACCATCTGAGGCTCGCCGCACTCGGCGCAGGGAAACACCTCAGACATCGGTGCTGTTTTTCGATGAGATGAGGACATAGAAAACCTCGACCTCTTCTTTCCTCAGTATCTTGCCCTTGGTATAGACATTGCCTCGTACACGAGTTTTGGCGTCAAGGCATCGCTCGCCATCTCGAGTTCCGCCTTTTCGGTAAACAGCACGCGCCGCGCAATAACCAAACGCTTTATGCGAGCAAGGGTATCCATAGCTGCCGTGAACATATTCTACTGCATCTGCTCTCCCGGGCCAAATGGAAACCTCCCAACCTGGTTTGCCGTATTCGTCCTTTGGAACATTCGTGCTTGTTTAGGATTTAGAGCTTAGGAATTAGGATTTCAAACACCCGCTCTCGTTCTTCGGATTGTGCCCTACGGCGTTGCCTCCTTGCTGGGCTCCCAGCACAGACGCGGATAGTCCCGGCCTTCGTCGATCCACCAGATGTCCTCGGTGCCGTTGGCCGTCTCGTCCACGAAGTCCCACCCGGCGGTAAGGAACGTGCCGGCCATCTGCATCTCGGCGGTGGTTCTGCCTTCGCCGCCAGAACTGGCGGTTTGTCCGCTGGCTTCCACGTCCCAGAAGGAATCTTCGGCGTGTCCGCAGCCGGTGAGCCCTCCCACCCACTCGGAGCCGGAAACCACACCTGTCGAATAGCACCTCGATATCCAATGATCATGCGTTCCGGCCAACCCGCCTACCCAGCGCGTGCCCGACACACGGGCCCTCGAATAGCAATCAGTGATTTGCCCAGACGTCGTCCGACTGATGGGCGGAGCAAGCCCTTCGACGAACCGGGCGAATCCACCGATCAACCCGCCGACGACATCCCGGCCGGAGACGCTGCCGCTCTGGACGAAGCAGCCGGTGATAACCCCATCGCCATAACAGCCGATCAAAGCGCCCACGAACGATCCATCGCCGGCTTCGACATTGGGATCAATCAAACCCAGATCCTTGATCACCGGGAGGCCACGCGTGTCAAACGGATGTCTCTGATACACACATCCGAAGAGACCGACATCGTCTTTGCCGCTGGATCGATACGTGAAATGAAGGATCTTGTGCCCGTTGCCATCGAAGGTACCCCCGAAGGGCTGTGTCCCCGTGTCGATGATGTTGAACTCGGTGCCTTCGTATGGGCTGAGATCCAGGTCGGCCATCAACCTGAAGTGCTTGTCCCAATCGTTCGGTTCGGTGCCGATGGCGTCGAGATGCTCGGCGGTGTAGATCAGATAGGGATCGTTGGGCTCGCCGGTCCCGCCGCCGTATTGGGCGTGCAGGCCGGAAGGGGACTTGCTTGCTTCGGCCGTGCCGCCGTAGGCGCCCATGTTGATGATGCCGCCGTTGGGGAACGGTTCGAAAGCTACGGGGCTGTTCGGGAGACCCGCGTCGATGCAGGGGCTGGTGACGTCGTCGATTACCCAGTCTTGGGTATTCGGGTCCCAGCGGCCGGCTTGTGACTTGAGGTGGTAGTCGCCATCCACCCAGACGTCATCATTGGGATCGTCCGGGGTTCCGTTCGGGTCCCAATGGCCGGGAGCGGCGAAGCAGGGCTCGGCGTCGATGTTTCCAGTGCCGGGCCGGCCGCCCTCGATGCTGCTGTATCGGACCGCAGTATCCGTGCCCTCCGTATCCCATATTGCCAGCGGTCCGTCCCGGAAGATGCAGTTCACGACGGAGACGTCGGCTCGCTCGTTGTAAAGGGCCGCGCCGTATTCGGCCCGGTTGTCGTGGAACGTGCAGTCCGTGAGGCGTACCGTTCCGCTGCGGAGCCACCGGTGCCGGCGTTCGTTGGCGCATCGGATCGCACCACCCGACGCCTCCTCCCAACCTCTCGCAAGAGCTCTGTTTCCAACGAAAAGACAGTTGGCTGCGTTAACGCCCGGCGCAAGAGCGCCGGCGGCTCCTCCATGCACGGCTTTGTTGCCGTTGAAAACGCAATCGTTTATCGAGCCGGCGATACAGACGGCACCGCCGAATCTGCTGGCACAATTCCTTTCGAACGTGCAGCCGCGGATCGCCAGGCTCTTGCCGCAGATCGCCGCGCCGTCATACCGGTTCAGGTTGCCTCGGAACGTACAGAGTTGCACCGTCGGCCGGCCTTTATCGACGCAGAGTCCGCCCCCGACTGGCTCGCCCGGAAATACGATTCCGAAATAGCCGATCTGCGCGGCCCCGGCGATAGTGAAACCCTCAATCACGGCGTCGCCCCGGACGCGAACGATGGCTTCGGAGTTCTCATATTTGCACCCTGGATCTCCAAGAAAGATGCCGGGATCGGCAACGTCCAGCACCATCGCCACAACCGCCAGTACCAGTCGCTCATTCGGATTCACTCCGCTGCAAATCGCTTTTCCTCCCGCGCTGCACGCGCACAAACAAGTCGTCCTTCCGTTTTTCTCTCCGCTCGAACGGCTAAGACATCGCTCGGCGGCGGTACGCTTCAAACGGAATGGCCGTACTGCACGCCGTCTTGTTGTCGATCGGTGATGGTGTGCTCGGCGCACCCCGGGCGGTTGCGGCGACTCTTCGACCTCTGGCGGAACGACAAACGTTCTCTGTATGGGAGTGTGTTCGGTATGTACCCGCGAAGAAAACCATGGCTCCGCAACCTTCGCTTCGTGACAGTTTTCCTCTTTCCGGCGTCCCTGCGCCGGTCGTTCGCCACGCTACGTTCTACTATACCGGCCCGCCGCGGTTCTGTCAGCCACAACGTGGCCAAGGGCCGCGTGGGGCAGGAGGGTGCGGTTTTGGGGGCTTTCGGGCGGTCTTTGACAGGGGGGTGGGGTTTGGTATAATCCGGCGGGCCGGGGCGGGTTGTAGCCGAGCCGGCTTCTGTTGTATGCAGGCTCCGTAGTTCGGTCGGAAAGGCGTTCTGTTTGTGTCCGAGGGAAGCAATAGAGTGGTGTCGTTTTGGTGCGGGCTTGCCCTGACGCTGCTGTTCTTTCTTCCCGGATGCACGGAACCGCAGCAGGCGGTCGACGTGTACCTCGACGGCGTGATGCTTCGGGAGCTGGGCCAGGATGAGCTTGCCGTGGAAAAACTGAAGACCGCTATCGCGATGGACCCGGATTTCGCTCAGGCCCATTCCGAGCTGGGAAAGGCGTACCAGGGCCTGGGAAGGCACGAGGATGCCGTGGCGGCCCTGCGGACGGCGACGAAGCTGGATCGCTGGTCGTTTGAGGACCATCTGAATCTCGCGAGGAGCTATCAGCAGTTGGGCAGGTTCCCGGCCGCGGCCCGGACGTACGCCCGCGCCGCCGAGCTGGACCCGAACAGCGGCGAGGCACTGATGGGAGCGGCGGTGTGCTATGTGGAGGCGGGCGATCCGGTGCGGGCCCTGGCGTATTGCGAGGCGGCGGAGCAGGCGGACGAAGAGCCGCAGAGAGTGTTGCCCCTGCTGGCCCGTGTTTACGAGGCTCAGAAGGATTACGAGCAGGCGATCCGAACCTACCGGCGCTGGCTGGGGCTGGAGCCGGACAGCGCGGAGGCCTCGCTGGCATTGGGGCTGGCGCACATGAAGGCCCGGCAATACGATCGCGCACGGGAAGTGTTGGCTGCACTCGCGCAGCAAGAGCCCCAGGACGGCAGGGCGTTTCGGCATTTAGGGTATTGCCTGATCAAGCTCGAACGAATCGGGCAGGCCATCGAGACGTATCAGCGTGCCATCGACCTCGATGCGGAGGATTGGGAGGCGCACCGGGGCCTGGGCGTGGCCTATATGGTTCAGTCGCGCCGGGCCGGCGACAGCCGGCTGGAGACGCGGGCGCTGCAGCACTGGCGTCGGTCGCTGGCGATCCGGCCGGACCAGCCCGGGAGAGAAACGCTGGAGAGACTGATACGAGAACATTCGCAAGCAACGAACCCACTGCAAGGATTGGATTATTAAGAACATGCAAGAAAGCAAGGAAGAACAGACCGGTCAGGCCGCTCCCGGCGGGCGGCTGCCCGATCTGCGCAAAATAGAGTTTCCGGATCGAACGGCGCACCTGATCTTCTGGCCCATCGCACTGCTCGGATTAGGCCTGGATCTGTGGACCAAGAGCGCCGTTTTTGCCTGGCTTCGGACCAAGCCGGGTAATATCGTGGAGATCATCGACGGCGTTTTGACCCTGCGCATCGCATTAAACGACGGCGCCGCCTTCAACATCGCGGCGGGCAAGCAGCCCCTTCTGATTGCGGTCTCTTCGGTTGCCCTGGTGGTGATCGTGGGGGTGTTCCTCTTCGGCGGGATGAAACAGCGGATCGCTCAGGTGGCGCTGGGGCTTTTCGCCGCCGGGGTGTGCGGAAATTTGTGGGACCGCGCCTTCAACGACGGGCTGGTGCGGGACTTCATCGACGTGGTGTACTGGCCGGGGCGGCATTGGCCGTCATTCAACGTGGCCGATTCCATGCTCTGCATCGCCGTGGGGCTGCTCGTGGTGACGACCCTGGTTACTGACTTGTCTTGTCGAAGACATGATCCGCCACAAAAATAGGGGCGTTCGTGGCGGCACAGAGGGCGATGGCGTCGGAGGGGCGCGAGTCGACCTTGATCGTGTGACCGTCCACGTTGAGGTGGATCTTGGCATAGAACGTGTGGTTGCGGAGGTCGTCGATGACGATGCGTTCGATCTTCGCGCCGAGGTGGTCGATCACGCTGGCCAGCAGGTCGTGCGTCATCGGCCGGGGCGGCTTGATTCCTTTCAAGCGGCGGTCGATGGCGAAGATCTCCACGATGCCGATCACGATCGGAAAACCACGCGTCCCGTGACGTTCCTTCAAGACGATAATCTGCTGATCGGACGTTTCGTTGATGATGATCCGCGACAGCTCAACTTCCACATCCATGGGAACCCCCTTTGCATCTCAGTCGTCCAGTTCGGCAAGGTGCGTCTCAACCGCCCCGAGCTGCTCCTGTAGCTGTTGCAGCCTCTCTCTTGCCTGGGCGACGACTTCGGGCTTTGCTTTTGTCACGAAGTTCTCATTGGCCAGTTTGCGTTCGACGCCGGTCTTCGCCTGTTCGAGATCCTGCTTTTGTTTCCGGAGGCGGGCGCGTTCGGCCTCGGGATCGATCATGTCGTGGACGTAGACCTGGGCCTCTTCCACGATGGCGGTCGCGGCGTTGCCGGGCTTTTCGGTTCCGGTTGCAGCGTGAAATTCGTCCAGTCCGGCCAACTCGCAAACGAGCGCGCGGTGGGCATTTAGCGTTTCACAAACGTCGTGCGGCCCGCCGGCCGAGGCGGTCAATCGTTCGCTCGGGGCCTTGTTGTATTTGTTCCGAATGTCGCGAATCGCGCGGACGATCTCCTGCACGGTCGCGATCTGCGCCTCGACCGTTTCGTCGACCAGGGCGTCGAGCCGACCGGGCCATTGCGCCACGACGAGAGCCTTGCTATCGTCGGCGGCGGCGACGCCTTCGAGTTTTCGCACCGGCGCAATCTCGGCAAGCTTCTGATAGATGCCCTCGGTGATGAACGGCACGAACGGATGGAGCATCCGCAGGGTGTTGTCGAGAACGAAGGCCAGGACGTTCTGCGCGATGGGCCGCTCGGCGTCGTCTCTCATTCGCGGCTTGGCCCATTCCAGATACCAGTCGCAGAAATCGTTCCAGAAGAAGCGGTACAACTGGCTCAGCGGCTCGCTGAATTTGAAGGCCTCCAGCGAATCGGTGACGGCCGCCAGCGTGCTCGCCAGACGCGAGAGAATCCAGCGGTCGGTCGTGTCCAGCCGGGCCGCGTCGAAGCCGGCGGCCTCGACGCCCTCCATGTTCATCATGGCGAAGCGAGACGCGTTCCACAGCTTGTTGCAGAAGTTGCGCCCGATGTCGAACTTGGGCGAGGTGTTGACCTT
>JAFGCA010000163.1 GCA_016932895.1 Sedimentisphaerales bacterium | reverse complement strand
GAAGCTCTCGCCCAGCCCGACCGGATCGAGAATGGTGAACCGAACCTCGCCCGGCGGAAGCGACGTGAACAGTCGCATCATCACCGCGCGGAGCGTCTCGATGGCCTGCTGCCGCCCCTGACGCTCGGACTGAAGCAAGACCGCGCAGCGCTCGGGGAATTCCAGCAAGGCGGGCACGACCGCGGGCCGGGCCGGATCCAGCGCCGATCCGGCGCGGGACAGCACCGTCTCGGCGATGCGCCGCAGATCCAGCTCGAACGTCCCGAACCGCACGGCGGCTGCAAGTGTCGTGGGGGGCGTCCAGGATTCGACAAGCAGTTGACTCAGGTCTTTGGCCACCCGCTCGTCGAACGTGGCCGTCCTGCCCAACAGGGCCTCGACGGCGGCCAGCGCCTCGTCCCAGCGCCGCTCCAACCGCTGCCGGGACGTTCGATACGCGCTATCGGCGGCGCTCGTCTCCGCATCGAAACGCTCTTGAATGCGGGTCAGGTCCTCCTCTCGCTGGCGTTGCAGTTCTGATTGCTCTTGCTGATACTTGTGCTCGGCCTTGTGCAGCGCCTCGTCCCTCTGCTGTTTGAGGCGGTCGAGAATGTCCTTCCGCTGCTGCTCGATCTCAGCCAACGACTTACCGCGTTGGGCCACGATGTTGGCCTTGGTCTGCCTGAAGGTGTCACGCGCTTTCTGCAACTCCGCTTCCTTGGTCTTCTGCGCGGTCCGGAGTTCCTCTTCGATATGCTGCAACACCTGCTGATGGTTCTGCTCCAGGGCCGCCCGCGTCGCCGTCAACGCCTCGCCGAAGGCATCGAACGTGCGGCGGACCCTGCTCTTGGCGCTTCGCCAGAGGACGTGCCCGGCCAGGGCGGCCAGGACGAGCACCGCGCCCATCGTCACCGGCACCGTCACCGAAGCGGGCGGCAAATCCCCGCCGGCGAAGATATAGAGACACGCCAGCACGATCATCGCCGTAAAGAGCAGCCCCCCAACCAACAGGAACGGGCGGGCCCCCACGAAGAGCTGGGCCGTGTACGACTTTTGCAGCTTCTCCAGGAGCTGCTCGGAACGAGCCTGCTGCGCGCGGCAGATCTCGGCCGGGTTCTCGTACGTCGCGTCACCGGCTTCGGCCTGCCCGTCGCGCGCGGCAGCGGGCTGGCGATACTGCGCCAACAGCCGCTCGGCTGCGGCATTGAGATCCTGCAAATACTGACGCGCCGTCTCGACCGCAGACTCCGCCTCCAGACGCTTTTGTTCGGCCCTGGTCGCCGCCCCCTCGGCCACGAAGTCGGCCTCCATCAACCGCTCCTGCCGCTCCTTCTCGGCCGCACTCTCCAGGTCGGCCGCCTTCTGGTTGACCTTGTTGCGCTTGTGCTGCGCCTCGACCTTCGTCGTGCTGAGCTGATCCTCATAGTCCGCCTGAATATCCTCCACCAGCGCGTCACGCTGGTCCTTGATCTCCGCGCTTTGGGCCTGGAAGTCTCCCTCGATTTTTTCTTTCTCCCGTTCGAACCGGGCGGTGGCGCGCTGCCGGGCCGTCTGGTAGTCCGACTCGATCCGCGCCTCCAGCGGCTGGACCACTTCGGGCGCGAGGGTAAGCACCTCGCCCAGCGCTCGATGCGCCAGGCTGGTGAAGTCCGCCTCCGGCAAGGGCCCGGGGCTTCGCACGTAGGCTTCCAGATCATCGCTCATCAGTTCACTTCCTTGCTGGGTCCGCAATCCTGCTGGGCGTTGTGGAGCATCGTCCCGACCCGCTCGAACGCAACGACCGCGGCGCGAACGTCCGCTTCCAGCGGCTCCATGTAGTTCTTCTCAAACTGGCGGCAGTTCTCGTCACGCCACATTTCCTGGACCTGCGCCCATTCCCGCCTCAGTTTCTTGGCTGCCTGCACGAGCTTGGCTCGGCTTTCGATTGCACTCATGGCGCCGTTCTCCTATGACCGCCTGACCTCTTCATCGGCCGTTGTCGGGCCGCTCTTGAGACTGTCCCAGAGCACCTGGTTGTCCGGGCCCAGGAGGACCTCGCGACCTTCCCGGCCGCGGATCAGCACCGCGTATCCTTCGGGCAGGCCCAGGACATCGGCCGCCGACGGGCACACCCGGAGGAAATCTTCGATACGGATCGCGACATAACCATCGGCTTCCGCGTCCGCGCCGGCTCCGATGGTCCAGCCGGAATCTCCGTCCGCCGCGGCCGTCCGTTCCAGGTACACCACATCCGGGTTGTTCTTGACGCGGGCCAGCACCAGCTTGTCCGTCGGCTCGGGAGCGGATGTCTCGGCGGCGCTCTCGTGGACGGCGTCGCGCAACGATTCGCTGCACGCCAGGTCCGTGAGCCACTCGGGCGGCTCGGAGTCCGCCGGCGTATCCTGACGCACCTCTGCCGGCGGCGCCGTCTTGCGCCAGGCGTCGATCCTTTCCAGCAGGCTCGGGGCCGGCTCGCCCGCCACGGGCTCGCGCTGGACGGCCTCGACATCCTCGGCGGCCGCTTCTTCGGCCGTTATGGGGGCCTCCGGCGGCGCGAGGGCGACGTAGGCCTCGAGCGAATCGATCATGCGATCCAGCCGGGCCCGCGCGTTGGGGATCCGGACCTCCACGTCGCTGACGAGCCCCTGAACGGCGCCCTTGTAATCCGACATCTCTCTCTCGATCTGCCGGACCCAGATCTTGACCTGCCGCCACTTCTGCTGGGCCTCCTGCAACCGTCGTTCGGCCCGCTTCAGAGCCTTCCGCTCATCCACGCAGGAAGCGGGGTTGCCCGCGATCTGCCGGTCGAAAATCTCCTTGCGCGTCAGGGCGAGCTTGGCCTGCGCGAATTGCTCCTGCCGCTTCTGGGTCTGGTTCTTCCAGTAGCCGTACTGGCTCTCGCGCAGCCAGTGCACCGTGCGCTGGATGTCGCTGCTCGTCTCCTCCAGGGCGCCGGCCGCCGTCTCCGAAAACCGGGTGAGGCACGCTCGGAGATGTTTCAGCGTGGCGATAGAGCTTATTTGTGCTTCCTGGCTCATCGGCGCCCCTAACGCTGCTGCAAGTAGTCCTCGATATGGCGCGCCTTCTTCGTGAGAAAGGTCACGTGCTGCACCGAGGTATCGAGGAAACGGCTCAACGTCTTCATGGTCAGCTCGAATTCCTGGGTGAACCGCCTCTGTTCCTGGTCCGCCCAGGTCTTCTCCAGGCCCCGGAGGCGGTTCTGCAGGCTGGCCAGCAACGTCTCCAGGTCGGCGTTGAACCGCGTCAGGTCGCGGGCGAACCGCCTCAACTCGGCGGGATCCACATGGGCTTTGGCCATGACTACCTCCGTGTTTCGTAACCGCCGCCGTCCCGGCTTCGGCCCCTGCCGGCCCCCGGACGACCGCTGGATATGGCATTCCTTATCATCATATACGTTGAGTATAGCCGATTTGGTCTGTCGTTTCCATGGCCGGTGGAAATCCCGGAAGGAGGAAAACCACCCGGATAAATCAAAATGCAAATAGCAAAATGCAAGAATAAGGAAGTCATCCCGGCATGCCGGGATTCCGCAATTTTAATTCTTGCTGTTTGATTTTTGATTTAGCTCGGGCAGGGATTTCTCGGTGAACTTGATGATCTCGTTCATCATGGCGACCGCCTGGTCGGGGTGGCGTCCGACGGCGCTTTCGGCCGAGAGCATAACGCAATCGGTGCCGTCGATGATGGCGTTGGCCACGTCGGTGACCTCGGCGCGGGTGGGTCGGCTGTGCTCGGTCATGTGCTCGAGCATCTGCGTGGCGGTGATGACGAGCTTCCGGGCCGCGTTGCACTTGCGAATGATCCGCTTCTGGATAATGGGCACTTCCCAGATCGGCAGGGCTACGCCCATGTCTCCGCGGGCGATCATGATGCCGTCGGCCGCTTCGATGATGGCGTCGATATTCTCAATCGCCTGGCGGCTCTCGACCTTAGCGATGATCTGGCACTTCGGCAGGCTCGGCTTGATCAGCTCGGCCGCCTCCAGAACGTCATGCTCGTCCCGCACGAAGGACAGCGCCACGTAATCCACCTTGTGCTCGATGCCGAATTGGATGTCGAGCTTGTCCTTCTGCGTCACGCCCTCGAATTCGAGGTCCGCGCCGGGCATGTTGATGCCCTTGCGCTCCTTCAGAACGCCCCCCTCGACCACCACCGTCTTGAGGCTGTTGTCGTGGACGCTCTTGACCCGCAGGGCGAGGTTGCCGTCGTCAATATAGATCAACTGCCCGGGCTTGATCCGCGTCAAATCGCCTTCGTAATCAAAGGGGATCGTCTTCGGCCCTTCGGCCGCGGGATCGTTCGTCAACCACACCGTGGCGCGGTGCTTCAGCTCCCTCGTCCTGGCCCTCTTGAAGCGTCCGACACGGATGCGGAAGCCCTCGAGGTCCTGCATGATCTTGACGGCGCGCCGATACTTCTTGTTAATCCGGCGCACGAGCTCGATCGCCTCCAAATGCTGCTTGTGCTGGCCGTGGGAGAAATTCAGCCGCACGATGTCCAGGCCGGCGTTGACCATCTTCCGCAGCATGGTGTAATTGCTGCTGGCCGGTCCTATAGTGGCTACGATCTTTGTCTTGGGCATGGTCCTTCGGTTCCTACTGTGACGAATCGGTATCGGCCGAACCGCCGGGCCGGCTGTCTCGGTCGATGTTCTTCTTCTTGAGGACGGCCTCGGCGTAGCGCCGCCCCAGTTCCCGGGCGGCCTCCGCGTTGAAATGCACCTGGTCGGACTTGCATTTCAGACCGCGCGCCGAGACCCAGAACACGTTTTCGTCGGCCTTTGCCACGGTCTTGATCGCGTCGGTCACAAGCGCCGTCTCGGGCTTTCGCGCGATAAACGCATCGGCCGGCGTGCCCGCGACGAACAGCAAATCGGGGCTCTGCAAGTCCCGCCGCAGGTTGGCGATCAGGTCCGTCAGCCGTTGCGCATACAGCGGCCCGTCCTGGGGATTGCTGTCACTCTCGCCCTGATGCCAGAGGACCCCTTTGAGAACGCCCCGCCGCCTCGCGATCCGGCAGCGTTTGACAGCGTCGTCGTAAGGGTGAGATTTGGTCTGGGCATGATAGCCCTCCTGCTTCCAGGCGGTGATCGGCGAGCCGCCCGCGGCGCAGGGGATCAAGCCGATGGTCGTGTTCGGATCGGCTTCGGCCAGCGCCTTGCCAAAGGCCAGGCCCGGTCCGACGCCAACGTACGCCGGCTTGTCGAAATGCAGCGGCTCGCGGGCCGGGACCCATCGGTTTTCGCGGTCCAGTGTGAACACACGCGGGTGAATCGTCTTGTCCTGCTCGGCCACCACCCCGCGTCCGGCCATGTTCGATTGACCGGCGAGCAGATAGAGATGCAGCGTCTCCCGGGCCCCTTCCACTCCTTCACCCGCCCACAGCGAACCGGTCGCTCCCAGAACGAGCAGCAGAACACCGATCAGTTCGCGTCTTTTCATGGTTTGCAGTCCCTTCTCCCCTTGCTGCCCCGGCGTCACGCGGATGCGAGGGCCTCGACGTCCTCAATCGTTTTGGGGATCGGCTTTCCCAGGACGCGAAAGCCCTCGGCGGTGACGAGGACGTCGTCCTCCAGCCGAACGCCGCCGAAGCCACGGTAGCTTTCGAGCTTCGCGTAATCGACGAACGCCTCGTGCTTGCGCTCGGCCTTCCAGCGGTCGATCAGGGCGTCGATGAAATAGATGCCCGGCTCGACCGTGACGACAAAGTCCGGCTCGAGCGCCTTGGCCAGCCTCAGCGAGCGCCAGCCGAACTCCGGGTTCCTCTTGATGGTGTCGGTGTAGCCGACGAAGTCTTCGCCCAGCCCTTCCATGTCATGGACGTCGAGCCCCATCATGTGGCCGAGGCCGCACTGGAAGAACAATGTATGGACGCCGGCCTGCACCGCTTCGGCCGGGTCGCCCTTGACCAGCCCGAGCTGCTTGAGTCCGGCCATCAGCACCTCGCAGGCCAGGCGATGGACGTCGCGGAACTCCACGCCGGGCCGGATCGCCGCGATGGCCTGCTCCTGGGCTTCGAAAACGATGGAATAGACGTCCCGCTGCCGGGGCGAAAACGTCCCGCCGATGGGAACGGTCCGGGTGATGTCGCTGGCGTAATGCAGCGGCGACTCGGCCCCCGAATCGTTGACGGCGATGTCGCCGGCCTGCATGACGTTGCCATGGTACGGATTGTGCAGAATCTCTCCGTGCACGGAGAAAATCGTCGGGAACGACAGACATCCGCCGCCGGCAATGGCAATGGCCTCCATCGCGCCGGCCACCTCGCGTTCGACCATGCCGGGCCGGGCCATCTGCATCGCGGTCGTCTGCATCCGGTATGCAACGTCCACCGCCGCCTCGATCTGCTCGATTTCCTCGGAGGACTTGAAGGACCGTTGCTGTACGACGGCCCGAATCAAAGGCTCCGAGACGCGCGACGCGACGGCTTCGGGCTCGATGCCCAGCCGCGCCCGAATCTTGAGAATGTTCTCGCCCCGGTACTGCGGGAGGAAATGGACGGGACGATTCTGCGCCAGTGCCTTGCTCAGCACGGATTCCAGCTCGCG
>JAFGCA010000162.1 GCA_016932895.1 Sedimentisphaerales bacterium | reverse complement strand
GACGAGCAGGCGCGGGTAGTCCCGAAAGTACGGCTGGCGGTTCAGGTAGGCCTCGGCGCCCCAGCCGTCGCCCATGCGCGAGCGAAAGCTCATCACGTGAATCTTCTGCCCCACCGCGCCGTCGTCGAGCAGCCGCCTGATCTCGCGATACCAGGGCTGGAACCGCCAGTTCTCGTGCACCATGAAACGAACGTCCGCCTCGTTCGTGCAGGCCACGATCCGTTTGGCCTCGTCGAACGTCGGTGCCAGCGGTTTCTGGCAGATCACGTGGATGCCGAGGTCGGCAGCGGTTTGGCACATCTCCAGGTGCGTCGGCGGCGGTGTGATGATATCGACGAAGTCGGGCTTTTCCTTCTCGAGCATCTCGCGGTAGTCGGTGTAGTGGTTGGCGATGCCGAACTTGTCCATGATTGTCTTCGCCCGCTCGGCGTTGCGGTTGCACATGGCCGTGATGGTGACCTCGCCGATTCGCTGCCACGCCTCGTACTGGAAGTGGCTGAAGTATCCGGCACCGACACATACGCCTTTGAACTGCGCCATCGTCATGCCTCCGGCATGCAAAATCAAAGATCAAATAGCAAGAATCAAAATTCCGGAATCGCCGCGAGGCGGCGATGACTTTTACTCTCTACGGTTGATTCGCATCGGTCACCTCGTTGGCGTCGGTCTGGTTGGGCTCGGCCACCGGGGTCGGTTTCTTTTCGAGGGAGCGGTAGATCTTGAAGCCCACCGCCGCACCGGTCAGGACGAACAGCGCGGTGAGCATGGTGATGAAGCGCTTGCGAATGGCGGCCGGCGAGAGCTTCCTGTCGGAGACGCGGTTGGGGTTCATGACGCACCAGGCGGCGATGGCCACGAAGTTCAAGACGGCCGCCACGACGAAGAAGGTATTGGCATTTCCGGTTTCCTGGTTCTGGAGAAGCGGAAACGCGATGGCGCTCAGGGCCGCCCCGATGTTGCCCACCATGTTCATGGAGCCGGACACGGCGCCGGAGTTGGCGCCGCCGATGTCGTTGCAGAAGGCCCAGCTCGGGCTCAGTGTCATGTCCACCCCGAACGTCGCGAGGCTAAAGCAAAAGACGAATCCGTACAGATTGTTCGTCTGCGTGGCCAGCAGCAATCCCAGCACGCCGAGCGCGAAGCCCACGATCGCTGTGGCCCGGCGGGAGCCCACGTGATAGCCTCGCTGGAACAACTGCGTGACCATGGCGCCGGCGATCCAGTTGGCAAAGGCCGCAAAGATCAGCGGCGCCGCCGACCAGTACACCGCCCGCGGATCGTTGGGCCACTGGTTCTTAAGGTACGAGGGCAGCCAGGTCAGACTGATGAAAAACGTTACGTTGCTGGCGAAATACTGCACCATGGCCAGTGACATATTCAGCGAGGTGAAGACTTCCGCAAACGAGGCCTTCACCGTGGCGGTGAAGTCACTGACGCGGCCTCGCTCGATGTACTCCAGCTCTTCCCGGTTGACCTTGGGATTATCCTTCGGGTTGTCGCGGAACCAGATGAGCCACACGGTGGCCCAGACCACTCCAATCAGTCCGTTGACCGCGAACGTCCACCGCCAGCCGATCTGCAGAATTAGCCACGGCATCAAGAAGAGGGAGAATGCCGCTCCCAGGCGGCTGCCGGAGAAGTTGATCCCGTGGGCGAAGCCGCGGTCCTTGACGGGCAGCCAGCGAAAGAACGCCTGGGCGGCGCCGGGAAAAGCGCCGGCCTCGCCCACACCGAACAGAAAGCGCAGGGTCAGCATTTGCAGGGCGTTGCGTGCCGCGCCGGTCAGCGCGGTAAACGCGCTCCAGACGGCCACGACGATGGTCAGCGCCTTGCGCGGGCCGAGGCGGTCGGCAATCCAGCCGGAAGGCACCTGAAACAAGGCGTACCCCACCGCGAAGATGCCCAGCACCAGGCCCATCAGCTCCTTGGATATCGAGAGGTCCCTCTTGATATAGTCCACGGCCGAGGCGATGCACGCGCGGTCCATGTAGGTGTTGACGCTGTGGAAGAACAGGATGCCGATGAGAATGAAGCGCTGGCGACTCATACGTGGCGGGGATGTGGTCATATCGTCGATCCTCGTCCTCTATACTCGTATTGTGGAGACCTCGCGCGGGCCGGGTCTTTCAGTCCTCGATGGCCAGCGCCCGCACCGGCGCGCCGTCTCCGCCGGCGACCTTCAGCGGAAACGCCATGAAGATCACCTTGTCCTTGCGAATCTGGTCCAGATGGGCCAACCCTTCGACCACGACGACATTGCCTTCGAGCAACACCGTATGCACGGCCGTCAATTCCTCGATGTTGTGAACGTCGGCCACGGACGGCGGCTCGACCCCGAGAAGACGCACGCCCCGATCCACGCACCACCGGGCCAGATCGAGACTCACGCGGGGCAGAGCGTTGCGATAGGACGGATCGCCCAGGCGCCGGCTCCAGTCGGTGCGAAGCAACAGTCCGTCGCCGGCTTTCAGGTGCGGCACCGCGCCGGCGACGTCGCCGACCTCGATGAGAGCACGCGGCTCGATGCCCGACAGGTCCGCCACCCACGCCGGCCCCATCAAGTGCTCCAGCGGAATCTCGTCAATGCTCTGTCTGCTGACGCCGAAGTGCAGCGGGGCGTCCATGTGGGTCCCGCAGTGCGAGTAGAGGTGCAGCGTCGTGGCGTTCCAGCCGTCTTCGTCCACGGTCCTGGCCGGTTCGATGGAGACGCCCGGCATGCCGTCTTGCAGAGGTACCGTCAAATCGAGTATTCGAGACATCAATCGTTAGAGCGTTTGCAGGTTCTTCGTTATGCAGTCAGCGATTTCGGCCGTGCGGGCGGAACCGCCCAGGTCCACCGGCAGTATACCGACGGCTACCGTCTTTTCAATGGCTTTGATGATGGTCTCGGCGGCGGCGGTCTCGCCCAGGTGCTCCAGCAACAGCGCCCCCGACCAGATCGCGCCGATCGGATTGGCGATGCCCTTGCCCGCGATGTCGGGCGCCGAGCCGTGAATCGGCTCGAACATCGAGGGATAGTCCTTCTCCGGGTTGATGTTGCCGCTGGGGCCCAGACCCAGGCTGCCCATGATCGCACCGCCGAGGTCGCTGAGGATGTCCCCGATGAAGTTGGTGGTCACGATCACGTCGAAGCCCTCGGGATGCAGCACGAAGTTGGCCGAGGCGTTGTCCACGTACATTTTGCGATACTCGACGTCGGGATAGTCGCCGCTGACCTGCTCGACGACGCGGTCCCAGTACGCCAGCGAGTGGATCAGGGTGTTGGACTTGGTGATGTTGGTCACCTTGCGCCGGCGGCGCCGGGCCAGGCGGAAGGCATAGTGGGCGATGCGTTCGATCCCGCGCCGCGTGAAGATGCTCGTGTCCAGCGCCAGGCCGGAATCGAGGCCGGGCTGGACGAAACCGCCGACCTGCACGAATTCGCCTTCGGTGTTTTCCCGGATGACGACGAAATCGATGTCGGCGGGCGTCTTGCCCCGCAGCGGACTTTCGATCCCGGGCAGCAGACGCGCCGGCCGGTAGTTCACGTATTGCTCGAAGCTCGTTCGGATGTTGAAGGTGAACAGCTTGGCCGGCAGGGTGTCATCCACGTCCGGCAGGCCGACGGCGCCGAAGTAGATGGCGTCGAATTGCTTCAACGTCTCGAGCGCATCGGGCGGGAGAAATGCCCCGGTTGCCCTGTAGTAACCGGCACCGTAGGGGAACGTCTCCGTCGCCAGCGTAAAGCCGAAGCGTTCGGCGGCCGCTTCGAGCACGCCGACGCCGGCGGGAATGATTTCGTGGCCGATCCCGTCGCCGGGGACAATCGCGATCTTGTACTTTTGCGTCATGATTCGTGGTCTTCTTTCATTGAACGTACTGGTGCAGATGCCCGTATTGCAGCGTGTTCATCCGGCGTTGCGGATTCGTTCGCCGGGTCCGGCGTCGTCGGGGCGCTTCAGGTTGCGGTCGGTGGTCATGAGCCACTTGTCGAACTCGAAGCCGTCCTCGCGCATCGAAAAGGAGATGGTGTGCAGGCCGGCTTTTTCGATATCGAGGTAGATTTTGTACGGCTCGCCGCAGTGCTCGGCGTTGGTGCGTTGCTTGCTCTCCCACCACCAGGACTGCTTGCCTTCGCACCACTGGAGTCTTTGTCCCGAGGCGGGCCAGTCGCCGTCGAGGCCGACGTGGAGGCCGTTGTCCTCGCTGCCGGTGGAATAGGCGCGGACCCACACGTAGTACCGGCCGGGCGTGTTGAAATGCACCTTGTAGGACAGGATGGCCATCCGGCCCGGATCGTTGCAGAAATTCTCTCCGGCGATCAGCTTGTCGCCGTGCGTGCGCCGCGTGTCGGGAAGGACTTCCACGTAGGCGCCGGCACCGGCTTTGGCGGCGTGGTTGTCGTCCCCGTCGGGCTGGACGCTCGGCGTCCGGTCGCTCGTGGTGACGTACCAGCGACGCTTACCGGCTTGGGTCTGCTGAAAGAAGTGCTCGGCCTCGACGGCGACCAGGCCGTCGCGCTCTTCGAAGACGATATCGGTCCCGGTCTCGATCGGGGCAGGCGTGACGATTGGAGCCGTCGTTTTCGCCGGCCGGGCTCCCGGCGGCGTGAAGGTCAGTTTGGTCCAGCGTCCCCGGGCGTAGGCCTTGCGGTTGCCCTGTTGCGTCTTGCTGTTGGTGGCGGTGTTGAATTCGACGCGAATCTTCGCTTCCTTGCCGACCGTGACTTTCTTCCACGTCTTGTCGGTGGGCTTGTAGTCCACGGAGGTCTTCGGGTTCGTAAATTCTCCGACGAGCGCGCCGGCGATGCGGAGCCTGTAGGTGGATTCGCCGTCGGTCTCGGCCATGGTCGCAAGCGTGATGTCGTAGACACCGGGCTTGCCGGCGAACGTGGTCTCGGCGGCGCCGAACTTGTCCTTGTACCGGTCCGGGTCGATCGCCAGGGCGTTGTGTCCCTGGTCCTTGTAGGCCGGCACGAAGCCGTCGCCTTCGACGATGCGGAAGTGGCGCAGCGCGTCGAGAACGATCTCGCCTTTGACGGTCGGTTTCACCGGCGGTGGGGGCGGGGCGTCCGAGGCCAGTTGCACCTTGCCCTTGCCTCTGACGACGAGGAGCCAGTCGTTGTCGTCGGGCGCGGCCCATTGCGTTTTGGCCTTTGCCTCGACCGTGCGTTTGCCGAGCAGTTCGGTCAGTCCGTCTGCGGTGCGCGGGTTGAACCAGCCGCAGGTGAATTCGCCTTGCGTGACGTCCAGGCGGACCGTGCCGCCGTGCTTGAGGTAGACCAGGTAGACCTCACCCGGCTTGACGAAGCAGTAGTCGTCCGGATTGTCGGTCAGATCGTCATCGTTGGTCATCTCCCAGAAGGGGATGTCCTGTTTCCGGAAGAACTCGAGAGCGTAACGGCTCTGGTCCCACATCTTGTCGCGCGAGCGGTAGTCCTGACAGGTCAGGTCGCTGTGTGGGTGCTTGTAGCCGAAGTACCACTCGATGCCCGCGCCGCCGGCCATGAAGACGCCCCACAGGGCGTTCTTGCGGGCGTTGTCGCGGGTGGGGTCCTCGGCGTCCGTGATCAGCCCGTGGGTGGCGTCGCCCGGCTCGTCGCACGCGACGACCCAGGGTTTGCCCGTTGCTGCCGAGCGCTTGACGTAGTCGAGCGTTCGCCGGTGGACCTCGCTGAAGTCGGGCTTGCTGGTTTGCAGAGAGAAGCCCGTCAGCGCCGAGGCGTCGCCCAGCAGGTCGTAATGGGGATCGCCCATGTTGTGGATGACGATGTGGTGCTGGTACGGGTCGTGCGTCCAGAAGTAGTTGGCCCAGGCCACCTTTTGCTCGTGTGTGGCGTCGTTGATCTCCTCGCCGAGGTTCCAGTTCAGCGCCAGGTGGTGACTGAAGCGTGCGATCAGCTCGCGGTAGTAGAGCTTGCGCTGCGGGCCCAGATCGCCTTTGTCGAGAAGCAGCTCGTTCTCGGTCTCTTGCGTCTTGAAGTGCAGGTACATGCCGAGCGTGTCGGCGTGCTCGAAGACGATCTCCCACTGGTCCAGCCGGGAGCAGTCCAGGCGCAACCGCTCGTCGTAGGTGAGGTACGGAAAGACGTTGCGGTCGTCGCCGCCGATGTTCATGGGCAGAAACGAGAAGACGTTCATGCCCTTGGAGGCCAAGTAGTTGATCGCCCCGATCATTCCCTTGCCCTTGCCGTTCTGCCAGGTCGGATCGCCGGGCTTCCAGTCCTTGATGTGCGGGGCCCAGTCCTTGATGAGGTTGTCCTTCTGGCCGTCGTTCTTGAAGTCGCCGTCGAAGTCGCGATAGGCCAGGAAGTTCTCGGGCGCGTCGGCGCCGGCCTTGAGGAAGTACTCGCCGGTGCCGGCGAAGCGCAGGTAGTGCTCGCCTACGTATTGGAGCAGGCCCTTGGCGCGGTTGTCGCGGCCGCGCTTGTCGGTGGGGGCGACCCGGAAGCTGCCGGTCTCGCCGTCCATGTAGCCGGCGGAAGTCCCCGCCTGCGGGTCGTCGCTGAAGGCGACGTGGCGGCCCTTGCGAAACGTCACCCGGTACTGCCACCGTCCCGCCTCGCAAGGGGCAAAGTGGACCCGCCACTTGTTTCCCGACGAGGCGCTGCTGTTGGCGGCGTTGCCGTCGGCGGCATAGTAGCCCGGGACGCTGTACGTCGTGGCGCCCTTGGAGAACGTGACGTTCAGGCGGTAGTCGCTGAAGGGATTGGGCTCGGCGGTCTCGCTCGTCTCGGGCCCGTCTAACGTGAGGGTGATCTTGTGCCAGGTCTTGAGCTCACCCGAGATAGCACCGGCCCACGACGCGGAGCACAACAACAGAGCGATCAGCAGACCCGGTACGAGGTACTTCGGTTGGCGTCTCATGATTCATTGACCTCCTTACAGTTCCAGGAACGCACTCGTTTGGCAAGACGAAACCAGCAGTATGTCCGATGGACGTCTCGGGAACAATACCATAATGTGCAGACCCATACCCCAAAACGCGCAGCGGCGGCAGCCGGCGGTGGCGCCGCGACGATCATCGGATGCAGTACCGCGAGCGGTACGTGGTCGGCGGAATGCCCTGAAATTTGGTGAAGACTCGATCCAACTGCTTGGGACTGGAGAAATTCAGCTCGCCCGCGATCTGGGCGACGGTCAGGTCGGTATCGACGAGCAGTTGCGTGATTCGGTTGACGCGTTCGCGGAGGATCTGCGAATGGACGGACCGGCCGACGGCCTTGGAGAAGCGGTACTGCAGGGTCCGGCGTGACATCCCGACCGCCGTAGCCACGTCGTTCACCTGCAGCGGCTCATCGGACCGGTCGCGAATGTATCGCAGGGCCTCGACCATGTCGTCGTCTTCCACGAGCAGGATGTTGGTCGAGCTGCGGGCGATCACGTGGGTCGGTCCGCCGACGACGGTGTTGTCGCCGCTTTTGCGACCGGCCATGACGGCGTCGAGAAGTTGGGCGGCGCGGTAGCCGAGCTTCTCCGGATGCAGGCAGATGCTCGAAAGCGGGGGGTTGGCCAGCCGGCAGATGAACTCGTCGTTGTCGACGCCGATGATCGCCACCTCGCCGGGCACGTGAATCTGGGCGGCGTGACAGGCGTCGAGCACGTGCTGGCTGCGGTCGTCGTTGCAGGTCATCACGCCCACGGGCTTGGGAAGGGACTGGAGCCAGTCCACCAGCCGCGGCTGCTCCTTCTCATAGAGCTCCCGGACGCGCTTCGACGGCGGCGGCGCGTACATGGTGCAGGGATGCCCGGCCTGGGCGATGCGCTGCCGAAACGCCTCGCCGCGCCTGGCCGACCAGTAGATTCCTTCGAACCCGCAGTACGCGAAATGCCGGAAACCGCAGTGGAGCAGATGCTCGGCGCCGAGCCGGCCCACCGACTCGTTGTCGATGGTGATGTTGACGAATCCTTCGATCGTGCGTTTCGTCACCGGCGCGCAGATGGCGGGGACGCGGCACTGGATGATCTCGTCGATCCGCTCGGGCTCGCGCATGATGATCGCGTCGACCTGCCCGCTGCGGAGCCGGTCGGTGACCTTCTTCTTCCAGTCGATGGCCTGGTAGTGCGGCGGCTCCCGGTAGAAGGTCCACGGGCCGTATTCGTTGGCGTAGCGGGCGATCCCCTGGAGCAGACCCCGGTCGAACGCCCGCGTCGGGGCGATCAGCAGGATGACCTTCGGCGCCTTGAACATGTCCGGCTACGCACTCCACGCTTAACCATTCCAGTTTCGCGAATCGGAGGCATTGTACCGTTCAAGGGTGCCGGCGTAAAGGCCGGGCTCGGCCAACACCGCTACGGCGTATCGTAGGTTCGGGGCAGGCCCCAGTCGTAGGTGGTCATGTCCATCGAGTTCATTTTGCCCGAATGGCCGTCGACGAAGAGGCAGTTGGTGTTCTTGCCGTGGCGATCGCGCGCTATGCGTCGCGAGTTGTCCCCCGCATGCGGCAAGTGCGCGGCTTTGTAGGCGTCCAGCCACCAGAGCTTCTTTCGGAATGCTTCCGGGTCCTGCACGTCCTCCTTGCGGACCATCTGGAAAGGCGGCGAAACCTGATGGTACGCATAATCGGCCATGTAGATGGTCGAACCCGGCCGGGGGAAGTTCGCCAGGGGCGTCGGGTCCCAGCATTCGCCCTCGGGGTTTTGGAAATTGAACGAGCTGACGATGTAATCGATCGTCTGCTCCCGTTCCGGATAGCTGGGGCAGTCATAGGCGTCGACTTCGTAATAGTAGCTCACGTCGTCGGTCTTCGAACCGCCGACATACCCCATGTACGCGGTCGCCCAGAACGCGGGGTCTTGGCCCGGCTTAAGGTTCATGCGGGCTTCGGCCCGCAGTACCTTGCTGTCGTTGTCCTGGGCATACATATACATCGCGTAACCGATCTGCTTGAGGTTGTTCAGGCAGGCGACCCCCTGGCCTTGTTTCCTCGCTCGGCCGAGGGCGGGCAGCAGAATCCCCATCAGCACCGCGATCACTGCGATGACCACCAGGAGCTCGATGAGCGTAAAACCCGATCCATGTCTCTTGGACTTCATACTTCACCTTCCCAGCATGCACAAGACAGGCATCTGTTCTGCTGCAATTCTACCCTGACTGTAGAACATAGGCGAATTTGAGACAATCCCATTATGCGCAGAATTGCTTCCCAAAATGCACGCGGGGGCCGTTACTGCGGCTCGTACTTCGGATTGAGCTCGGTGGGCACGGGAGCGTTTACGGACTGCCTCCACTGAATCAGCTTCTCGTGCAGTTCATTGGTTTTCTCGGGCAGCTCGGCGGTGAGGTTCGTGGTTTCGCCGATGTCGCCCTTGAGGTTATAGAGTTCGAGGGTTCCGTCTTCGAAGTACTCGATCAGCTTCCAATCACCGAGCCGGATCGCTCCGGCCGGCCGTGTCCGAAAGCGCTCGTCGCGCGCGCCCTCGGCCTTGCCTTGCAGGTACGCGGGAAAATGCCAGAACAGGGCCCGGGGGGCCTGCGTCTCCGCGCCGCGCAACAAGGGCACGATGCTGCGCCCGTCGAGGATTTGCCCCTGTGGCCTGGTGGCCCCGGCGATTTCGAGCAGGGTCGGATAGAAATCGATGCCGATGACCGGCTCGCGGCACTCGCGTCCCGGCGTCACCACCCCGGGCCAGCGCACCGCCAGCGGGACACGAACCCCGCCTTCGTACAGCATGCCCTTGCCGCCGCGCAGCGGTGCCTGCGAGGTGATGTTTTTGACGCCCCCGTTGTCGGAAAAGAAGACCACGACCGTGTTGTTTGTCAGGGACAATTCATCCAGTTTGTCCATGATCCGGCCGACGCCCGCATCGAGGCTCTCGATCATCGCGGCGTATTTCGGGTTGCCCTGGCCGTTGTCCGGGGCCTTCTGTGCGTACTTCTCCGTCAGCTCCTTCTTCGCCTGGAGCGGGGTATGCACGGCGTAATGGGGCAGGTACAGGAAGAACGGCTCGCTGCGATGAGCCTCGATGAACTTCAGGGCCTCGTCGGTGAGGCGGTCGGTGAGGTACTCGCCTCTGGGTCCGTCGGCCAGCTCCGGATTGCGGTACGGGCTGAAATAGCTCCTGGGGGCCCCGGCCTCGTAGCCGCCGACGTTGAGGTCGAAACCCTGTCCGAGCGGCCCTAATTCCGGGTCGTTGCCTAAGTGCCACTTGCCCATGCTGGCGCTGACGTAGCCGGCGCCCTTGATCGCCTCGGCCAATGTCACGACCTCGGCGTCCAGCGTGGTCTGGTTGGGTGTCGGGATGAGCTTGCGATGTTTGGCCTGTCCCCGCTCGGAGCTGCCCACCGTGTAGATACCGTGACGCGGGGTGTATTGTCCCGACATCAGGCTCGCGCGCGTCGGGGCGCAGTTCGGGCCGTTCGTGTAGGCGCTGGTGAAGACCACGCCCTGGCCGGCCAGCTTGTCGAGATTCGGCGTCTCGTAGTAGGCACTGCCCATGAAGCCGAGGTCTTTCCAGCCGAGATCGTCGGCGAGAATGAAGACGATGTTGGGCCTGCGGGCCAAGGGAGACGGCGCAGCGCCGGTTCGAGACAGCGGGCTCAAACAAGGCCACGCCGCTGCCGCGGCCATGTGTCCCAGGAAACGTCGGCGGCTCAATCGGTCGGTCTTTGACATGGCGTGCTTCTCCGAAAAGAATTTCCAGTTTTGACGCAGGTGTCGTGGGACGCTTGCGCCGATGTCACGCTACAGCGCCTTCGGGTCCAGCACGACGTGCTTGATGCTCTGGCGGCGATACGTGTAGGTGATGTGGACCAGGCCGTTGGCCGTCTGGATCACGGCGGGGTAGGAATATTCGCCCGGCTGCGTCTCCAACGTCTCGACGACGTCCCACTGCTTGCCGTCGGTGGAGATCGCCACGTTCAGCGGGGTCCGGCCCCGCGGGACGTTGTTGAAGACCAGCAACTGCCGGCCGTCGGCGAGGGTGACCGCATCGATTCCCGAGTTCGGGTTGGGCAGGGTGGTAGCCGTCATCTCGCCCCAGGTTCTTCCGCCGTCCTTGGACCAGCACTGGGCGATGAAGCGCTCGCGGCGCGTGCGGCAGAGCATCTGCACCCGGCCGTCGGGATAGGTCAGAAGCGTCGGCTGAATGACCGAGATTTTCGAGGGGTCGTTAAGGGGACCCACCACCGACCAGTCGCGCGAGTCGCTCGTGATTTCCACGTGCGCCTGCCAGCCTTCGTGTTCGCTGGAGGAGCCACAGAGGACCCGCCCATCGTCGAGTTGGATCGGCTTGTTCTTGATCGGCCCCATCACGTGCGGCGGCAGCCGCCGGCGGCTCGTCCAGGTCTTGCCCTCGTCGGTCGAGATCATCATCTCTCCCCACCATCCATCGGGTGTCGGTCCCACCTTGAAGAACAGCACCAGCGGGGCGTTTCTGGGCTGAAACAGCACGGGATTCCAGCAGGGATAGCGCTTCTGGGGCGACATGACGCCGTTGGCGACCTCGACCGGGCGCGACCACGTGCCGTTTTCGAGGCGGGAGACCCAGATCCCCACGTCGTCCTCGCCCTCGTCGGCGCCGGCGAACCAGGCCGCGACGATCTGCCCGGCGGTCGTTTGCTCGATCGTCGAGGCGTGGCAGCCCGGCGTCGGTCGGCCCTCCAGCGGGAAGATCAGCCCCGCCTGCTTGATCGATCCCGAACTCGGATCATTGCCCCCGGCCATCGCACAACCTCCGACAGCGACCGCGACCGTCAATGCCCACAAACCCCTGCACATTCTCATGATACGGTCCTCCCAATTCCAACCTTCGTGCCTGGTTTCGTTCCATCCGGCTCTCGATCATGACGCCGACAATGCCCCAGTGTACTCGTAAGCATTTATGTGTAAACACCTTAGCATGGCATTTCTCCTCCGCCTCGGTGAAATTGGGTTCGTTTGACACGGGGAGAGGCTGGAGGCCGGAGGCTGTAGGCTGCAGGAATGGCTCTCGCCTTCGGTCTCGACCCTGCCGGCAACGCAGATTGGTTTCGTTTCCGCCACCGCGTCCATTTCCAGGCCAAGACGGAGGAAATTGGCTTCCTTCTTTCACCGCCACCCCAATTTCCAGCCTCAAAACGCAGAAATTGGGTTCGTTTGGCGCGCCTGCCCGACCGGTGGTCTCTGCCGCACGTGGCGCAGGCCCAATTGGCTTTGTTTTGCGTTTCCTGCGTGTTTGGGCCATTCGCTTCTTGCGCTTGTTTTGAGTTTCGGCTTTCCCGGGGCCACCTGGGCCCGGGCGAATTGGCTTCGTTTTTGATCGCCACTCCCGTTTCCAGGCCAAAAACGCAGAAATTGGGTTCGTTTGACACGGCGGGGGCCTCGGCCGCCACCCGCCCGGCAAGCAGATTGGCTTTGTTTGACACGATCCGGTAGGCCGGAGGGACTCCTCCGGTGTCGGGCCTTGCCGCTGCCGGCAACGCAGATTGGGTTCGTTTGGCACAACGTCCGCCCGGAGCCCGCGCAGCCGGCGGGCCATGGATTCGCGGCCGTTGCTAACGTCTGGTCTGGGTTGTGTGATGTTTGCTTCGCTCGCCATGATTCTCGATTTCCTGCTTCCTATCGAGAGTGTGTCCTATTTGATCTTTATATATCAGATAGCTATGGCCCCGTCAAGCGAAAACTGGAATCGCAGAGGGACATGACCCAGCGGACGCCGGTCTCTCGATTTCAGATCCGCGCAGCCGGACAATCGTATACTGTCGCATTGACCCTATTTCTCTAATCGGCTATACTTATGGCAGATGTATGGTCGTTCGGAGTCGCGAGAAGGAACGATGTTCAGTGGATGTTGCCTGGACCGCGTCAAGGCGGAGAGGTTCGTTATTCTCAACGCCAGGGAGTTTCTCCGCGATACCATCGCAGAGTCCGTGCAGGCCAACCTCCTCGGCGTGCCGCGCGCCGAATCGGCATGAAAACATCGACTTCAAGGCCAGATGGGTCGTCTCGTGTTCAGGGGTCCGAGGAGACAGAGATTGGGCCGAAAACGGTGATTGTCGTTGCCAGTTTCACACGGCCCCGATAAACGTCGTAAGGCCGTAGTCCTGTAGAGGGCCAAATGAGTGGGGTGCCCACGCAAGTGGGAACGCAGGGAGGTAAGCCAGACAGGATAATTAGAGACTAGCTGGCTATTCCTGGTTATTGAGACAAGACAGGGAGAATAAGTGGGGGTCTTGGGTCGCCTGAGGAGCGTTGGACAATGGATAGATTTCTAGAGCATATGGGGCGCAAAGGTTTGATCGGAGGGGGAACCGTGAATGATGAGCAGATCAGGTGCCTTTCCAAAAGCAAAATCCTAAATATTGCCGAGGACCTCGCCTCCTTGACACCGTCTCCTGAAGAGAGCGTGCTAAACCCGCCCATTACACACTGTGCGTCCATTTCATTGGGAGGCGGGCGTGACGACTGCGAGTTCTTGGAGTGTCGAAGAACCCGTCTTGATAGCCTCGCGCGTTTCGCGGCATTCTATAGTGATCGCGTGTTCGTGCGCAACTTCTTCTGTGACTATGAGCACAGAAGGGAACGCTCGATAGACGATTTGAGAATGACATTACATGATGATATAGCGCTCATCCTCCACATCGCCCCGTTGTTGGCGCAACGTCTTTTAATCCTCGCTTCGGAGAAAAGGCTCTGTCCGAACTGTTTGGGACAGGCATTGGGATTTGGCTCAAAATGTGGGCGAGAGTTCCATCATGCGTGGAACGACCTTGCCGACGAGTTCTTGGACAGTGTTGTTCCGACGGCCGTCCAGAAAGGAAGATGGATAGTGATCAAGGTATCGTGTCCAGAACCGTATTCTGAATGCGGGCAGGTCGTGGTGTATAATGAAGTACCTCGCCCTTTCCAGGCTAGGCCCAGGATCATGGCGCAGCTTTCAAAGGGCGCGAAAGTAAAGCTGTCCAAGACGATGATTAGGGCACTGAAGATTCACCATGATTTGGCCGGTAAGGTTGTGCACAGTGTGGCCTACCACGCCATCATGAACCGGTGTCTGAAGGCATCCTTTCTCACAAACAAGGAATTGGAGCTTGTCTTTTTGAACAAAGCCTCAGGTGACATAGCGCTGGAACGGAGAAATGCAATCGCAATGAAACACCTGACTGCTCTTGTCCCTTTTGTGATTGACGTTCCTGTCAGCAAGCTTTCCAAGTTACGCGAGCGAGAGGCAGAGAGCTTCGTGCGATTTCGTTCTGCTTTCAACAGGGTGCTTTCGGAGTACGGAGATCAGAAGCGCGGACTTTCTGCCAAAGTAGCCCGGGAACTGTACGGTGATGTGCTGGCACCCGAGTTAGCAAGGCTCGACCAGAAAGTGAAAAGGTCAAAGCAGGATCTCGTCAGCGCCACGGCGAGACCACTTGCTGGCATGGTAGGAGCGATCTCATTCGGTCTTCTGAGCGGCCTGATACCAGCGGAGATAGCGCAATTGGCTCAGACAATCGGGATTGCCTCGTTCGGTTCAACATTTCTTGAGAGACTGATGGCACTTGGAGATGCAGAAAAAACCGTTCAGCAGGACGACTTCTATTTCCTTTGGAAAGTGAGAAAATTGGCGAAGAGGCGAAAGACATAGCATCTTGGGCTGCACGGCGACACTCATGGTCTTCGAAGATCATGAATCAGTCTGTGGAGTATTGGGCGCAGTCAACCATTAAGCGGAAAGTGCTGGTCGCAGTGACGGTTCCGTGGCTTATGATGTGTTGGGCGAGGGTGGCGGCGGGGGGATTGTCGAGGAGTGAGGCGGGCAACAGATGGGTTTCCACGTCGGCTCCGCCATGACGAGAGTCATGGTTTCGGTCTGTCCCATGCGGTTTGACGGGGACGCGTTAGTGGTGGTATCACTTCTTGAGGCGTCACTGGTGTTTGCGAAGGGGGGGCTGGCGGGGGGTTGTATTGGGGGGGGGATTTGTGTATTCTCTAAGGCGGGGCAGAAATTGTAGTTTTTTTCTCAGGCAGTATTCGTGACGGATTCGAAGGAACGACATTTTATTGGTGAACGAGCCGCGCCGAGGCCTGGCCCGGAGAGGGGAGGAAATCCTCCAGCCTCCAGCGGCCAGCCTCCAGCCCCCCACAGCGGGTACGTATTCGATATCAAGAAGTATGCAATTCACGACGGGCCGGGCATTCGCACGACGGTGTTTTTCAAGGGCTGTCCCCTGCGGTGCCGGTGGTGCCATAACCCGGAGAGCTGGCGGGCAATGCCCGAGCTGAGCCTGCGGCACAACCGGTGCGTCCAATGCGGCCAGTGCGTGGAGGCCTGCCCGGAAAACGCGATTGCCATGCTCGGCGACGGGCCCGTGACGGACGCAGAGAAATGCGTCTCGTGCGGGACCTGTATTCCCGCCTGTCCCGGCGGGGCCCGGGAGATTATCGGCAGCCGGATGACGGTGGCCGAGGTCATGGCGGAGATCGAGAAGGACGTGATCTTCTACGACGAGTCGGGCGGGGGCGCGACGTTCTCCGGGGGCGAGCCGCTGATGCAGCCCGAGTTTCTGCGGGCCCTGCTGGCCGAATGCCGGGCCCGGGGCATCCATACGGCGGTCGATACGACCTGTTATGCCGAACCGGACGTGATTGACAGCGTATCGCAGGCGGTGAATCTGTTTCTCTGCGACATCAAACACATGGACGCCGAGGCGCATCGGCGCTATACCGGGGTCGGCAACGAGGAGATACTGGGGAACATCAGGCGACTGGCGGCAGCCGGCAAGAACGTCATGATCCGCATACCCGTCATCGGCGGCTTCAACGACGATAGCGGCAATATCGAGCGAACCGCCGAATTCGTGCGGTCGCTGAAAACGGTTCGCCGCATCGACATTCTGCCGTATAATCCGGGAGGGCTGGACAAGGCGGTCCGGCTCAACGGAGACGTCGAGCTGATGCGGGCCCCGCCGGCCAGTGACGACGCCATGCAGGAAATTGCCGATACCCTCAGAAGCTATGGATTCGAGGTCAAGACAGGTGGATAAAAGATGAACGAGCGAGTGGCAAAGCTGCGCGAAGAGAGTGTGGGAACCCGGCCCTATATCTCGACCGGCCGGGCAGAGCTGGTCACGGAGTTCTACAACAGCGACGTTCCCATGCGCGAATCGGCGCCGGTGTCTCGGGCGCTGGCCTTCAAGTATATCCTGGAGAACAAGACGGTGTGCATCAACGCCGGCGAGCTCATCGTGGGCGAGCGCGGCCCGGCTCCGAAGGCCACGCCGACGTACCCGGAACTGTGCTGCCACGACCTGGAGGATTTTCGCATCCTCAGCACGCGGAACAAGACGCAGTTCCAGGTCAGCGACGAGGCGAAACAGACCTACGAGGAGAAGATCATTCCCTTCTGGTCGGGCAAGACGATGCGCGAAAAGGTCTTTGCCGCGATGGAGCCGGCCTGGCAGCGGGCGTTCAAGGCGGGCGTCTTCACCGAGTTTATGGAGCAGCGGGCCCCCGGCCACGCCATCCTGGACGACAAGATTTACCGCCGTGGCATGCTGGACTTCAAACAGGACATTGCGGAGAACCGCAGCAAGCTCGACTATCTCAACGACCCGCGCGCCTACGACAAGGACCAGGAATATCGCGCGATGGAGATTTGCGCCGATGCGATTATCGCCTTCGCCCAGCGGCACGCCGAGAGGGCGCTGGAACTGGCGCGGGACGAGAGCGATCCGGCGCGCCGGCGGG
>JAFGCA010000161.1 GCA_016932895.1 Sedimentisphaerales bacterium | reverse complement strand
CCCGCTCGGCATCAAGGCGGGCGGCGGAATTGGGCGGTTCCTGCTCGTGGAGGAATGAAGGGCGCCGCGGACACAGTTCCACACACCTCAAACGTGGCGCAAGCCTTGCCGCCACTTGGGGGAAGAGACGCCAAGGGCCATCCCGTCAGGCGTCCCGTGGCGCAGGCTCACCTCGGGGGCTCCCAGGTGACCGTCCCTATCTGCAGGACGTTCTCGGTGTTCTCATCATATCCGTGCGAGGGTTCACCGCCGAAGCTATAGAAGCGTTGGCCGTTGTATACCCAGGGCGACGTCGCGACGCCGTACGGCATGACGCCGACATGGCTGTAGTTATCCTCGACGAGGTCGTAACAGAGAATGCGGTCGCCGTACCCGGTCCAGAAGGGGTCCTGCCGCCCTTGGGTCTTGCCGACGCGGTAGCAGCGCGTATCGGAGGACCCCATCAGCAGGATGAAACGCTCGTCGATGGGCACAGCGCAGCCAGCGGGCACAGGGAAGGGCGTCGAACGCAGGACCTGCCAGGAATCGCTCTCCGGGTCGTACCGGTAGGCATCGCGGTAATTGGGCACGCCGTTGTACGGGACACGCAACCCGTACTTCTTGTTAACCTCGAGGAAGTTGGCCCGCATCGTCGGTTCCGTCTGTGAGCCGCCAAATACGTAGAGCTTGCCCTGGACCACGGCGGCCATGACGAGTGCGCGCGTTCCCCCGGGATAGGTGGCCATGGGTTCCCAGCCGGCGTCGGAACCGTCAAGACGGAGGCGATAATCCACCAACGCGCCGGAATCGCGCTGTTCCATGGCCTTGCCCGTAGGGTGGCCCGCGACGAGGAACAGCCATTTCCCCGGAACCAGTCCAACCGAGGCAAGCCACCGGCCGTCCCCTTCGGCGTCGGGTAGCGGTGTAAGTTCTTCGTAGACCCAGCCATTCGTCGCATCGCGACCTAGCTTGTAGACCGCCCGCCCGGAACCGCGCCCGCCGACGATGTAGATGGCCTTGCCGTCGCAGGCGCCTTGCGTGTACTGGGGCGGTACCGGTGGCGCGGGGATCTCGGTGTAGGTCTGTGTAGGGACGTGATACGCGTAAGCCAGATTGGCCCGCTGTGGCATCCATAACCCCCCGACCAAGACGATCTCCTCGCCGATGAGACCGGCGACACCGTCTTTCCAACACACGGGCGTGTTCGGACCCACAGTCCAATCGATACGAATCGGTGGAACGTCAAGGACGTCCTCGAATTCGCGACTGAACGGCATGTGCCGGTAGGAATCGTTGATGAGCCGTGTCGCGTCCAGGCTTGCGGGATCGTTGCGCCACTCCGTAGACGTCTCGGGGAGCTCGGACGCGGCAGCAGACGATTCCGAGTATGTCCCGAGAAGGGTGAGGACCCCCAAGAACAACACGGCAACTGGGAGGATGCGCAACGCAGCAGTGTGTTTCGCGCTTGATCTCCTTGATGGCCGGTTCCACAACTAGAGTAGACGACCGCGAGTCAGTCTTCCAGGACCCACTCACCAAAGTGACAAGCTGGCTCTTCCTCTGCGCCATTCTGCAGCCGCGATGGGGGCACAGGCCGAGCCATCAGTCGACTCCATCGTTTGCAGCCTTGTCCGATTGGGTGAGAGCAGCGTCCCACTGCTTTCGCCGGTTCACGCCCTGAATCTGACCTGAATCCCCCTCCCGCCTCTTACCAACTGAGCTGATGACATGCTCAGAATCATAATCGAGCAAACGTGGATACATTCTCGCGCCCCCGGTGAAAGACAGAAAGGCATTCAGAGGCTTCTTAGTGAGCCCGAAGGACACGTAACCATCTCCAGGCTTCTGGTAAGTGCCGGCCCGAGTAACAGCCCGAACTCAGAGGCCGTTTTCAGGAACAGTCGCTACTTCACGACCCTCCATTCGTGAGTTCATCATTGACCGTCCCGTTCAGATTGGCTAGGCGGAAATAGGTGGTCACACCACTCGGATCGACGAATTCGGTCAATACCACTTCCAGCGGCGGGGCCTCACTGGGCTCGCTCTCCGGCGGCCATGCCTTGGCCAAGACCTTCATTCCGCCGGGGCGGACCGATTTGTCGGCGGCTGGTGTGCCGAGCGAGGCGGCATCGAGGATCAGGTCGCCCGGCTTCGGGTACTTCGCGAGCAATTCCGCGTTGTTGGCGGCCCCAATGCAGTACACCACCGGACCGCGCATCAAGGCCGCTCGTCCCTCTTGCGACTTGCGGCCGCGAATCAATCGCCACGGCATGGGCATGTCGAGCGTAACGGAATCTGCCGGCTTCCAGACACGGCGAATCTCGTGGAGACTCTCACCGGGGGAGGCCTCGACCGGTGTCTGGCCGTTGATGACCAGTGTGGCTTTCGGGCACCAACTCGGAATGCGCAGTAGCAGAGGGAATTCCATCGCCTCCGAGGGGTCAATGACGAGCTTGACTAGTCCCGACGTGGGGTAGTCCGTCTCTTGCCGGATCGTGACGCTACGGCCGCCTCCCAGATCGACGGTTGCCGTGGACGGCGTGTAGAGGTTTACGGCCAGGCCGTCGTTCGACCGGTAGTAGACCATGGCCGGCAACTCGGCCACGATTCGCCGCCAGTTGTTGGGGCAGCAGAACGTGTCGCGATCGAAATAGGTGCGATTGCCCTCCAGAGCACAAAAGTAGCGGAGTTGGCGGCCGTCCGGCGCTTGCGCGGCAAACAGCGCATTGTAGACAGCCCGTTCCATCACGTTGCCGAATCGCGAATCGCCCGTCAACCGAAGCATGCGGTCCATCATACGTGTCAGATAAGCCGTGGCGCAGCTCTCGCTCACGTTCCCACTGCCCACCTGGTTGTCGTGCCACGCCTCCTGCAGACTGCATGATCCCGAAATCAACAGGCCATCCTGACGGGTCAGAAAATCCAGTGCCTGCTGCGCCTGTTTCAACAGTTTCGTGTCGGCTTGGAGAGTGTTCAGCTGCAATTGCGCTACACACAGGGCCATGAAGATATAGGCGTGCCGTTCATCATCCATATGGTAAGGCTTGCCAGGTTCGTCCATCTTGATGGTCGAGTTCCATTCCGGCAACCTGTACAACTCGGATGTGGTGCAGAAATCCAGGTAGCGTTGATCCTTCGTCTGCTCGAAGAGCGTCAGCAAGGCCCCGTCCAGGCCGGTGGTCACACCGTACATATTGGCCCGCTTGCCCGTATTCGGATATCGAGACGGCTCCGCCGACCAGCGCGTGATGATGAAATCGGCCAGTTTCTTCGCCGCCGCAAGAGACGCTTGCTCGCCAAAGTACGCGTAGTCGTTAGTCAAGCCCAGGACGAGATACGACATTTCGTGGATGTCGTAGACGCCCCACAGGCGGTTTCCCGGCACAAGGATACCGATGTACCCGTCCGGTTCCTGGGTCTTGATCGCCTCCGCGACAAGATGGTTCTTCAGCGCGAGGACCTCTTCATCCCTGGTGTACGCGGCGAAATGCACGGTCGCATCGATCAGCTTGCCGAGGCCGATGTACCCCGACTCCTGGTTCCGCTGGCGAAACGGAACAAGGAACACGTTCTCGGTGTCCAGCGCGAGCAGATTGTTGTTGACGGTGATATCGAGCCGCCGCCCGATCTCGCCGGCGATCTCGATTTCGCCCAAACCGATCGGTGTCATGGCGTTGACTCCCGGGTTGCTGTTGCCTGCCGCATCCTGAACAATGTGCTTGTAGGTGAAGAGCGCCGCTCCGGGGCGTGCGCCGATCTCGACGGGGAGGCCCTTGTCCATCAGGTCGCCGCCGGTCATCTCGCACGGCGCGCCCGGGGCGTCAAGGTCAGTAATCGTGTAGCGGGCTGATCGCTCCAGGCCACGTAGGACGAGGTCGACGGCCCGGTAGATGCTCTCCTCGCGGCGAAAGACCTGTACCATGCCCTCCCCCGCCTCCGGCCGGTCGAACTGCCAGCCAATCCAGGCGTCCCTGTCGAGACTGTATGCCGTGAGGGGATAGAAATCGCCCGCATAGTTGGGTGCAACGAGCTTCCATTGCGACGTCAACCGGCGCAGTTCGTCGTAGTCGAGGTCTAGGCGGCGCGCGTCCCACAGGCAATTGGGATAGGGCGTCATCATGCTGCGGAACAGGTACGCATCCGGCTCTTTCACGCCCGTGCCGTGGAAGGGAATCCAGGAGGAGATGCCGTAGGTACAGCCTTGCGTGCCGATGGGTTCCATAATGTAATCGCTGCGCCACAGCGGAACGGAACGGCGAAGTGTTTCGAGATCGTTTCGGCGGCCGCCGCTGGCGCATGTGTCGATCCGGAGACCGGGGCGACGCCGGAGCAGCTCGTCCCAGAAGGCGAGATACCCGGTGACGTGTCGGATCTCCGTGATGCCTTGGCGGTCGGGAGCGTCCGCATTGCGCCAGTTATTGAGCGGGTCCATATTGAAATCCTGCCGGTAGAGATCAACACCCTGGTCCGTCAGAAGCTGGTCGATATGGTTGACCAGCCACGTCCATGCCTCGGGATTGCCCAGGTCAAGAAGTTTGGTCCCACCGTCCGCGCCGAGCAGCCACTCAGGATGCTTCTCGTAGAGCCACGTTCCGGGCGTAACGCGCTCGGGTTCGAACCACAAGATGGTCTCGATACCCTTGGCGCGGGCATGGTCGGTGATGGCCCGCAGGCCGCGCGGGAACCGCTTCGTATCGACTTCCCAGGTGCCCGTGTTGGGCCAGCCGGACGCGTTGACGTACCAGCCCGCGTCCATCCACCAATAATCGATCGGAATCCTCTCTTCCACGTACCGGTCAATGAATTGAAACTGGCTGGCCTCGTCGGCGGTGACCATTTCGCCGAAGAAATGGGAGGAGCACCCCGCAAGATGCGCCGGGCGGAGTTGGCCGCCGGGACGCGGGGCGTTATGCGCGATCATCCAACGGCGCCACGTGTTCTGCGCGTCCACTCGATCGCCTTTCCAGAATTGGAGGACGACGAGGGGCGAACGCACTTCCTCCCCGGGGTGCAGCGTGAAGTGCGTCAATTCCTGGCCCGCGGCCACGCGAAGTCCGGTGCCTTCGTCGCGGGTGAAGGCCGCGCGCCATTGGCCGGGCCATCCAACGGCGGCAATAACGCCTTCGCCGGGCCATTCGATGTTGAAATAGGGGAACTCACCGTTACTACCACGCCCGCCGACGGATGCGAGTTGCTTGGTCTCCTTCGGTTTCAGAACGGATTCGTGGGGCTCGTAGTCGTGCTGCGTGCAGATACTGCCGGTGTGGTGGTGCAGGATGAACTCGCCAGGCCGCGCGAATCTGGCGTAGACCTCATCTTCCAGCCGGTTGAAGCCCGTATCGAGCGCCTGAATGTCGGAGATGATCGGCGTGTCCTTGGCGCCCGTGTTCTTGAAGTAGAGCGTCCATTCGACCGTAGGAAAGTCGAGGTACTCTACGGCGGCGCACCGCACTTCGAGGCCGGTCTCCGGGTCTAGATAACAGATCTCATGTTGAATCCGCGCATCATCGAGGCGTGTCGTGGCCGAGGTCTTGGTGAAACCCGGCAGTAGCTCGGCGAAGGTCTTGTCGCCGCACGCGAACGAGAAAGGTGGCTCCTGCGTGTACTCGGCCCCCTCCTGTCCTTCCACAATCGGCAGGTCGCCGAGCCAAAGTACGCGGCCATCGGCCAGCTCGACTCTGGCGTCGCACCAGACGGCCTGATCACAACTTATCCCATCGCCGGCATCGCCAACCTTGAGGCGGAACGCCGCCGCGCCGCCGAGGTCGACCCGGACGGGCATAGCCGCCATGCCCTCGCACAACGCGGGCGAGGTGAAGACCTCCTCCGCCTCCCCCAGGGC
This sequence comes from Sedimentisphaerales bacterium, assembly GCA_016932895.1. Next base: position 685 of record JAFGCA010000161.1, on the reverse strand, counting down.
AACCGTGAATACCACGCTGCCACGGCCACCGTGCGTTTGACTATTGGTGTCGACACCGACCCAGGCGGTGAACTCCCGGCCCGCCCCGGGCAGTTTCACCAGCACATCGCTGGGGGCATGCGTGAAGAGGCCGCGACGATATTGGCTTACCCCGAGCCTAAGGGGGCGGTCCACGCGGCAGTTCCGCCAGACAACATCAAAATGTTCGAGTATCGTGAGACTTCCCGAAGGCTCTGTCTGGGCGACATTCTCGAACTTCGCGCCCACCCACTTCCGCATCTCGATCATCTCCGCCGGCGCAACTTGCGCCTGCGCCACAGTCGCCATCAGGCACATGACGGCCGCTCCCATTATAGAAACGTCTTTCACGGCAGGATTCTCCTCCTGATTGACCCGGCCATCTTATCACTCGGGAATCCGCAATTCAGCCTGGGCCTGGCCGTCAACCATCCCCCGGGTCTACCTTGAATCGCCGAGGCCCATTTGATCAGATGGGCGCGGAGCTTCTCCCAAACCGGGTTCCGATTCAGGGGCTGCGCTTCTGTGACCGCAAGGATTGTGTCATGCAAGCGCGTTTTACTGTACAGTTTACCGTACACTGGTGTTTGGCCCTTTTATGAGTAGTCTGAAGCATACAAGACGGCAGATTGCAGGCACGGAGTTGTTTTTTTGGGGTTCGTGTTTG
>JAFGCA010000028.1 GCA_016932895.1 Sedimentisphaerales bacterium | reverse complement strand
GGCTACGGAATCTTCCCCGCCAACTTCGGCCGCTACATCACCGTGGACGCCGACACCGGCGAGGTCGCCGACTGGGACGTGAATGATTACACGCCCGTGGCCGATCCCTGCGATCCCGGCGCACTCGGCGGACTGGGCACCACCGGCATCACGATCGAGATGGGCGCCCTCTACTACCCCACCGACGACAGCTCGCCGAACGCCCCGCCCAACAGCGGCCTGCTCTGCAAGCTGACTCTCAGCGGCGAATCCGATCTGACGGTAACGCTCAATGAGGCACGCGGCGGAGTCGTGCTGACCGATCCCGACGTCGCGGCCACGGTGGATCTGGCCCAGGCGACCGAAATCGCGGTCGGTGGCGACCCGGACCTGCTGCCCCCGGGACATCCGGACTACGACGAGTGGGTCGCGGTCGGCAAGCCCGCCTGCTGGGCGTATCCGAGACAATGTCACGGTGACGCCGACGGCAAGATCGACGGCAACGCCAAGACCGGTTTCCACTACGTCGGAACGGCCGATCTCAACGTCCTGATCGCCGCCTGGCAAGTCAAAGAGGCCCCCGACGGTCTCGGTATCGACTCGATCGAGAACGGTATCTGCGCCGACTTTGCCCGCGACCTGGACGGCAACGACAAGACCGGTTTCTACCGCGTCGGCCCCACCGATCTGAACGTCCTGATCGCCAATTGGCTGGTCAAAGAGGACCCGGACGGTCCTGGTATCCCCGGCGATTGCGGCGGAACCTTGGAACCGTAGGGGGTTGGTTCGCGCCCGATGATCGCATGGCGCGTTAGTAAACGGAAGGAGTAAGATGATGAAAAAGTTAGTGGTTTTGACGCTGGTTTTAGCAGTGGCTTCCGGGGCGAACGCCGCCTTGACGCTGGTGGATGTCCCCACCGACCCGATCAATATCGGCGAGTCTATCGCCATTCTGGTGAACAACAGCGACGATGGCGCGTACTCGGGTTGGCTGCAAATTACCAACCAGGCGGTGGCCGACTACGACGGCGCCCCGGTATTTACCGCCGCCGGCGACACGGCCGGGCAATCGACCATGGAACTCTACGTCGACGAGCCCGGTTGGTACACGTTCACGGTCAGCAGCCTCGATCCGGCCAATCCGATTGTGGCCGGCGACCACATCCAGGTGAACATCGTCGGCATCAGCGAAGGCAGCAGTGTCCTCGGTCTGTATGACAGCGACGGTGTAACGCTTCTGGACAGCGCGACCGTCAACGTGATCCCCGAGCCGATGACCATTGCGTTGCTCGGCCTGGGCGGTCTGTTCCTGCGTCGGCGTCGCAGCTAACACGCCGCTGCAACACCAACAGATAACCGAATACAAGGGAGGCGAGCCTGCGGGCCCGCCTCTCTTTTTCTATTGTGGGAAACCGGCGACGGCGTTACGCTGCTGTGCGGATTCTGATGAATTTGTGCGTGGTGTGTCATCCCTTCGCTTGCGCTCAGGATGACAAAGTCTCACCTTAGAAGAGATTTTTCGTAATCCGTACGAGTGGTTCTCCATTGAAGCCGGTGACAAAAGGATTTGGCGTATGCGGCTGATCGTTTCTCTGACGTTGTGTGGATCGTTGATATGGCTGTCCGGCGGCTGCCGTAGCGGGCTCGACGGCGCGGCGGGCGACGTGAAGGTGGTCATCGAAGGCGGCGAGCCGTTTCCGGAGGCGCTGCGCGGACGCTGGCAAGCCGACCGCGACGGGTGGCAACTGGTCTTCGAGGCTGACGGCCGCGTCTCGGCGGCGGTCATCAGCATGGGCCGTGTCGAGATCCGCCCCGGGGCAAGGACAACGGTCCCGACACGATCCGGAGGCCAGGGCGTCTTCGATCCCGGTCTATGGTCGGTCTATTACACCCCCGGCACGCAAGAGCTCACCGTCAGGATCAGCATGGACTACGTGCGCGTCGAGATGGGCGAGAACACGCTGGAGGGCAAGAGCACCGATATCTTTGCCGGCACGGTCGCGCCGGCCGAGGGGCTCTGGCAAGCGGAATGGACGACCTTCACCGATTACACGGCCCGCACGCCGCAAGGGCAGACCTTCAAACTCGCCACGGACGCCACGTACGGCGAAAACAAGCTCCTGACCTTCCGCAAGGTGCCGGACGAATAATGCCGCCCTACGGAGACTGCTTGACCCTTTTGTACTCCAGAATCTCGACATATTGGCGTACTTGCGCGGCCGCCTCCTCCTGACCGCTCTCACGCAGCAACTGCATCTGCCGGCGCGCGGCATCGAGGGCCTCATCATACCGCCGCTGAAACTCCAGAGCCCGGGTCAGCTTGGAATACAGAGCAGGATTGGCCGGCTCGACAGCCACCGCCTTGGCAAAGGCGTCCGAAGCGCCCTTGAGATCGCCCAGCGTGGCCAACGTATCACCGAGCCGATCCCAGACCACGGCCTCGTCCGGGTCTTCCTCCAGCTCGATGCGAAACCACTTGACCGCCTGCTTCAACTGCTCGCGGCTCTCCTGCGGCTTGTTCATCCGGCCCAGCAGCAGGCCCAGGTTCATGTGGACCGAGCCGATGGCGGTCTCCTGCGTACCGGCTTCGGCGTGATACGCTACGGCACGGGCGAACGCCCCGGCGGCCTCCTCCAGGTTGCCCTGCGACACCTGCATCATGCCGATCTCGTTGTAGGCCTTGATCGACATGGAGGGATTCAGCTCCACCGCCTGTTCGTACCGGGCGATACTCGCGGCGTATTGCTCGCCGGCCTCAAGCTCCTGAGCCTCGTCGAGGTACCGGCGTGCGAGAATCTCCCGGGCGCTCTGCCGGACCACGGGAGCCAGCATGTTCTCCACCGGCGCATAGTCGTCGGTCAAGACGGCATCGCCGCACTTCCAACGCAACTGCTCCATCTCGGATTCATCGAGCTGCCAGAAACGCAGGTGCCGGTTGTATCGCCGCAGCGCCGCGCGGGGATCGAACGCCTGCCGGCCGGCCACCACCACAAAGGTGTTGCGCAAGGAAGGCAGGTTGGCCCGATTCGTGATGACGTAAACGTGGGGAAAGGTCCGGCCCAGCGTATTGACTACCGCCCCGAGAAACTGCCCGTTCTCGAACGTGTCGATGAGATTGACCATGTAGAGCCCGTCGTCGGCCAGGAGCCGGGCGATCTTGTCGTTGAACTCCTGCGTGACGAGCTGGAACGGCACCGAGTAATCGTTGATCGCGTCCTCGTAGATGAAATCATAGCGTTTCTCGGGCTCGCCGGTGCGCTGCCGGCGCAGGAGCCGATCGACGTAGTTCCGCGCATCCATCGTAATCGTCCGGATCGTCGTATCTCGGGGCAGCCCGAAGGCCTCGGTTGCCGCCCGGGTCACGCCGGGGTCGATCTCGACGACCTCCACGCTGCTGTCGGGCCGGGCCGCCTGGAGATACTGGGGAAAGGCGTAGCCCCCGCCCCCGATCACCAGCATCGAAAGCTTCTCTTTCGTCTTGCCCAGTTCGTGCATCAGGCCGGCGTAGATCCGCGTGTAGAAGTATTGCAGGTCGGTGACCTTGCCGATGACGATCTCGCTGTGCTTGAGCTTGTCCTGCATGAACGCCCGTCGGTCGGGCTTCTCGGAGACTTGTCGGACCGCCACGCGGCAGTACGGCGTCTCGTCCTCGTAGAGGACGCTCGGGTCGGGCTTCTCCCGCAGGTGCGCCGCGACACCAACCTCCGTGGCCCACTCGCCGGGCGCCATCCCCATGGCAGCCAGCGCCGCGAAGCCCGCCGCCCACAGGTGCAGGGTCCAGCAACTGGCCCAATACAGGATCGCCGCCGCCAGCATGGCCGCACCGACGGCCCAGATAATTGTCACCGTGCCGAAAGTCGCGATCAGGAAGAAGCCGGCCAGGAACGTCCCGGCGATGCTGCCGGCCGCCCCCCAGGCATAGATGTCGCCCACGGTCCGCCCCGTCGCCAGCCCCTGGTCGAGCGCCATCTTCGCCACCACCGGGCT
>JAFGCA010000160.1 GCA_016932895.1 Sedimentisphaerales bacterium | reverse complement strand
TTTGGGTGAGACGGCACGTGCGGGTACTCGTGGCGAGTGCCGGAAGAGCTGAAAATCGACGGCGACGAAGAAACGCTGACGATCAGTGTAACCTACGATACACTCGAACTCTACGGAACCGTGACAGGCACGCGGTCGTTCACCGTGCACCGCGATTGAGAAAGGCACCGGAGTGAACATAGTGAAGCGTCAGCGCGGCCTCGCCGTGTTCCTTCTGCTGGTGGCCACAGTGACGTTGGGCCGCAAGAGTGCAGAGGGGATGCAGGCGTTCGAGCTGGAAGAGGTGTCAGGATTCAACCTGGGGCGTGCTCACCATTGCCCGTGCACGAACGAAGCGGCCGGTGATGTGACGTACCCGGCGTTCTCTTCCGACAAGCCCCACTACGGCCAACTGCGCGTGGACATGAACTTCGGCGATTACCAGTCGGGCGCCCTGTATCATTTCGCGCTCGATGAATCCGGCGGGACCGGCGCGGGATACGACCGGCTGTACATCGATCTGAACCGGGATACCGATTTGTCCGACGAACGTACGCTGACTCCGCTGGACGAGCTTGCGGAAGGTGCGACGCTTACCCAGAGTTGGATTGAACAGCAGGTATGTTTCGACTATGTCACGTTTTCGAGCGCCGGTGATGCGAACGACACGTATGCGATAGAAACGATGCCTCGCCTGACCGTCTCCGACAAAGGCTACGCGATGCTGTGGTTCGTGGCAACGAAGGCGTACAGGGGTCGGATCACGATTGGCGTCAGACACTTCGACGTTACCATGTCGAACGGCTATCCTCTGGGGACGCGTTGGGACCGACCGGAGACTTGGCTTGAACTGCGTTCCCGGAATAACGCCTCGTCCCTGCCTCGCGGGATGCTTTCGGACCGTCTGATGGCGATGCACGAGATCGACGGAACATACTGGTATCTGTCCACGACGCCCGCGGGCGACCGCCTTTTCGTCGCCCCGTATGAAGGGGATTTCGGCACCCTCAGGATGGGCTCGGCCTGGGGGCTCGGTGGCCAGCGCGGCTTTGTCGGCACGCTGATGGCGAAAGACAGGGCGGTGATGGCGGGCGACAATGAACGGGGCGAGCCCGTGCGAAGCTGCCGGATACCGGTCGGTGACTATACGCCTGCGATGCTCGCCGTCTACAAGGGACCGTTATTCATCAGCGTCTCGGAGAATTACCATGCCGACGGCAAACCGCGGCAGCGCGATTCGGCTCTGGCCTATGCGCTGAAGATCCGCAAGGAGAAACCCTGCGTTCTCGATTTCTCCAGCAAGGCCGAGGTCCTGTTCTCGCTGCCCGCGCGGGGGACGCGGGTGACGGCGGGCGACGAGCTTACCGTCGGCGCCGTGCTCGTGGACCCGAAGCTCGACATCATGATCCGGGGCCTGAGAAGAAAGAGCGCGCCGGCCCATGACGTGCTGTCGCCCGGGGCGGCGATCCTGATGGCCGTGGTTCTCGGCAGTCCGCTTCTGGTCTGGCTGTTCGCCGGCGGTGCGCGACGGCGCTACCGGTTCGTTCCGATTCTATCGATCAGTGGCCTGGTCATTCTGGCCGGACTCGTGGTCGCCCTCCAGATCCTGACCGAGAAGATGAATGCCGGAGGGCGGGACTCACAGGCGTACCATGACAAGCTGACGCCACAGGTGAGCATCTGCCGCAGCGACGGAACGCGTGTCGCCGGCGGCGCGATGCCCTTCGGGTGAGACGGCACCTGCGGGTACTCGTGGCGGGTACCGGAAAACCTGGAACTCAACGGCAACGAAGAGACCTTCACCATCAAGGTCGAGTTCGACACGCGCGAGCTGTATGGAAGGGTTGTCGGCACAAGAGAGATTGCGGTCTGTCGCGAGTGAGCCGTCTGCTCCGGGGCAGCCTGCTGAACGGTCGAGAAGGGGAGAATGCTGTGTTTCACTCCATGACATCAATACGATTCGTAGTGACTCGGGTGCTGCCGGCTCTGGTGATCCTTGGGCCGGTGGCGGCCGGTCTGTGGGCGGATGAGTCCGCGGAGATGGGGGAGCTGAAGCTCGAAGGGGCGTTTGTCGAGAAGCTCGCTCTGACGTCGGAGGACGGTCGGCGGCACAAGGTCGATGTCTCCGCCGAGATGGTGACGTTGCCGCTGGGCAAGTACCGGCCCTACGAGGTCACGTTGCGTGGGGGCTACCAGTGCTGGCCGTACCAGGCCCGGGACGCCGAATGGGTCGCCGTCGGCGCCGGAGAGAGAGCGACGCTGAAGATGGGCGCGCCGTTGGAACATAGGATTCGGCTCAAACGTCAGGGGCCGCTGCTCATCGCCGACTACGAATTGGTCGGGCAGGCCGGCGAGACCTACGGCCCGGTCCGCTCGGCGGGCAAGCCTCGCTTCGTCGTCTACAGGAACGACGAGAAGATCTTCTCTGCCGACTTCGAGTATGGCTGAGGCGGCCTCTGCTCGTACTCGTGGCGAGTACCTCTGACTGCATTCGGACGGCTCCGCGTTGTCCCGTCGTTCAATCTGGGCGAACTGGGACCCCGCGAGGGACAAGGCGTTCTCTACGATTGGCACTGGTATTACAGCGCCGGCGGAATGGTTCTCTGGGGCGTGCTGTTGCTGGTAATGGTCGTACCGAAGGCCAATCGTCGGCCACAGGTTTTGCTGATTCTGATTCCCGTGGTTTTGGTATCGCTTCTTTGGCGAGCGGTGACCCGGGTGTTGCCAACCTTCAGCACGAGCGACAACGAAACATTTCGCGCCGCGGTGCAATGTCTCGTCGTGGAGTTGGCGGCGTTGTGGCTTCTGGGACACGTGCTGGCTCATGACGGTCGGCTCAAGACGTTTCTCGGCGCGCTGGCGATTGAAGCCGGCATTGCGTTCGTGGCGGTGCTCTCATTCAGCCTGGGCTCGCTGGATGCGGCGCTGGAGTTGGTCGGGCTATCCGTCCTGACACTTGTGATCGTTCCGGGATTCGCCCTGGCGGGCCTGATGTGCCGCAAGCGCTACACCTCTGTGCGGTTCGGGCTCTTTCTGGCTCTCTGGACGGTGGCGATCTCCACGGCGGGGATGTTCCTGTTTTTCGTGGGGTTTTGTGTCACCACCGGTTTCTGGCCGGGGCAGATGGGGCAGGTCATTGCGTCCGTGGCCCTCGCGGGAGTCGTCTTCGGGGCGTGCGTTTTCCTCGCGGGGCTACCGTTCCTGATCGTCGGTCTCAAGACCCCGCTGTTTCGCGAACGGTTCGTGGCATGCCTGCGGTTGAATCGCCCGGCGCAGGACGAGGGAAATGCGCTCGCATTGGACGCGGCAGCAGTTCAAATACCGCTGGACGAAAGCTCAGTGTGACACGAACTCTGATTCACTATCGCACGCGTAGTGTCACCCTGAACGAAGCGCAGCGAAGTGAAGGATCTGGGTCACGACCTCGCGGTGCTTTGCGTTCGGAGGCCATCCCGGCGCGCCGGGATTCACCTGCGGCTCGGGATGAGAGGTCGAAGTCGCGCGAATCATCCCCAATTGGAGTGATATTCGGCTGCTGTCTCGTGGCCGGGGCTCGTTACGGGGAGACGCGGGCCCACTGCTCGGGCTGCTCGAGGACATCCGCTATGGTTCTGCCGAGATCGGGCAGGCCGAAGCCGGTCGCTTTGACGACGTGGTCCTGATTGGCCAGGACGAGCCAGGGCAGGGACCGGACGTTCCAGGCGAAGCGGGTCTCCTTCACGTTTCTCGTTATGGTGGCGCAGGGAAACGGGATTTCGCTTTCTTCGATCCATCGGCTCAGCGCCGCCGGCTCGGCGTCACCGGCGTGGACGGCCACCAGCGTTATGCCCGCCTTCTGTAAATGCGGCGCCTGTTTGGCGAGGTTCCGGATGCAGTGCCGCGACGGCCTCTGGTTCACGTCCCAGAAGCAGAGGAGGACCGGCTTGCCCGCGACGGTCGCCCGTTCGGTGAGAGAGAAAGAGGCTTCCAACGATGGCAGCGGCTTGCCGAGCAGTCGCGGCGGTTTCGGGCGGTATTCGTACGTGACAAGATAGCCCTTGCGCCGGTCGCGGACTCGGACGCCTTCCTTGAGTTCGAGGCGGAACATTTCGCTGGGCAGGGGCGTATCGACCTCGATCTGGAGGACCTTGAGGTCGCGACGCGAGTCGATATACGCGAGGCCGTCACTGTTCTTCTCGTAGATCTGGTAGCCCTGCGTCATGGGGTACCAGCAGTCCGTCGCGACCTGCCGATAGTCCAGCATCCAGTGTTCCAACCGCGGCCGGCCGGACACCGACCAGACGACGCCGTGCAGGAGCTTGTCTTCGGTGCCGACGTACCAGCGGCAGGACTGATCGGCCAGTCCGCGGACCTCGCCGATGAACCCGTGCTCCTGGTGATCGTTCAGGCCGGCATCGCAGCGATACGACCGGCCGTGCAGCACGGCCCGCACCTCCGTCGGGTAGAGCTCCAACACGTGACATGCGACGTCCCGGTAGTCCGCTCGACCGGCGCACTGGAATTCCGACGGCCGCCCGTAGTAGGCGGACAATTCGTCAACGTCCTTGACGTCCCACCAAAAAGAGTGCGGCTGCGAGCGGGGCCAGCTTGTCTTGGAAGCAAGGATATCGACGAGATTATCTTGCGGGGTGTAGTCGAGGAAATAGTTCTCGCGGCCGCGAGCCGGTGTTTCGTGTACGATAAGCTGCCTGCCGTCCCAGATTTTCAGCGTGCGGGCCCGTCCCGGCTGATCGTCCAAAAACCGCAACCGGTTGCGGTCGATGGCGTATTCGAGAATCCCCCGGGAAACGACCTTGAGCGTGGCGTTATGCGAGGCGCCGCCCGCGCAGTTGCATGATTCTACGGGAGGCAGTTGGCCCGGTGCCTGGGGGGTAACCGCCCGGGACCATGTGCTCTCCATGCGCAGGCGCAGGGTGTCCACGTCGTGAATCCATGCCTCGCCTTCACGGATGCATTGCACCAGGGCGGCGGCGTCGACGCCCTCGGCCGGCGACAGAGCCACGACATTTCTCGTCGGCATGGACAGGTTCCAGGAGCCGCTGCTTTGGTCGCCTTGCGTGCAGACACCGAATCCGAGCAGCACCAAGCCGCTAAACGCAACTTGCGCGAGCTTCATAATCCACTCCCCGAATAGCCTCCGGTTGAAACGGTCGGTGCCGGCTTACCCGCCGGAGGCGGCCTGTATTTTCTCCTCGAGCTCTCGTACGCTGAATCCCTCGGCCGTGACCTTGTGCTCGGTGTCCGTGAGGATCAGATGGGGCAGCGAGGCGGCGCCCCACTGAAAGCGCACTTTCTCGAAGTCTCCCGTCATCCGCCCGACTTTGAAGGGGGTCCCGTATTCCTCGAGCCATTGCTCCAGAGCGTCAACATCGGCCTCGACGGCCTGCACGGCTACCGCCGTGACTCCGTTTTGGGTCAGCAGCGCCGATGCCTTCGCTAATTGCCTGACACAGTAGCGTGAAGGCCTCTGATTCATGTCCCAGAAGCAGACCAGCAGCATTTTGCCTTCCGTATCCTCCGATGCCAGTTCGAGGCCGAAGCTCTTGAGGTCAGGCAGCGTTTTGCCCACGAGGGACGCCGGTTTTCGGGGGACGAAACGTCTGCTGCTGGTGGCCTGTTCGGCGACCATGATCTTGACGTCGGTGGCGCCGCCTTCGGTCTCCACGCGTCCGTACATCCGGGGGGTGCCGCGCGTGTTGGCGTTGACGCTGAGGCGACCCTTGCAGACGCCCTTGATTTCGAACTTGCCGTTGTCGTCCGATTGAAGTTCGCTGTATTCGGGCTGGCCGTCGCCGTAGAAGTAGATGCGGGCGTTGGCGACGGGCTCGTCGTTGGCGTCCACGACCACGCCGGTGACGGTAAGGTCGGCCAGAGGCAGCTTGAACGTGCCCACCTCCACCGCGCCGCTTGTGGCGGTGGCCTGGATGTCGTGCTTGCCGAATCCTTCGGCGGTCGCGCTGACGTTGTACTCGCGGTCCGGCGGGATGGCCGTGGCTTCGAACGTGCCGTCCGCCTTCGTTGTGATCTGTTCGCGTCCCAGCGTGGTGCCCCAGTTCGAGACGTGCAGCCAGACGCGGACGCGTGCATCGGCCAGGGGCTTGCCTTCATGGTCATGGACCGTGCCGGTGAAGCTCGCGCCCGGCTGGAGCGTGATGTCAAGGTTTCTCGTGTCTTCGTCGATCTCTTCCAGGGCCGCCAGATTGCGCTGCATGTCTCTGGCGACAAGGACGAAGATCGTATCGCTCGAATCCCAGCCGGCCCGATCCCAGATCATCTCGTATTTGCCGTCGGCGTCCGTGGTGGGCTGCGTGCCGCCTCCGTGCGGCTTGATCTCCAGCTTGACGCCGGCGACGGGTTCGCCCGCCGGGTCCCGGACGGTGCCGGTGATCTTCGGCGCCGAGGTCAGCGTCCATTCGACCTTCTTGGTTTCCCCATCCTCGACGGTGACCTGCAAGTCGCGTGCCTGCTGGTTGTATCCCTGTTTGTAGGCTTGCGAGACGACGTACCGACCGGCGGGAACGCGAATGCGCGCGATGCCGCTTTCGTCGGTGCTGCCGCGGAACCACTGATCTGTCTCCGGATCGCGGACGTTGACACGGGCCTTGTCGATGGGCGTATCGTCGGCCTCGTTCTTGACGAGGACTTCGATGACGCTGCCCTTGCTGACCTGAAGCTTGACGCCGCTCTCTGTTTCGCCGGCTTTGACGGTTACTTCGACCGTTGACGCCACCCACTCGGCGACACCGTCGGCCGGGCGGTTCAACTGTACAGTGTAGCCGCCCCCCGGCAGGGCGCCAAAGCGGAACGTGCCGTCCTCGCCCGTGGTGACCGGGTCCGGCGGCACGGGGAGCCCTCGTTCCCGGGGTTGGGCGATGACTTCAACGCCTGCTACCGGTTTGCCCGTGGCCTTCTCCGTGACGAGGCCCTCGATCTTCGATTCCGGGGAAAGGGCAAGCACGATATCGGCCTGCCCGGGTGCGTGTTGCAGCTTCTCGCCCTGGTAGGAGGAGGCGTCGAACGTGCACAGGGTGGCGTGGCCGGCCTTCTTCACGAGGAATTCAAAAGTCGCCTCGGCGGGCATGTCCGCAAACACAAACTTGCCGTTGTCGTCGGTGGTTGTGCTGAGGACCTGCGGGGCGACGAAAATACTCAAATAGCGTCGATCCTCCGCTCTGCCGATGATCGTCAGGGGAATGCCCACTTCGGCGTTGGGGACGGGCGCTGCGTTCTCGTCAACGACGGTGCCGGAAAGCTCTTTGGGATCGCCGAGGCGAATGTCGGCTTTCTCGCTGCCCTGCATCCGCCACGTAATCCAGCCCATGGCCAGACCGTCCTTGCGGGCGACGATGGAACTTTCCCGGTACATCTCCGATTCCTTGGGGGCGGTGAATGAAAACGCTCCGTCGGCACCGGTGCGCTGTTGCGCAACCAGGGCAGCGTTTCGGGAAGAGAGGGAAGCCATATACGTCATCTGGTAAAAGGTGACTTCGGCTTCGGCCAGCGGCTGCCCTTCGGCGTTCAGGACTTTGCCGGTGAACGTGATCTGGCTTTCCTGCTCGGTGGCGCTGCCGCAGGTAGCCAGCAATGCAAGAATAGTACAGACAAGCAGCATAGACCTGTCACGCATAATAGCTCCTTCCCAGTCTTCTCGGCGTCTTCTTGTATCTTGCGTTCGTACGATCAGGTGGCGGGCTTGCGTCCGAAGGCCGATACTCCCACGATGGCCACGACCGCCAGAACAATCGCGAACACCACGACCAGATTCGTTTTTCTGGTTCCCTGCGCTTGTGTGGACCCCGGCGTGGCCGCATCGCTCATCGGTGCGGGCGTTTGCTTTGCCACCGTTGCCGACGGTTGCTCGGCCTGGGGCGCCGGCGGCTGTGCTGCCAGTGCCGTCGCCGGTACTGTGGCCTGGGCCGGTGGTGCTTCTTCCGGCGGCGAAACGGGCCCGGCGACTGCGACGGGATCTTTCCCGCCATGCAAAGTCTTGACTTCATCGGCGCTGAGAGCGTAGGCAAAGATGCTGACGTCGTCGATCATGCCGGTGAAATAGGCATCGGCCGTGGCGTGTTTTCCAAACGTCAGCGTTGTGCTCTCAGCGTTCGGCCTGCCTGACGGGGCGGCATTGTCGGTGACCAGGACGCCGTCCTTGTAGGCCTTGAGGTTCTCGCCGTCATAGGTGGCGACCAGATGGTACCACGTGTCGGCCGCCAGTTCGCCGAAGCTCGCACCACACCACTCTCCGGCCGCGCAAAGCGCGGCGCCGCCCCGGAACGCATCATCTCCGTGGTCCCAGTTGATCTGGAAGTTCTGCTCGCGGTGGATCGGTCCTTGCGCGGTCGGTCCGCTCGGTGCGGCCGGACTCTTGATCCAGGCGGCGACCGTCCAGTTGGGCAGGTCGGTAACCCAGTCGGTTTCCACGTAGTCATCGACGCCGTCGAATTCGAGCGCTCCGCCCACGCGGCCTCCGGCGGGCTGCCACGTCGGGTCGCCCCGGAGAATGCCGTCATGGTCGCCGACGGAATCCCGCGCTACCTCGCCCTCGGCCTCGTCGAATTTCCACCAGGCCATGAGTTGGTGACGGCTCGGGTCTTCCCGGTGCTGGACCAGCGCAACCGGGGCGGTCGTCAAAGGCGGCTCTTCTCGCGCGGCGAGGGCACGGATCTGCTCCTTCGTCAACGCGCAACTGTAGAGGCGGACGTCGTCGATCAGGCCGTTCCAGTCGCGGTCGGGCCGTTCGGTGTTCTGCCCGATGGCGACGGCGTAGTCGTTCCCGGGGATTTTTCCGGAGCCGAACGCGGTTTCGTCCAAATGGCCGTCCACATAGAGGTACAGCCTTCGTCCGTCGTAGACTCCGGCAACGTGATGCCAGCTTCCGTCGTTGACGTCCATTGTGCCGCGCACGGCCTGCATGTCGCGTCCGTAGAGGCCCGTGCCGAACTGAAGGGTGTTCGCGTCTCTCTCTCGCGCGATTCTCCAGGAACTGTCGCCCTTCGTGACGATGGACTGCCAGCCCTTGTCGAATTCGTTGACCTTGATCCAGGCCGCGACGGTGATCTCGTCGGTAATGTTGAACGCGGGGTCGCCGCCGCAGTCCACGTAATCGCCGTCTCCATCGAAGAGAAGCGCACCGCCGACTTTTCCCCCGGACGGCTGCCATTGCGGGTCACCGGTCAGCGTTCCGTCCATCTCGCTGTCGATCGCGTTGGCAGCGGTGTGCCCCTCTGTTTCATCCAGCTTCCACCACGCCAGCAGACCGCCGGTGGTGAAGCTCCAGACCTTGCTCGGCACCGCCGAGCCGTCGGACTGGACCTCGTCGATGCGCCAGTAGTACTTCGTGCTGCCTGCCAGCGCGGAAAGCTCGGCTTTGCATTCCTGGACGGTACCGAGCAAGGGCAGGTTGTCCGGGTCGGTCCCGAAATGGACATTGTGGGCCGTTGCGCCCATGCCGGCCATCCAGGCCAGCGTGGCGTAGCTCGGCCCGACACCGTCGGTTCCGTCGGCAGGGACGGGCTGGACCGCCTTGGGGCCATGGGCTTCGAAGAACTGGACCTTGCTCAAACCGATATGGTCGGCGTCTCCGAAGTTGGCGAGATTGTCCAGGCGCACCTTCCGCGCCTCGATTGCGTCGAGCTTCACGATGACGGGGTCGTCGTAATCGTCCCCGCCCTCGGCCTCGCACAGCGAGAGGCCCTCTTTTGCTTTGCGCCAACCCGTCTGTTCGGTCCAGACGGAGAGATCCGCCTTTTGCACACCGCGGTCGGTGTGCCAGGCATCGTTGAGGTTCCAGATAAACACATTGCTGATCTTGCACACAGCGCCAAGGTCAAACTCGACCCAGCCTTCGGTCTGGCCCTTCGCGCTGAGCCACATGTGGCTGGTATCGCAGCTATGCTCGTTCAGGCCGTCATAGTCCCGGTCGCGCAGACCTTCGGGACTGATCAGGTTGACGGCGTCGTTGCCGGGATGCGCGCTGCTGGCTTCCACCCATTCGGCGACGATCGCCGCACCGGTTACGGGCGGCTCTCTCTCATCGGCTTTGATCCAGATCGCGTGGGCCAGGACCTTGAAGGGGCCGGCCATTTCGACGGTTGCGATGAAGGGTTTCTCGACGTTCTGAGGCTCCGGCCACCGGAGCGAGCAGGTGCCGCCTCACCCATACTCGAAGCTCATGGCCCGGTCGTATGTTCCGTCTTTGTTCTTGATCCTCAGCTTCGGTGGGCGCGGGCGCGATCCGCTGCGGGTCATCGCGATGTTCTCGCCTTGCCTGCCCTCCAGACCCTGGCCGAACGTATAGTCCGAGCCGCTCTTTCGCACGGTTGCTCTCGAATACACGGGCTCGCCGATCTCCAGTTCTGCCTCTTTGTCCTGGCTGACCGTGAAGTCGCCTTCGGCGGCGGAAAAGCCGCTGCCCCGAAGCTCCCACTGGCTCCCCTTATCGTCCTTCTTGACGATGGTCCAGTAGTCGATGCGGTACTTCCCGACGGGCAGCTTCACGGTTCCGTCTTTGGGCTCGCGGACGAACAGGCCGTTGGCGCCGCCGGCGGCGAAGCCGGTGATGTTGTCTGCCATTCGGACCGTCCCGTATGGCACGTCATCGGCCTTCGTCAGGAGGACAAAAGCCCCGTCCTGAGCGATTTCCGTGCGGTACAGCTTGTCGTCAACCTCGATGTAGTTGCCCACGTAACGGGTGTCTCGCTCGTCCTCCTTGCCGATGCGGATTCGGTCGCACTCACTGAAATCGGCGGACGTGTCGTTGAACGCGCCGTTGACGTTGTAGTCGATCAGCACGCAGTGCTTCTTCTGGCCATTGACGACGACGGGGCCCTCGTACCAGGCCGCGGGGCGAACGTAACAACGCCGGGTAGTCTGGTACGAATAGAACTCCACGTTCAGGTGGTACGTGATCGGGCCGTCTTCCCCCTCGAAAAGCACCTTCAGAGGCCCGAAATAGCACCGGTAGCTGTCGCGCCGGTAAGGTTCGTAGGGAGTCTCGTCCGACAGGTCGCCATCGCCGTTGGAGTCGATGTAGAGCCGGTCGTGCAGCCCGAGCTTCGTGGTCCGATCGAAGGCCATCCATAGACCGCCCGATTCGGCCATCGGGGTTTGCCAACGTTGGAACATCGGCTCGTCGCAGGCGAAATCGGGCAGCTTGATCCCCTCGGGTTCTGCCGTACCCGGCGTGTGATACAGATAACGCATGTCGCCGATGATCTGCCCGGCTTCATTGGCCGAGCGGTATTGCAGCCACTGTTCGTCCTGCGCCTCGGTCTGGGCTGCAAAAATAGATAAAATGAGAACAATCGGCAAGATAACGGTGTGTCGTCGCGACCTCATCTTCAGTGCCTCCAAAAACTTCATCCGCACTCAGCGCACGCAGACCACCCTCCTGGTTCCTGTCTAACTATGACGTCATCTCAGGCCCCATGTTACAGGATTTTCGCAGATTGCCACGGTGAATCTGCGAAAAAAAGCCAAATATCCGGGTCTCGGCCAGGGCTGTTCCGGCCAAGCGTCCTGCGCGCCCATGCGGCATCCCGGTGGGCCGCAGCCTTCCTACGGCCTGTACGCCTTGACCAGGTATTCCTGCAGCATTCGCTGGGTGTTGAAATACGATCCGTTGAGGGCCAGCGCCGCCCGCATGATCTGCACGTATCGCGGCCGGTCGTGGTAGAACATCGGGATGACGGTCTTTTCCAGCTTATCGTAGAGGGCGCGGGCGTCCAGGGCGGCCGAGGCGGCTTTCTTGCCTTTTTTGGGCTTGCTGGTGCTCTGGATGGCCCAGCCGGTGAGGTTCTCGGCGCACCCTTCAGTCCACCAGCCGTCCGGAATGCTCAGGGAGGGGACCGCGTTCAGGGCCGCCTTCATCCCGCTGGTTCCGGACGCCTCGTGGGGCGGTCGAGGCGTGTTGAGCCACACATCCACGCCCGGAATCAGGATGCCGGCCAAGTCCATGTCGTACTCGGGAAGATAGACGACGCGCACCGCCGGTTCGAGGTGCTTCTGGGCCTTGAAGACCTGCTGGATGAGCTTCTTTCCCGGCTCATCCTTCGGGTGCGCCTTGCCGGCGAAGACGATCTGAAACGCCCCGGCCTTTGCAGCGATCTTCTTGAGCCGGCTGATATTTTGAAGAACCAGATCCAGCCGTTTGTAGGCGGTGGCCCGCCGGGCGAAGCCGATCGTGAAGGCGTTCGGATCGAGCTTGACGCCGTGCGTTCGGGCGATGTGTCGGATCAGCTTCGCCTTGCATTTGGCGTGCGCGTCCCAGATCTTCTCTTCCGGAATACTCAGGGCGTAGCGGATGTCGAGGTTGTCCTCGCGCCACGCCGGAACGTGCCTGTCCAGCAGCTTCCGGAAGGGCGGCGCGGTCCAGGTGCCGGCGTGAACGCCGTTAGTGATCGAGTCGATCTCGTACGCCGGGAACATGGCCCGGGACGTCGCGCCGTGCTGTTTGGCCACCCCGTTGACATAGCGGCTGAACTTCAGGGCCAGGTACGTCATGTTGAGCGTGTCGGGTGAATCGCACAGATCCTTTCGCAGGCTCCAGGCCTTGTGATTGCCGATGATCTGGCGCACGCGGCGCAGGCTGAAACGATCGTGCCCGGCCGGGACGGGCGTGTGTGTGGTAAAGACGCATTGACGCCGCACACGCTCGATGTGAGCGGCTGTGAGTCGCTTGGCCTTCGTTCCTTTCGTCGTTTCATCGAGCAATTCGAGCGTCAGGAAGGCGGCGTGCCCCTCGTTCATGTGGAAGCAGCGGATGTCCGGGTATCCCAGGGCGCGGAGCATCCGAATCCCGCCGACGCCGAGCACGTATTCCTGACCGATTCGATAATCCGGGCCGCCCCCGTACAAGTGATGGCTCAGCAGGCGATCCTGCTCGTCGTTGCCGGGCAGATCGGTATCGAGAAACAGCACGGGGACAACCGCTCCGGTCACTCCCGTGACATCGTATCGCCACGCGCGGATTTTGACCTTTCTTCCCTCCATCGTTACGGTCGCCTGCTTGCGCAGCGGCTTGAGGCAATCGGCCGGTTTCCATCGGACGGACTTCTCGGTTTGGCGGCCGTCCTCGTCCAGTTCCTGGCGAAAGTATCCTTTGTGGTAGAGCAGCGTCACCGCGACCATCGGGACGGCCATGTCGGCGGCCGCTCGGATCGTGTCCCCCGCCAGGACCCCCAGCCCTCCACTGTAGGTCGGTATGTCGGCCTGAAGTCCGATTTCCATCGAAAAGTAAGCGACGGTTCCTCCGTGAGACGATGCAATAGCGCGTCCTTTTGCCATTCAGTAACCCCTTGGTCTATCCTTCGTAAACTGTAGCTCATTGCAATTCGAGCGTCCTTCTCGTTTCGAGTACGACGGGAACACCCTGACATGTACCCCGAGAGAGCGCCCGATCTTGCGCCACGCTCTCAGCGGCGCAGGCCATTTTGTACTCGCTCCTGCAGCCGGCGTCAAGGAAGTCTGACGTTCCCGCTCATTCCGTTTCACCCGCGGCGCACACGCAAACCACGAAGAACGCAGCCGGCTTTCTGCGATGCCGGTCGTCAAACCGATTCCTTTTCACTTTTGGCTTCTGCCGACACCCCCGCCGTGAGAACGAACTGCATCGCTTCATCCACTTTCAGGTCCACTGCCTCTGTCTGTTCTCGTGGGACCATGATGGTGAACCCGCCCAACTGATAGCTCATGGGCAGGTAGACCGCTACCGTGTTGTTGTCGCCAATCCCTTCAGGCAGGCCGTTGAAGTCCTCGCGCGTGACCAGTCCCATCAAGCGGGTGTGCCCGTCACCGACGCGGACCATCACCGTCTTATCGAATTCCTTCTTCTTGGATGCGTCAAAGAAGCCGACCAAATCCCGGATCGAGCCGTACAGGGATTTGATCCCGGGGATTTTCTTGAGAAGTCTCTCGCCGAGGGAGAACACCTTTCGAAACAGCCAGATCCTCAGCAGCACTCCGATTCCCAGGGTGATGAGGAATCCGGCCAGCACGCCCAAGCCGGGGACGTAGTACCTTTCGCTCAGGACGAACCGAAGGGCTTTGCCGAGCACCGACTCGGCCGAGACGGCCAGCCAGTACACGAGGTATACGGTTACGACGATGGGCAGAATCGCCATCAGCCCTTGCAGGAACAGCTTTCCGATCTTCTTCATGGTTCACTCTCCTTGCGACAGGCCGGCACGGGCCGACTCATTCCGTTGCCATGCGCTTGCGTACGGCTATTTGTCCTTGCTCTCTCCGCCGATTTGGCCGAGGTGGTATTTCGCCCAGGTGTGGCCGGCGTTGAAGTTGACCGCCTGCTCGAACTGGTTGCGGGCCTCGTCGATTTTGCCCTGGCCGAGCAGTCCCAGTCCCAGCTCGTAATGGGCGGTCGCTCTTTGTCCCTGCCGGCTTTGCTGTTCGCCGAACTTGGCGAAGAAATCGACGGAGCCTTCGCCACCCAGCGCCTTCGTTCCCGCCTCAACCAGATCGTCGAATATCTTCTTTGCTTCGGCATCCTGTCCCAGCTCGCGTTGTGCCAGCGCCTGGTAGAAGCGCGCTTCCGACCAGCCGGAGGGAATCCGCTGGCTCGCTGCCTGCTCGAACGCCTCTTTCGCTTCATCGGTCTTACCCAGCGCGGCGCAAGCGAAGCCGATGCAGTGGGCCACCTGCGGCTGGCGCCGGTCGATCTCCGGCCGTTCGAGCGACAGGTTGTCCGGGTATTCGGCGGCTTGACGGAAGTGCGACAGGGCTTTCTCGGGCTGCTGCTCGTCGGCGTATTGCAGGCCGCGCAGGAGGTGGGCGTCGACGTAGGCGTCGCGGAGCTCCCGCCCGCCGCCCTCGCTGACGAAGAACTGATTGTTCGCCAGCAGGTCGATGGCGCGGTCGCATTTGGCGGCGCGAACGAGCAGGGAGATCTCGCGGATCAGCAGGCTCTTACGCTCGCTGATGACCTCGTGATTGTCTTCCAGGACCTTCAGTCGCCTGGCCGTGGCGGTATTGGCTCGCTCGTAGAGGTCGTCCAGTTCGAGGTAGTACCTGGCGTCCTGACGGTTGCACGCAATCGCCTGCTCGTATTTGCCGATGGCCCGCGTGACGTCGTCGGTGTTCCGGGAGTAGCCCCAGCCGAGGTTGCGGTGAACGATGGCGAGGCGGTCGTCCAGGGAGGCGGATTTCTCCCAGAGCCGGATCGCCTCGTCCGGCTGGATGTCGTAGAGCAGATTGCCCAGGTAGTAGTACGCCCGCGCGTCCGACGGACGGCTTTCGATAGCGGCGCGCAAGACCTCGATGGATTCCAGCCGGAACGGGAAACAGTAGTCGGTGGTCATTTTCGAGGCCCGTTCGTAGTGCCGGCCGGCCTGTCGCGTTTGTCCCTTTTGCTGATGGAGGTATCCAAGGTAGTAGTGGACCATGGGGTAAGAGCCGGCGCCGTCGGCGTCGGACCTCACGGCGCGCGTCAGGACATCGATAGCTTCGTCGTGGAAACCGCAATCCATGTAATCTGCGGCCAGTTCCAGGTAGGGTTGCACGTCGCCGCGGATCGCCGTCTGTAATTGCCGCCGCGCCCGGCGGGCGCTGGCGTCTCGTCCGGCCTCCGACCGTGAAAGGTACAATTCGTTCATTGCCAGAAAATCGAGCGGGTCCGACGAGAGAGCGCCCCGAGCGGTTTCTGTGGCCTTTTGAGGCCGGCCCAGCTTCCGCAGAAGGGCGGCCTTGAGGTTGACGGCCCGGGTGTTCAGCGCGTTGGTGGCAAGGCTCCGCTCGATCTGGTCCAGCGCCGTCTGGAGATCGTTCTTGCGGCACGAAAGGGTGGCCAGTTGAAGGTAGCCGGCGCTGTGGAACGCGTAATCCCAGGTCGCCCGGTAGAAGGCGTCGTACGCCTCGTCACAGCGGCCCTGGCTTTTCAGCGCCAAGCCCAGATGGTAATAGGCTTCGGTGTTTCCGGGACGGGTGTACTCGGCCGAGACTCTCCGAACGGCGCGGCGCAAATGCTCTTCGGCCCGCTCGTAGAGCCCGCGCTTGTTATAGTGGATGCCGACGATAATGTTGGTCCGCGAATCGTCGGGGTCGCGCCGCAGCGCCTCCTCGTAATAATCCATCGGCCGGACGCTGGGCTTGTGGATCTGTTCCAGTCGAAGCCCGGTGAGATACAGTTCTTCGATGCCCTCGATGTCCTTCGGAGCCGGCGGCGCCTTGACGATTTCGGGCAGGTTCGTCACTTCATCTCTCTTCTGTGGCCGGTAGGAGATCAGCACTCGCCCCTCAACGGTCGAGAGCGACGCCTCCAGGTCGGTTTCCTCCGTGCCGTCCGGGACCTTGACCTCCGCCACGAACGCCTTGCCGGGCCCGATGTCCGCTTGCTGCTCCATCACCGCTTTCCCCCGCGCGCTGAGCAGGATCTTGGCGTCCTTGTGTTCCGAGGTCGCGTGGAAGCCCACTTTGACGGAGCCGTTCTCTTGCCGTTCGAGATTCACGGCGGCCTCGAGGCTGGCGTTCTTAAAGCCGCCGATGTCTCGGATGGGATACCAGTACTGCTTGAAGGTCTTGACTTCATACGGCTTGATCCAGCTATAGTCGGGCTGGTTGTCCGAGAACGCGCCGACCATCAGCTCGGCGTAGGGGCCGTCGGAATCGGTCAGCACCTGCGTGTCCCACAGGCTGCCGGGGCCCCATTCCCACAGCTTCGCCCCGCAGACGACGTGGTGGTTGCCGACGTGGACGACCCCGGCGTTTTGGCCGTGGTCGTAGCCGCCCATGAAGTCCTCCTGCAAGTCCCAGGCAAAGAAGGAATTGGACGTGGGATGGTTTTTCCACCAGCTCAAATCCACGCCGGTGTAATCCCGGCCGCGATAGCGTCCCTTGGCGATGGGCCAGTGGGCGAAGGCGTTCTTGGCGTGGTAGGTCGCGACCTGAACGCTGGGCGGGAAGATCACCTGGTAGTCGTCGTTGGCGTGCACCGCGACGTTGGCCCAATAGAGAATCGAATGCGGCAGGGCGGTCCGGTTGAACATCTTCACCGTGGTCTCGAGGTACGATTTGTCCGGATGAAGGGTGATGCCGATGATCCAGCGCATGCGGTGCCGGCGCTCGGTCTCGCCGAACCAGAGCGTCTTGCTGCCGTCGGGGTCGTCCTGGAGCGTGTACTGCACGGGCATATGCGTCGTGTTGCGATGGTGATGGAAGACACACCATTCGACGCCGCCGGAGATCCAGGCGCCCAGCATCCCGATCAGCGCCGGCTTGATCACGTGCTGGTGATAGAAGAAGTCGTAGTCGTTGGTCTTGTCCAGGGCCGAAAACAGCCGGCCGCCGATCTCGGGCAGGACCGAGAGCCGCAGGTACTCGTTTTCGAGATAGACCGCCGTGAAGGTGTCTTCTTCGCGGATGCCCGTGATGCCGTCCTGAAGCGCGTAGGGGTAGACTCGCTTCTGGGCCCCCTGGTAGGATGCGCCGGTGTAGAACATGGGGTTCAGGTCGGCCGGACGCAGGCGATAGGACGGCAGCGTGATCGGTTCTTCCCAGATTCGCACGTCGGTGTTTGCCGAGGCAGGCCGGGCCGGAGCCGCTCCGGCGACGGTTGTCAGCGACAGCACGAGGGCGGTGAGACAGGCGGTCAGAGCCATAGAGTCGTTCCTTTCGCTTTTGCGTTATGGACACATGGTCTTTGCGTCAGCTTCACGCCGACCGGCCGTCAGTCTACACGGATTCAAGGCTCAGGGAAAGTCGGATTCGCAGCCGAACCATGCCGGCGATACGCCGATGGTACGAGCATTGCGGCCTCGGGCGGTCGTACGCTTGAGAGCGCGGCGGCGCGCCGATAGAATGCGGTCCCGGACGTGATGTGCGGGGGAATGAAGTAGAAAGGGGGTATCGATAGCATGGGCGCGTATCCGAAGATCACGGGCACGCAGTTCGGATCCATCGGGCTGGACGACGAGACGTACGACAGGGACATCTACATTCTGGCCGGCGGCCAGGTGAAGAAACGCAAGAAGAAGCTGGCCAGGGAAGTCTACGGCACCTCGCACAAGATCGGGCCGGACGAGTTGGCGAGGCTCTGCAAAGGCAGGCCGAAGATCGTTTTCATCGGCACCGGGCAGCAGGGCGTGGCGGAGCTGACCGAGGAGGGCCGGCGCTACCTGGAGAAGCAGGGAATCGACTACGCGGCCCTGCCGACGCCCGACATCGTCGCGTCCTACAACAAGTGCGACAAGCGCAAGGCGGCGTTGATTCACGTTACCTGTTGAGGCGAGGGGCGAAGTCTTTTCTGGTAATGCGCCCGGCCTGCGTGTATCATCCGGCGACGCGGCCGAATCCGGCCGGGTCTGGGGTCGTATTGTGTGCCTTATACTTGAAACCACGTTGTTGGGGTGTGTCTTATGAGATATAGACTGGTTCCTGCCGTTGTGTTGTTGGGGCTTCTCGCCGGGGCGTTGTGCGCCGCCGGTGAGCCGGGTGCCGAACCGGACCTCGAGCGCGAGATGGAGACGCGAAAGCCGACGATCTCTCTCGGGGCCGGCGTGGTCGTGAGCTCGAAGCCGTACGTCGGCGCGAACGCCGGGGTCTATCCGATTCCCATGTTCGCTTACGAGGGACGCCGGCTCTATCTTCGCGGTGTGGCGCTCGGCTACCGGTTCGTCTCGGGCCGGGACTGGTCGGTCGCTCCGGTCCTGTGGCCTCGCTTCGACGGGTATGAGGAGGAAGACAGCTCGTCGTTACGCGGGATGGACGACCGGGACGTGACGCTCGACGCCGGGGCGGCCTTCACGTTCCGCGGTGACTGGGGCGTGTTCGGCGCGGCGCTGGTTACCGACATCCTGGGCAAGCACGACGGGCAGGAACTGGAGCTGAGCTACTCGAAGCCCATGCGGTGGGACGTCTGGACGATCGCACCGGCAGCGGGCCTGCGCTGGCAGAGCAGCAATCTGACCGACTACTATTACGGCGTCCGGGACGGTGAGGCGCGGCTGCCCGACCGCCCGCCCTACGACGCCGACGGCGCCGTCAACCCGTTCGTCGCACTGCGCGTGCAGCGGCCCGTCGGCCGGAAGTGGTCGCTGCTCGGAGTCATCCAGTACGAGTGGTTCGACGACGAGATCAGCGACAGCCCGATCGTTGACGAGAGCTACGATATCACCGTCCTTGCCGGGGTGCTCTACACGTTCTGAGCCGTCCGGCTGTGACGGGATGTCGCGAGCGGGGGCTGCTGCACCGATGGGGGATGAGAGGTGTCCGAAGGGCCGCAAGTGAAGCTGATCGGCGAGAGGCTGAGCCGTTATCTCGTTGGCAAGTCCCTCGCTGATTGCAAGACGACCCGGGAGGACCTTGAGGAGTTCGCCGCCCGCGCGAAGGGCCGGACCGTCGAGCGACTGTGGTGCAAGGGCAAGCATATCTTCATGGATCTGGGCGGCGATCTCTTTCTGCAGAACCACCTGTTGATGCGCGGCTCGTGGAGGAAGGTCTCGGGCCGTCTGCTGTTGCTGCCCGAGGAGATGTGGCTCGCCCTGGAGGTGGACCACATTACCGTCTGCAACTATCGCGGGCAGATGCTGCGCGCGGTCGACGGGACGCAGGTGGAGGCGCAACTGGCTTCGCTGGGGCCGGATGTAATGGGCGCGGATTGCTCGACGGCCGACATCGCGGCGGCGCTGGCCGGCAGCGATCTTCCGGTGGGCGTGGCGCTGATGGAGCAATCGTTGCTCTGCGGCGTGGGCAACGTGGCCAAGAGCGAGGCGTTGTTTCTGGCACGCGTGCATCCGGAAACACCGGCTGCTTCACTGAGCGAGGAGGCGCTGGACCGCCTCGCCCGGGCAGTGAGCCGGGTGATGTGGGACAGCTATCACGCCGGCGGACGCTGGACGCACCGGGTCTACCGCCGGGCCGGGCAGAGATGCTCTGCCTGCGGCGCCCGGCTGCGGATGATTCGCCAGGGCAAGGCGTCGCGCTCGACGTACTTCTGCCCGAACTGCCAGCGCGCGTGAAGCCAGCGCGATCATGGGATCGTCCTACTTCGGTACGACTTTGAAGGCTACGTCATTGCCGATGTGGTAGGCGTGGCCGCCGGTGGTTTTCAATTCCGGGATCGTGACGGTGAGCTTTGCGTCGCGACACGGCACCGTGACCGGGTCGAGATAGCGGCCGCGCCACGTGCGGTAGAGACGCACTTCGTAGCTGCCGTCGGACAGCCCGGAGACCGTGAAGGATTCTCGGGCCACGCTCGTGCGCGGGTGGACCACCCAACCGAAGACAAAGTCACCTTTCCTCAAGGCCCAGGCGTCGCAGTCGCCGGCGTCGATCTCGGCGGGCTGAAGGTCGAGGCGGGCGAAGTCGATGTCACCGACGAAGCTCGCGAAGTGACGCATCTGGTTGGTCACGACGCTGTCGTTGAGCCAGTCGGAATAGGCCCACCAGAAGGGGGTGCAGCACAGGCCGTTGGCCATGCCCGCCCAAAGGGCGTTGTGGTACATGGCCAGATAGCCCGGCATGCCCGGCTCGTAGTAGGTGTGGTCCCAGCCGCACTCGCCGATGAGGGCGGGTTTGGTGAAGCCATTCCAAAGGTTCTGGGTCTGGATCGCGTAGTTTCGGTAGCTGCTGCGCAGTGGGCTCTCGTCGTCCGGGCCGATCTTTCCGGTCCCGGGCATGGGATGTCCCTGGGCCTCGTAGATCTCGCGGGCGGCGATGTCGAAGATTTTGTAGCCTTCCGGCCACCATTGTCCGATGCCGCCGCTCTGGGTTCCGGTGGTGGGACGGCCGTAGGGGTCGTGTGCATTGAAGTACGCGTCCATCTTGCGACACCACTGCTCGGCCACCGCCTGGTCGCCGTCCCGCCAGCCTTCGGTGCCGTTGATCTCATCGACGATGAACCAGAGGAACAAGGCCCGGCTGTAGCCCCAGCGGGCGAGGATGTAGCGGTACAGCTTCTCCTGGTATTTCCACGCCTCTTCGCTGGCGAAGAAATCGACGGCGGGCGTGACGAGGCTGTAGGGATTGTTGCGGTAGCGGGCGTTGCCGCCGCCCCAGACGGCCTGGGAGATGTAGGAGTGGAACCAGATGTTCCAACTGATGTGGATGTCGCGCGCCTCGCACCATTCGAAGAGTTGGTCGAGCCGGCCGCAGCGGTTCTGGTCGTAGCGCCCCAGGCCGGTACCCATGGTCTCCAGCGGCGTCGGGAAGAAACTGATGAAATTGACGCCGAGCTCGCTGAGCCGGTCGAGGCCCGCTTCGGTGATCCGGCCTTCGTTGAACTGCTCGTAGCTGTCGTTGTACCACAGGCCAACGCCGTAGAAGGACGCGCCGTCGTCGTACCGGAGATATCGCTGATTCGGGGCGATCTTCACAAAGCCGTGGTAGCGCGAGTCGGTAGCGGTGAACGTGCGGGTTTCGTCTTGAGCGATCCCTTTCCGGTCGCGGACCTTCACGACATACTTCCAGGTGCCTTTCTCCGTGGGGGCAAAACGGATCATCCACAGATGCGACCAGGCCGACGGATTGTAGAAGCCCCAGGTCTTCCAGGTCTTTCCGGAAGGGGCGGTGAACTCGGCCCAGAGGTCGACCTGCTCCGGATCGAACGGATTCTCGTAGGTCGCCGCCAGATCGATCCGCAGCTCGAATTTCTCGTAGAGGCCGACCGTGGACGTATCCGGCCAGACCGAGCGGATTTCCGGCTCGGAGGCCGAGGCCGGCATGGACAGACAGGCGATGCATGCGACGATCAACACAGCGTGCTTGCTCATGATGGGCTCCTGACTGAGATGGTACGGTTCATCGATCCTGCCGATAGCCCCAAGCATAGCCCACATCCGCAAACCGGGCAATGAGATATCTCGCCGGCGCGATCCAAGGACGCGTAGCCCTCGATTCTCGTCCCGACCGGCAAATTGGCTTTGTTTGACACGGCCGGGCTCAGAACTCGGCGGGGTGGCCGCAAATTGGCTTCGTTTGGCGCAGCGACCTTCGGTAACCGGCCCGGCGGCTGCAGATTGGCTTTGTTTTCGCGAGCCGGCATTCCGCAGTCTCTTTCGTAAGCCTTTCTTAAGAAAGCAGTTACAGGTAATCCGCCTCGCCGGGAATTGGCTTTGTTTGACACGGACAAGCTCAGAACCGGGCCGGGCGGTCGCAATTTGGCTTCGTTTGGCGCAGCGACCTTCGGCAACCGGCCCGGTGGCTCCGGATTGGCTTTGTTTTTGCCGCCGCCGCGACGGCGTGTTTCTCTCGTAACTGTTGTTCATTGAAATACTCAACGGCCACTTGTCGCCGGGCAAATTGGGTTTGTTTGACAAAGCACGGGGGCCGCTCGTGCCAGTGAGGTGCCGGGAACGAACTCGCGGCACGTCGCAAGGGGGCGGTACGTCAGCCGAGGGTCGATCGGGACCGGCGAGTCGTCCGACGTTTGGCCGAAGAGCGAGAATGTGTGCCTGACTGGCCATGAGGGTGAGTCTCGACTTGCCACTTACCAGGCGTTGATGAAGCTCAATGTAGATACATCTGATTGTTCAATGTATATATTACAGGCAGTCGGGTTGGCCGTCAAGAGAAATTCTGTCCCGGCCAGAGATCTTCTCTCACTGGCGGTGTTCGATCTGAAGGCGGCAGAGCGTGCGGGGCGGCAGCGTGAAGTTGACGCGGCAGCGCGGGCTCTCGACGGTGAACTTAGTGGTTTCGCTCGGCCGGTTTGACACGGCGGGCGTGAGGGTCAGTACGTACGTCCCCGGTTCGAGCAGATAGAGCTCGGCCGCCATTGGTCGGGGGTGCGGGCCGAAGTGGAACAGTAGGGCAGAGAGTTGCCGTTTGCCTGCATCGTCGACCAGGGCGGCGATGTCGCGGGGCGGAGTGAGCCAGCGGACGGCGTTGAGAGGGAAGTAATCCGCTCCGCCCGGATCGCCGGTGGCGCTCGAATACAGCAGCCCCGGATTGGGCGTGCGAATTTCGGGAACGGTCCTGTTGAGAATCCCGTCCGATCCGAACAGGCTGGGGAAGCGCAGAACGCGGTCGGTATAACGCACCTCGCTGGTGTAGCCGGGGAAGTTGACGCGCAGCGCCTGGGCATTCTGCTGCAACGCGGCGGTGAGGCTCCCGGTGTCTCCGTCCAGCCGATAGCGCATGTAAGGCGACATATCGCGCTCCAGCAACGCATCGAACTCGCGGCTGCCGGTGAGGAGCTTGTACTTGGCCAGGGCGTTTGAGAGGCCGCCGAGCCGGGCGGCGCACCACGCCTGCGAGCCCGGCGCCGGATCGTCCGTCGGGGGCGCTTCCAGATACGCCAGGCGCGCCTTTGCCATGGAGCGAATCGGTTCCAGGTATTTTTCCTGGCCCGTCATGTGCCAGGCCAGCAGCAAAGTCCGCGTCATCAGGTTCATCGCACTGGGGAAGAGATACAGCGTGTACTCGCCGTGGTTGTGCGGGTCCCACCAGTTCGGGGCGGTGCCGCCGGCGATGCCTTCGGGCCAGTGGATTGCCGAGGGAATGATGCCGGCCGGCTTGCCGCGCTCGGCGCGGGCGGCGGCGTCGACCCAGGTATCCATCCAGGCCGAGAAGAGCGTTGCAAGTTTGTCGTCTCTCGTTCGCTGCCAGTAGAGCAGGGCGGGCTGGACCGTGCGCGGATGGTAGACAGTATCGCAGGCGCGGGCGGGTGTGAGATCCACCTTTTCGGCCGTAAAGTACGTGCTCTTGAACTGGAGGAAGCCGCGCTGGTTGCGCCCGGTCCACTTGTCCCTCATCAGCTCGGCCAGGCGCAGGGCCCGCCGGCTCCAATCCGGATTGTCCGGATCGATGTGCATCATGGGCGTGATCGCATCGGCGGAATCCTCGGCGGTGTGCTCGACGTCCGACATGCGCGTGGTGTAACCCGGCGCCATGTGCGGCTGCGACAGCAGCGCCTCGGAGAACCGCGCCTGGGCCTGGTTGATCTTGCGGCTCTCGAAGCCGATGAGGATAGGCGTCCAGAACCGCCACATTTCGCAGTCGTCGCCCCAGCCGCCGCCGTACTGGCCGTCCGCCTGCATGCGATGGTCGATCCACCATTCGATGACGTCGGTGATCCGCTCGAGACCCTCACGCTGGTAGACCGCCCAGGCCGGCGCGCCGGGAACCGCCGCGTATTGTGTCGCAGAAAGGATCGGCTCGCCTAAGTACATCCGCACGATTGTGTTCTCAGGAAACGCCGCCGCGGCCTTCTCGAAGAACGCCCGCGCGGCGTCCAGAAACTCGCGCTTGCGCTGCCGGTTGTTCCACACGCCGCCCGACTCCAGCGCATACCACGTCACCATTCGCCCCCGGTAGAAGTACGTCAGCGGATACAGCGGCGAATCCGCAGCGATGCCGAAGTCGTAATCCAGCGTGCGTGAGACCTGGCGGCCGAAGTAATCGAGCCTCGTCTCCGTTGCGCCGGTCCATCGCTCGATTTCCTCGATCATCCGATCAAGGTCTGCGCGCAAAGTCCCTTCAAGGTCGCCGTGTGACCGCAACTCCTTCAACGTGGCCAATCGAACCCGGTCCGTATCCGCATTGCCGGCACGTTGAATGAGCCGGTCGATATCGCCGGCGTTCGTTCGGCCTGCCGCCAGCAGTACCGCCAGCAAGAGCAGCGAGAGAGGCTTCGTTCTATTCATGGGTCAACATGGGATCGGCGCGGGTGACGAACTGGATGGCCAGGCCCCAGGGGTCGCGGAGCATGGCGATCTTGTCTCCGCCCGAGGTGACTTCGACCTCGCCGGCGGGCGTGGCGCCGGCGGCGATGAGCCGGGCGCGCGTGGCGTCGACGTCCGCGACCATGAAAGCCACGTGCAGCAGCAGGGGATCCATGGACGCGTAGTCGGGGATGGCGTCGGGCGGATTGGTGTAGAGCTCGAGCATCATGTTGCCGCCGCTGTCGGCGATGAAACGGCCGTTGACCGGGGGCGGGCCCTCGCGCAGGACCTTCATATCGAGATTCTTAACGTACCACTGCGCCATCTTGACCGGATCGGCGACGTTGAGTGCGACGTGTTCGAGATGGATTGCGTTGCCTTCGTGCGTTCCCATGTGGTGTTCGCCTTCGTCAGAGTCAGAGGATCGGATTGCATGGCAGCCGGCCGTCAGTGCCACCAGGCACAAGATACAGACGAACGATACGGTTGTGACTCTCTGCTTGCAAGTCATTTTGACCTCCTTGTTCAGTGCGCTGTCGCGCTCGTTGACGGTGCGCTTGTATTCTTAGCCCTGGTAC
Organism: Sedimentisphaerales bacterium; assembly: GCA_016932895.1. Next base: position 10,009 of record JAFGCA010000160.1, on the reverse strand, counting down.
GGATGCCTGTACGGCGCGCGGTAGCGCCGTGCGAGCTTCTCGGCCGCGGCCGGATTGCCGACCGGCCATGCCGTAGTTGCCGCATCCGATCAGCGCGAGCTTGAGCTTCGGCTCGTCACTGTCGCCGGCCCGGGCCGACCGGGTCAGCCCGCCCAGTGCCAGCGTTCCCGCTGCCGCCGTTCCGAGAAAATCCCGCCGATTCATTCGCTCCATTGTGTCCCGTCCTTTCCCGTTCGGTTGTTGACGACGTCTGCGTCCACGGGGCGCCGGGGTCGCAGGCACACCCTTACAGAAAACCATGGGGTCATCATACCGGGCCGGTCCGCGCTGTCAACCGGCCGGAAATTCCTTTCGGCGTATTGGTGCGCAAAGAAAAAGGGCTGCGAGCGTTGCTGCCCGCAGCCCGTATGGCCTCAATCACCTCTCGGGTCGGTCGTCGTCGGCACCTGCACGAAGCTGTTGCCGTTCGACATGCCGGCCCCCGGGTTAGAAGCCCTCTGCATCATCCCCGGTGGGGTCCTCGGCCGGGGGTTTGATGACCTGAACGTCGTCAACGAGAATCATGCCGCTGCCGTCGGCGGACGCCGCGCTGGGGTCGCCCACGCCAATGGACACCTTCTTGACCGCCGTCACATTGACGCCCGCGTCGGTCAGGTCGCTCAGCGGGAGGGTCCACTGGGTCCAGTCGTTGACGATCGCGCCGTCGGGATAGATGGCCGTCGCGACGCGACCGGCGCTGTCTTCCACCGCGACGTAGAGGTCGGCGCGGTCGTTCGACGGGTGGTCGCCGGCAATGGCCTTGACCTGCCACGGTCCGCTGACAGCGCCGGTCGTGGTGACCTCGGAGAACTCCGCCACGGTCGGGACGCCTCGGTTGAAACTGGAGACGGCCAGGCCGATATAGACGCTGCCGAACATCGGGACGTTCTGCGACGACCCGCCGTTGGCGATGGTTTCCCATGTCACGCCGTCGGCGGAGTGCTCACCGGTGACGGTGTCGCCCTGGCGGGTGATCCGCACCCAGTGCGACAGCGGGGTCGAACCTTCCACCGTGGAGATCCCGACGGTGCCGCCGTTGGCCAGTTCGCGGTGGGCGTACTCGACGCGATTGGCGGGCGTGACGACCATGTGCGCCTGCGGGACAACGGCGTCCAGGCCGCCGCGGACCATGACGCCCGCGCGGGCCCACGTGCCCGTGTTGTCCAGGCGGTCGATCTTAGCCGTGATCGAGCCGTCGCCGACAAGTTCCTTGTACGCGAAGCGGAACTCGTCGATCTGCATGTAGATGTCGCCGCCGGCGCCGCTCATGGTGACCTCGCCGGGGGCCGTCTCCATGAAGTCGACCGGTTTGCCCTTGAACCACAGGCTGAGGTCGGAGACGCCGCCCAGGGTGAGGTCCTGAGGCGTTTGCCAGGTGCGCTCGGCTTCGGAGCGATAGGGGGCGGCCGCATTGTCGTAATACAAGGGCATCGCCTGATCGCCACTGTGAACGTCCGATCTTTCAGCAATCGTGCCGTCCAGGTACGCACTTCCCGGGCTCCAGATGTCATGCCCGACGGCGGCACCGGTGCCGTTGCCGAGGTTGCCGTTGGGGAAGTACTCGTCCTGCGAGTAGCCCAGACCATCGACCCAGCCCTGGAAAAGCCGGTTCGGTGATTCGTTGGTATAACTCTCGAAGTCATCGACGATGAGGTAATCGGCCACGGTGAAGCACCACAGGCGCCCCGTGGCCAGCGTCTGATCGTTGTTGACTTCGTCGACGCGCCAGAAGTACGTCTGACCCCATTCCAGCGTTTCGGCCGGCGTGTAGCTCGTGCCGCTCTGGCGGGTTCGGTAGATCCCCGTGGCGTCGGAAGCATCGGCCGTCTTGACCGCGGCTTCGTCGGTTCCCAGGTACACGTCATGCTGGCTGGCCTTGTCGCCGGCCGACCAGGTCAGCGGTGTGGCCGAACGGATGTCGGTGATGTAATCGTTGGCCGGTTGCGGGGCCCAGGCGCGGGTCGTGTTGCCTCGCATCACCTGCTGGATCTGCTCGGGCGTCAGCGCCACGTCGTACAGTCGCGCGTCATCGATCATGCCGTCCCAGAACTCGGCCGCGTCGTTGACCTGTCGTCCGATGTGGGCGCGGTTCAAGACGAGGTCCCAGCTCTTGCTTGCCGCGGCCACCTGAATGCCGTCGGCGTACAGTCGCGCGGTTACTCCGTCATACGTCAGGCAGATGTGGTGCCAGACGTCCAGGTCCCAGAAGCCGGGCTGGAAGACGTCGTCGGCATAGCCTCCGCCATAGAGATCGGTGCCGTTGATGCCGATGAACATGGCCTGGGCGGTGTTGGGAGTACCATAAGCAATCGCCCAGCGCCAGCCGGCGTCAATGCTGTCGGTCTTGGCCCACACGCACATGCTGCGCGGGGCGGTGCCGGCCGGCCAATCCTGCGGGCTGCCGAAGTCCACGTAGTCGCCGCTGCCGTCGAAATCCAGGGCATCGCCGTCGTAGCCCGACGCCCACTGCGGATCGCCGCGCAGGCTGCCGTGGTTGTCGTGGCCCGACCAATCGAGGACGTTGGTCCCTTCGTTTTCATCGAGGGTCCACCAGGCCACGAGGTTGGGATCGCTGACCGGGATGACCGGAAGCGTAGCGAAGCTCCAGACGTCGCCGACGATCGTATCGCCGGCGTCGTTGATTTCATCGACGCGCCAGTAGTAGGTCGTGCCGATTTCCAGCGAGTCCAACTCGAACGTAAGAATGTTCTGGTTGCCCTGGAAGACGCTCGCGTCGCCGTTGGCCACGTCGTCGCCGCTGGTGCCGAAGTAGACGTCTTGCGAGACGGCCTTCTGGCCGGCGGTCCAGGCCAGGTCGACATCGACATCCTGGTATTGGGCGCCGTCGGCGGGCACGGGGGCGCACGCTTTCACGGGCACCGCCGTGAAGCTCCAGAGGTCGCCCTCGTAGAGGGTCACGCCGTCGGGGCTGACCTCGTCGACTCTCCAGTAATACGTAGCTCCGGGAACGAGCGGAGTGGGGTGGAAATACATGTTCCACATCTGGCGTCCGATGAGCGGGGGCTCGGGATCGGTGCCGAAATAGAGGTCATGCCAGAAAGCGAAGCTGCCCGCCTCCCAGGTCAGCAGGGGCTGCACAACGCCGGTCGCCCCGTCGGCCGGTGTCGGCTGGGACGCTTTGGCGCCGACGTATTCGGCCACACGGATGACGTCGGCGACCTCGGGCATTCCGCCGGTGTCGCGGAGCCGAATGAAGCCGCGGAACCGGTCGCCCACCACATAGTGCTTTACCCAGGCGGCCGCGTTGCCCGCATTGTCCGTCGCCAGAACCACGTCGACGTCACTGCTGTTATACGGACGCTGCGATCCCCAGCTTTTCGTAAGTCCCCAGGTCCGCCCGTCGTCGGTCAGGTGCACCTGATTGTTGGTGTCCCAGGAGATGCTGTTGGCCAGCCCGAGGATGCCGCCGGCGCCGGCTTGGCCCCAGGTGGTGGTGCTTCCGTCGGCGTGGCCCTGGTTGTAGAAGGGGATATCGGCGTAGAACACGATCTTGCCGCCGGCGTCGAGGTAGCGGCGCAGCGTACAATTCGCGTCGTTGTTCTCGACCACCGTATCCGGCGCGATGTCGCGACAGAAGACGACCACGCTGTAGGCCTTGTCGGCGATGCGCGCCTCCATCCAGGTCTTGAGCTGGTCGGCGTCGAGCGTCTCATAGCCGGCCACCGCCAGGGCGTCACGCATGCCTTCACCGCCGCCGGACCAGGCGACCGGATAGCGCGCGTCCCAGTAGGCCGCCCGAATCCATTCGACTTCTTGTGCTTGTGCCGCGGCGACTCCGAGGACAAGCAGGGCCAGAATTGAAAAACTCACCTTTTGCCACATGTTGTTTCTCCTGCAAAGCGAATCATGGAAGACCTCGCTTCCGCTACACGCCGAAGCGAAGTCACGATACCGTGTTGCGCTGCGATACGAGCCGGCGCGATCCGGTCGGCTCGGCCTGCGGGCGTTTCTTTCCCTTACGAACGTCAAGAGGCTGTCTGCCCGGTCACTTCCTTCCCGCCAAGGGGACACTGGGCACGCGCGTGCAAGAGAAACAGGGAATCCACTCTACCGTAGAAATGCGTGTTTCATTTGCCGGTTGTCTTGTGTCCATTGAGAACCATCACCTGAGGGCCTCCGACAGCGAGCTGCCGCTCCATCCTGACCCGCCCAGGCGCTGGTGTGACGTTACACGATGCGATCATACAGGCAAGCCAAAACCCTACTTAAACTATGTCCCTATGTTACCAAATTCCGTCCTTGCGATGCAACCCGGTTTTGCGTCTCTGGGCGAACTTCTCGACGATAACGTGACATTTCGGCGTTAATGATGCATCCGGGAGCAACAAGAGTGCCGTTTATTGTTCCCGCCGACCCGTTATATCTACAGCCACGAAATCCTCGCGAGATGGGACTGATACGGGATTCTGATAAATTTTTGCGCGGCGTGTCATCCTGAACACAGCGCAGCGAAGTGGAGGATCTGACCTGGGGACCGAAGATCGCTTCGTTCCCGGCCCAGATCCTTCGCCTGGGTCTCAGGATGACAAACGCCCACGGACTTTTCCGAATCTGCATGAGTCACTCCGGACCGCGGTCCGGGTCCTGTACGGGGCCGCGCTTCGTTCAGGATGTCTGGCCCAACGGCGCCGTGACTGTCGCTGCGAGTATGTGTGCCCGTGCGGACAAAAGAAAGGGGCCCGGGTCTTCCGGGCCCGGGCCCCGAAACGTGCTGGTGCCGGCGAGGCTTATTCGCCGGGCGTTTCCGTCGTGCCGGCGGGTTTGGTGACCCAGATGTCGTCGATGAGGACCATGCCGCTGCCGTCGGAGACGGGGGCGTTACGATTGCCGACGCCGACGTACATCTTTCGGATCGCCGCTGTGTTCACGCCGGCGGCGGTCAGGTCGCCCAGCGGAATCTTCCACTCGGTCCAGTCGCTGACGATGGCGCCGTCGGGGTAGGGGAAGGTCGCCACGCGGCCGGCGGTGTCTTCGACCGCGACGTAGAAGTCGGCGCGATCGTTGGCGGGGTGGACCCCGCTGATCTCGGCGACCTGCCAAACGCCGCTGACGCCGCCGGAGGTGGTGACGTTGGAAAACTCGGCCACTGCCGGGACCCCGGCGGCCCAACTGGACACTACCAGGCCGATGTAGACATTGCCGAACATGGGCACGTCCGCCGACGAGGCAGCCGTGCCGCTGGTGAAGGCATCCCACGTCACACCGTCGCTGGAGTGCTCGCCGGTGACGGTGTCGCCGGTACGCGTGATTCGTACCCAGTGGGGCATCGGTGTCGAGCCGGCGGCGGTGGAAATGCCGACGGTGTTGCCGTTGGCGAGCTCGCGATACATGAATTCGACGCGCTCAGCCGGCGTGACCACCATGTGTGCCTGCGGGGTAACCGGATCGAGGCTCGAGCGCACCATGACGCCGGCTCGGGCCCACGTGCCGGTATTGTCCAGACTGTCGATCCGGGCCGTGATGGAGCCGTTACCGACAAGCTGTTTGTAGGCGAAGCGGAACTCATCAGTCTGCATGTAGATGTCGGCGCCGGCGCCGCTCATCGTGATCGTGCCCGGGGTGGTTTCCATGAAGTTGACCGGGGCGCCTTTGATCCACAGACTCAGGTCCGTGACTTCGCCCAGCGTCCAGTCCTGGGGCGTCGCCCAGATGCGTTCGGCCTCGGAATAGTAAGGTGTCTGGGAGTTGTCGTAGTACAGCGGCATGGCCTGGTCGCCGCTGTGCACGTCGTCGGTCTCGGCGATCGTGCCCTGGTAATGCTGGCTTTCGAGGCTCCAGATATCGTGTCCGACGAGGGCGCCGCTGCCGTTGCCCATATTCCCGCCGGGGAAATGCTCGTCGGCCGAGAAGCCCAGACCGTCGACCCACGCCTGGAAGATGCGGTGGGGCGATTCGTTGGTGTAGCTCTCGAAGTCGTCGGCGATCAGGTAGTCGGCCACGGTAAAGCTCCAGAGCCTGCCCGCGGTGATGGTCTGGTCGTTGTTGATCTCATCGATGCGCCAGTAGTACGTCTGGCCCCATTCCAGCGGCTCGGGGGGCGTGTAAATCGTCGCGCTTTGGCGGGCGCGATGGACTCCCGTGGTGTCTGACGCATCGGCGCCATCCACCGCGTTGGCGTCGGTGCCGAAGTATACGTCGTGCTCAGCGGCGTTGTCGCCGGCGGACCAGCTCAGCGGCGTGGCTTCGCGGATGTCGGTGATGTATCCGTTGCCGGGCTGCGGAGCCCAGGCCTTCGCGGTGTCGCCGCGCATGGTCTGCTGGATCTGCTCCGGTGTCAGCACGATGTCGTAGATGCGAACGTCATCGATCATGCCGTCCCAGAACTCCGCGGCGTCGTTGATCTGGCGGCCGATGTGAGCGCGGCTGGGCGTTAGGTTCCAGGTCTTGGACCCCGAGACCACGAGTACGCCCTCGGCGTACAGGCGGGCGGTGGTTCCGTCGTACGTCAGGCAGAGGTGACGCCATTCGCCCGCTTCCCAGAAGTTGTCCTTGATGATGTCGTCACCGGCGTAGCCTCCGCCGTAGAGACCGGCGCCATTGATACCGATGAACATGGCCTGGCTGACCACGGGCGAGCCGTACGCGGCGATCCAGCGGTAGCCTGCCCCGATGGTGTCGGTCTTGGCCCAGGCGCACATGCTGCGTGGCTCGGCGCCTTGCGGCCAACCGTCGGGCCGGCCGAAGTCCACGAAGTCTCCGTTGCCGTCCAGGTCCAGGGCGCCGCCGTCGTAGCCGGCGACCCATTGCGGATCTCCGCGAAACTCCCCGTGACGGCCGTAACCCGACCAATCGACGACAACCGTTCCCTCGCCCTCATCCAGCGTCCACCAGGCCACCAGGTTGGGATCAGCCACGGGAACGTCCGGGACGGTCGTGAAACTCCAGACAGGGCCGACCTCCTTGCTGTCGCCGGAGTCGACCTCGTCGACGCGCCAGTAGTAGGTCGTGCCGAGTGCCAGCGGATCGAGCTCGAGAGTCGCGGTGTCCTGGTTGCCTACGAAGGCGGCCGCGGTCCCGTCGGCGACGTCCTGTTCGCTGGTGCTGAAATAGACATCGTGGGTGATGGCGTTCTGACCGCGCAGCCAAGTCAAATCGACATCAAGCAGTTGGAATCGGGCGCCGTCGGCCGGCACGGGCTCGGACGCTTCCAGAAGAATCGCCCTGAAGGTCCACACGTCGCCGGTGTGAACGGTGCCGTTGGCCTCGAGCTCGTCGACGCGCCAGTAATACGTAACACCCGGCTCGAATCCGGGGGCGTGATAGTGCATGGGAAACATCTGCCGGGAAACCACGCGGTCGGCCTCGGTCAGCTCCGCGCTGGTGCCCAGATACACGTCGTGAAGGAAGATGTTCTCCCCCGGTTCCCACGTAAGCAGCGGCTGCGTCACGCCCGTGGCGCCGTCGGCGGGTTCGGGGTCCTGAGCTTTGGCGAAGTCCGGCTCCACACCGTTGGCCAGGTCCTCAATGTGGCTCTGCCGTAGAACGGAATCATAGATGCGGACGTCGTCAATGGCGCCGTCCCAGAACTCGACGGCATCGTTCACCTGCCGTCCGACGTGGGCCCGGCTCAGAACCAGGTTCCACGATTTGGCGCTCGAGGCCACCTCGGCGCCGTCGGCGTACAACCGCGCCGTGGTTCCGTCATAGGTGAGAGCGATGTGATACCACTGGTCCACCTCCCAGAAGCCGGAGCGGAAGATATCGTTGGCGTAGCCCCCGCCATAAAGAGAGGTGCCGTTGAGGCCGATGAACATGGCCTGGCTCGTGCCGGGGGAGCCGTAGGCGGCGATCCAGCGCCAGCCGGCGGCCACGGTGTCCGTCCGGGCCCAGCCGCACATGCTGCGGGGGCTCGTTCCTGAAGGCCAGTCCAGCGGATTGCCGAAGTCCACGTAATCGTTCGTTCCGTCGAACTCCAGGGCGCCGCCGTCCACACCGGCGGTCCACGTCGGGCCGTTGATAAGCGTGCCGTCGTAGCCGTTGCCGCTGGAATCAGAGGCTGTTGTGCCGGCCGCTTCGTCCAGCTTCCAGTGGGCTACCAGGCTCGCCTCGACGCTGCTGACGGCCCCCGTTGTCAATATGAGAAGCGTCAGGATAGACAGTTTTTTCCACATGATGGTCCTCCTTCAAGAGCAAGTATGGGATGCCTTTGCCCCGACCGCGCAGCGAAGCGGGGAGGGCTTTGTGTTCTGCAACCGGTCTCAATCCGGCCGGGCTGTTTTGACCGGGGCCGCTCCACACGCCGTTTAGCTTTGCATGCGGCGCCGGATGCGTCGGTTTACCTCCTTCCCGTGGATGGTTTCAGTGGTGCCGCTGAAAAAATGGACACAGGAAATCCACCATGCAGCGAACAGGTGCCATGCATTCGCCCCTTGTTCTGTGTCCGCAGATTGCCATCGAATAAGGGCCTCCGAAACCGGCTTGCGATCTAATCCTGAGCTGTCTGTGCTCTCTTATGCAGGGCGGCGGTGCGATTCCACGCGCAAGCCAAGTCTAGATCCATGCCTATGACTTTTGTACCAAATTACACCCGCGGGTGCAACGAGATTCTCGCTCCGCCCGCGGGCGGACGCGACGGTGGGTTGGGTCGGGACGGTCGTTGGGCCGGGCCCGATAACGGAGAGACTCACAAGTGCCCCGGCCGAGTCGGGAGGGGGCCTTTCCGCCGGACGGCAGGAGAAAGCGGGTTATAGGGCTTTGGGCCAGGCTGTACGCTCAGCGCTTGCAGCGACACGCACGTTGTGATTTCACTGGCCGTCGCGGCGGGCAGAGTTCATACATATAGCCCGGCCGGTGTCCTGTGAACCACCGCTCCTCCGTGGTGCGGGCATGACATCCATTGCTCCGGCCCGCTCGGCGCGACCGACGAATCACGCTACTTCGTCGTTACGCCCAGCAGAAACAGGAGCATTACAAAAAGCGTCAGTACTATCTCATTCATAACATACCACCCCAAAAATCCAACCGCATTATACCACACATCGGTCGAAAAATCAATGGCCTCAAGGACACATTCGAGGAAAAGCGTGCGGTCTCCTTCTCATACGCGGACGGAGCCTCACAGTCCGCATTTTCTGGGACTAATGGCAAAGATAAATCCGGAAATTATTTCCTCCGGGGACGACAGCGGTGTGCTATTGCCGTCTCGTCATGGCGGAGTTCAGATGGGCAGGACTTTTGGCGTGGCAACGGCCTTGTCATTGTTGGTTCGCCGGCGCGTGCCGACGCGCACACAGACGGGGAAGGTCCGACCGATAACGCACGGGCCCGGCGGCGTCGCCTCTGGCGTGCACGCCACCGGGCCCGTGCTTATGTCATCGGCACAACGTGCGTTTCGCACGAGAACGGTCAGCCGTTGAGGACCCAGCCCTTGCGATACTTCTTGTAGATGTACCTGTCGGCTTCGGGGCAGTTGGTGGCTTTGAGGTTCTTGGCATCCCATTCGAGTTTTTGCCCGACGCGGCTGGCCACCAGCGCCAGCATGTTGTTTTCGACCAGCATGCCGGAGTAATCGAAGTTGCACAGCGTGGGCTTGCCCGTCTTGCAGGCGATGAGCCATTCTTCGTGATGGCCCGGAGAAGGCGGGATCAGCTCGCTCTTGTTCGGCGAGTCGTAGTGGGTCAGGTCGTCCTTGGGCATGAGGATACGGTAGCCGTAATCACAGAGCAGGTAGCCCTTCTCCCCGTGGAAGAGGACTCCCTTGAACAGCTCGTCGCGGTCGAAGACCTTGGAGGGCATGCCGGGCTTCTTGCCGCCGTCGTACCAGTTGACGGTCACGGCCGGACGCCAGTCGTTGGCCGGGTGTTCCCATTCGGCCGTCAGCCATTGCGGGAGGGTGTCCGGGCTGACCGGCTCGCCTTTGGCCTCGCAGCTCGTCGGGAGCCGCAGGTCCAGCGCCCAGCAGGCCATGTCCATCATGTGGCTGCCCATGTCGCCGATCTGGCCGCTGCCG
>JAFGCA010000159.1 GCA_016932895.1 Sedimentisphaerales bacterium | reverse complement strand
GTATTTAAGCCCCGTCTTCAAGGAAATCACACCAACGATTTCCTTGAAGAATATAAGCCTAATCTCCATTTTGCAAAACTCTTCTTACGATTCACGATTTGTGTCGATTGCGTTGCACGTTTCGTGTCACGAGATACCGGCCAGGGCCTCGTTCATGCGTCGGATGGTCTCGTCGATTTCGGCGGGGCTTTTGAAGCCGACGGTGACGGCGTCGGTCAGGCCCGACTGCATGACGAACTGCATGGCCCTTTCGCGGTCGGCCGGATCGGTGAAGTCGCCGTTGCCGACGAGTTTCATGCCGATGACGCCGCGCCCCTTGTCGCGCATCCGCGCGACCTGCTCCATGACGGGCAGGACGTGGTCCGCGCTGCTCGGGGCGTTCCAGGTGTCCGTGCGCGGCGTGTCCATGTAGGCGCCCTGCGGATTGATCCGCACGAGGTGGACGTCGACGAAATCGACGTCGACGGAGCGCTTCAAGGCGGGCAGGCTGTGGCAGGAGACGCCGTGGGCCCGGATGATCTTCTTGTCCTTGGCCTTCTCCATCGCGTCGAGCACGAGTTTGCGCCGCTCGTCCCAGTCGGGCGTGACGGTACAATGAACGAGCAGGCAGTCGATGTAATCGACGCCGTAGTCCATGCAGTACTGCTCGATGTTCTCAAACGCCTTGTTGGGCACGCCGCCCATCTTGGTCTGGATGAACAGCTTTTCGCGGGGCAGGCCCTTGATGGCCTCGCGGAGCATCCCGTGCGTGCGGTAGCCCCGGGCGATGTCGATGTAGGTGATGCCTTGATCGTAGGCGTAGCGGATGAGGCGGTTGAAGCCGTCCTGGCCGAGATCGGCCTGGACGCGGCCGCTGTTGGTGCCGCAGCCGATGCCGAGGCGGCTGAGCTTGATGCCGGTACGGCCCAGCGTGACCTGGTCGACGGCCGTCAGCTTGCGCCCTGCGGCCGCCGCCAGCGGTGACAAGACGACGCTGCCCGCGATCGCGGCGGCTCTTTCGATGAACTGACGTCGCGTGAGTGGTTTTCCCTGCATGGGTCGATCCCCTTATTGGAACTGCGATACCTCCTTCATCGTTTTCAGCGGCCAACCCCGCGCCGGCGGCGACCGCGATAGCATCCGTATACTGCCAGAATCGCGGCGGCACTGCAATAGCAATTGTCGGGCCCGTCGAGAATGTGCGCGTGGTGCGCGATGGAATGTTGTCAGCTCTGGATGCGGTGGGTCGGCTTGGCGCCGAGCAGGGGAGGCAGTTGCACGACCATGAGACCGGCGAGCATCAGGGCGCAGCCGGCGATGTCGCGCAGGACGAGCCGCTCGCTGAGCATGAGCCAGCCGGCCAGGGCGGCGAAGACCGTTTCGAGGCTCATGATGATGGCTGCGTGCGCAGGCGGCGATGTCCGCTGGCAGACCACCTGCAGGGTAAACGCCACGCCCGCCGACAGGACGCCGCCGTAGAGGATGGGAATCGTGGCCGCCCGGATAGCGCCGAGGGCGATTTCTTCGGTCAGCGCGGCAACGACGAGACTCAGGCCCGAACAGACCAGGAACTGCACGCAGGCGATGCGCAGCGGACTGCCGCGCTTGGCTAAGTAGCCGATGAGTTGCACGTGGACCGCCCAGAACAGCGCGCTGACCAGAACCAGCAGGTCGCCGCGTCCGATGGTGAACGACTCGGTGACACTGAGCAGGTACAGCCCCGCCACGGCCAGGACCACGCCGAGCCAGAGAAACCATCCGCAGCGGTGTCCGAGAAAGAGGCCCATCAGCGGAACGAGCACGACGTAGAGGCTGGTGATGAATCCGGCCTTGCCGGCGGTGGTATAGAGCAGTCCCATCTGCTGAAACGAGGCGCCGCCGAACAGGGCCAGGCCGGCCAGGGCGCCGCCGGCGAGGAGAAAACGGCGCTTGGCCCGGCGCCGGGCGATAACGCCGCGGCAACGAAGTATGAGAATCAGGGGCATCAGCGTGACCACTCCCACCGCGAATCGCGTTGCGTTGTAGGTCATGGGGCCGACGTGGTCCATGCCTTTACGCTGGGCGACGAAGGCCGTGCCCCAGATGAAGGCGGCCAACAGCAGCAGGGAGTCACTCTTAAGCGTTCTTGTTTGCATGGCTTTCCTGTCGTCCCGGACGGTTGCGGCTACTTCCAGACGGGCACGCCGAGTTCCTCGAACTGGGCGGCGGCGTTGAGGAAATGGGCGGTGATCCAGAACACCGTCCAAGTCTCGACGTAGTTGCCGCGGACGCCGGCGATGTCATGGTCGGCTAATTGCTTTCGAAACGCACCGTGCTGGGCGTAGTTGGTATGGTGCGGCTGTTCGCCCTGGCTTCCGTAGGGGTCGAGGAGTTGCCCGCAACTGCGGTACATGACCAGGGCCAGTTGCCTGAGATCGTCCCGGCCGAGCCACTGTCCCACGCGGTAGATATCCGGCGCGATAAGGACGCCGAAGACGTCGATGTGCTGGTTCTGGACGGAGACGGCGGTCCAGCCTCGCGTTTTGAAGCCGTGATCGCGGAGGCGTCCGGCCGGGAGATCGATGTCCCATACGACCACGTACGTCAGGACCACATCGGCCGCGTGCTTGGCCCACTTGAGGTACCGGGGCTCGCCGGTTAGCTCATACAGCGCGGCAAAGCCCTGCAAAGCGGCGAAGGCGCCCTCTTTGTCCTCACAACTGGCGTCCAGCGTGCCGCCCCAGTAGGGCTCGCGCATGTTGACGTGCCGCGAGGCGTACACGCGTCCGGCTTTTTCGGCGGCCCGGCGATACGTATCGGTGCCGAAGAGCTTGGACGCATGGCACAACGGCGCGATGAAGAAGCCCTCGTTCGTGGACAGCGGCGACCAGTCGTCCGACAGAATTCGGGCGGCGTGGAAGTCGCAGGCCTTGCGCAGGAACGCTTCCCAGCGGGAAACATCGGCCTGCCTTTTTCGTCCGAGGCGAATCGCGTTGGCGACGTTCAGCATGGCCTGGCCCTGGGAGAGCAGCTCGGGATTGCCGCGCTGGAGCCACTGTTTCTTATCGATATCGTACCACGTGGCAAAGCCCCGGTCGTAGAACTTGGTGGAGGAAAGGAAATCGAGCGACTTCTGCGCCATGGTCAAGGCGTTGGGATCGTCGAGCTCATCGGCGAGCGCCTGCAAGGCGTATCCGCAGGCGGCGCCCTGGCCGCACCAGCCTAAGACGAAGAAGTTGCGATCCGGGTATTTCTTGAAACCGGCGACCTCGCCACGCTCGTACCAGCGCGTCTTGGCGAAGCGGTATTTCGCTTCGAGGATTTCCCGGAACGCCGGCATTCCCGCCATCTCGTACGGCCGGAACAGCGCCAGCGACGTTTCCGTCGGCCGCTGAAATCCTGCTCCCTCCTCGGCGACCGGATACACCTCCAGGTAGAAGGTCTTTTCGATGATCGCGCCGGGCGGGACGTCGAGGTAGGCGTCGCTGTAACGGATGAAGCCTGCCTGCATCGCCTTGATAACGCTGCGGGCGCCGTTCGAGGCGCACGGGCCCGAAAGCAACGTCAGCTCGGTGCCGTCGGCCTTGCCCGTCAGGCCGAGGGACCACCACTGGTCGCTGAGATTTCCGAACGCCGCCGGCGAGGGCAGAGAGTGCAGGGCCGCTCCTTGCAGACCGGAGCCGTCCGACCATTCGATGCTGGCGTAGGGCATGGGGAAGCGATGC
>JAFGCA010000158.1 GCA_016932895.1 Sedimentisphaerales bacterium | reverse complement strand
TCCAGCAGGATCGGGCTGTGCCAGGTCACGCCGTCTTTGGACCACGCACCGTAGCCCAAATGCTTGTTCAGGTCGTAGTCTTCGCGTTTCGGCGAGCTCTCGCCGCAATACCAGGTGCCGGTATAGACAAAGAGCTTGTCCTGGAAGGCCAGAAAGTGCGGGTCGCGTGTGTCGCGCTTGGCCACGCTGAAACGGTGCACCTGCCGCCACTGCCTGGCGTCGGGACTGGCCAGGATGATGATTGAGGCCGTCGGGTGCACCATGTGCCCGTCCGGGCAACTGCGAAATGTCAGGTAGAACGTGTCTCCGAAGCGAATCAGATCCGTGAAAGCATTGTGCTCCCCGTTATGAAACACCCGTCGCACGTTGCCAACCCGCACTCCCGGCACCTCCCCACCCGGCGCCGCCACCGCCGGACAAGCCACACTCGCCAGCAGGAACATGGCCTTGAAACACACATCCCGTCTCAATCCGAACCGCATAAACCATCGAAAACCCTTCACCAAAGACCCCTTTCTTTGCTCGATGCGACAGACCGGCCCTTCAGATTGCGACCGGAACTGTTCAGCGGCCCGATGTCCTCGACAGGTGTCCTTTTACGTCCCATAGATTCCCATGTTACCAGGATATGCCGTTTCGCTTCAACCACGTTGTGGGAAAGTCCGCTCTTGGCTTTCACTGCCCCCCATGGGCGCCCCGTGTCCGGCGGCAGGAGAACAATACCATGCGTCTGAATTCGGCGGGCATCCGCGCTGCCGGCTGTCGCTGGGCTGTGGGTGTTGCGGGACGGGCGTCTCGGTTCTGGATGGCGTCGGAAGAGTAGCCTGGGTAGGGAGTGGGGGATTGCGGGATTTTGGAAAAATTTGCTTGACAGGTCGGGGATTGGTGCATATGGTATCTGTCAAACTATAAGTGAATCCCTTAGCAGTGAAACGCAAAGTGGCTGATCGTGCATTTCAATGGGTTGGTCCGGCCTGGGACGGGTGGGGCTCGCTTGTTACGAGGAGAGAAATTGACTTCCAAAGTGTATTTCATCAAGGCGGCGATTAGCGAGGGCCAAGAGGCGGTCTCAGAGAAGGCCCGCACGCTGTTCGGGGCCGGAGATTTCCGTAAGTGCTTCAGGGAAAACGACTTCACGGCCGTCAAAGTCCACGTGGGCGAGGACGTCAATAACACGTACATCAAGGCCCCGTGCCTCAAAGGCCTCGTGGAGGAGCTTTTGGCACTGAAGACCAAGCCCTTCATGACCGATACGAGCACGCTCTACACCGGTCGCCGGCACAACGCCATCGATCACACCGTCCTGGCGACGCAACGCGGTTTCAGCGTGGAAGGGCTCGGGGTGCCGTTTATCGCCCCTGACGGCCTGTTCGGGACGGCTGAGACGGCGGTGCGCATCGACGGCGAGTTGGACGAAGAGGTCCTGATCGCGGCCGACATCGTGCGGTGCCAGTCCATTCTCTCGGTCGCGCATTTCACCGGCCACTGTGCCGCTTGTGCCGGAGCGACGCTGAAAACCCTGGGCATGGGCTGTTCCAGCCGCAAGGGCAAGATGCGACAGCACGCGGCCCTTAAACCCCATGTCAAAAAGGGCGAATGCACGCGATGCGGCGAATGTTACCGGCATTGCCCAGCCGATGCAATCACCCTCGGCGACGTCCAGGCCCACATCGACCAGGACAAATGCATCGGTTGCGCCGAGTGTGTGGCGGTCTGTCGCTTCGACGCGGTGCAGTACGATTGGCAGCAGGAAAACGAGATTCTCCAGAAAAGCGTCGCCGAACATGCCCTCGGCGTGCTCAAGGGCAAGGAGGATCGGGCAGTTTTTTTTAACTTTCTATTAACAATGACCAAAGATTGTGATTGCTTTGATCGGGCGGATATGCCTAAGATGGTGGAGGATATCGGCATCCTGGCGTCGGCCGATCCGGTGGCGGTGGACCAGGCGGCCATCGACTTGGTCGAGGCTCGCGGCGGCGCCACGCTGCCGGCACTGATCGGGAACCGTAGGCTCGACTGGCGGCACCAGATCGATCATGCTGTCAAGATCGGTTTGGGCCGTGCCCGGTACGAGCTTGTCGAAATCAGTTAAGGACAATGTAGGTGAGAGAGGCCAAATGTCACTGGGACAAATCATCCGACAGAAGCGTGAAGAGCTAAAACTAACCCTTGATGAGGTCAGCCGGCGCGTGGGGTTCTCCAAGCCCTACCTGTCCACGATCGAAACGGGCAAGGTCAAGAACCCGCCGAGCGACGAGCTGCTGACCAAGCTGGAGCGGACGCTCCAGTTCGAGCAGGGCCTGCTGCTGCACATCGCTCACATGGAGCGGCTGCCGTCGGACCTGCGGCAGCAGATGGAGTCGGCGGAGGCGGAGAACGAGAAGCTGCGCAATTTCGTCAAGAAGGTGATGGAGAAGCGCAAGGACAAGCGGGGTCTGCAGACGTGGCTGGGCCGCAGCCGGGTGCGGCTCAAGGAGAGCCAGAAGGTGCTGTCGGCGGGGCGTCTGGTGCCGATCATCAACAAGGTGATCGCGGGCTATCCGGCCGACTTCAACGATCTGGACTACCCCGTGGGCGTCGCCGACGACTACGTCCGCTGTCCCGACCTGCACGACCCGAACGCGTTCGCCGTGCGCGTCGTCGGCGATTCCATGGAGCCGAAGTTCGAGGAAGGTGACATCGTGGTCTTCTCGCCCTCGGCCGAGGTCAAGAACGGCGACGATTGCTTCGTCCGCTTCCAGATGCCCCACGAGACGACGTTCAAGCGCGTGTTCTTCGAAAAGAAGGACCAGATCCGGTTGCAGCCCCGCAATGAGAGCTATTCGCCCGTCATCGTGGAAGGCAACCGCATCAACGGCCTCTACCGCGCCGTGATGCGATACGAGCGGCTGTAGGCACGGTCGCCGGCGGCTCGCCGGTCACTCGACGAGCAGCCACGTGACACTGCGGGCGCTCATCTCCAGCGGCACGGCGACGTTGTAGTGACGGTCGAGACGGTAGCGTGTGGGCTTGCCGTCGCGCTCGCGGATGTTTGCGGTCCGGGTCAGGCCCGTGTAGTAAAGCGGCAGCTTCAGCTCGTGCTCGACGGTGCGGTCGAGCGGGTTGTAGACCATGGCCAGGCCCTTGATCGGCAGTTGCGGGTTGACGTGCAGGAGACAGTCGATGTCGCGCCCGTCGGCGCGGCGGACGTGGATGACGTCGGATTCCAGGATGTCACGGTACTGCTTGAAGAAGTCGACCCACTTCTTGACGACGGCCTTGGTCTCGGGCGTATCGTAGAGGCGCGGCCCGCGATAGCAGGCCTGGACGCCGGCGCCGAGGTTGTTGGCCAG
>JAFGCA010000157.1 GCA_016932895.1 Sedimentisphaerales bacterium | reverse complement strand
GATATAAGCCCCATCTTCAAGGAAATCACACCAACGATTTCCTTGAAGAATATAAGCCTAATCTCCATTTTGCAAAACTCTTGTTATCTGTTCCTTTCGAGGGGGACGGTTTGGACCGCGAAATCGTCGGGAACCTTGACCGCGAACGTCGCCTTGGCGATGTCCTGGTTGACCCGCGGCTCCAGGAGCTTGATCTCGCAGACGTCCTGCTCGGTGGTGACGGCCGTGACTTTTGCCGGCAGCGTGAGCTTCCGGTCGATCCAGAAGTCGATCGTGACATAATCCTCCTTATACACGGATTCGGGCAGGACTTTCATGTGCAGGTGGTGGTAGGGCGCGGTCTCCGCCTGCTCCGGTTTCACCAGTTCGATGGCGAATTGCTTCTCCAGTTCCTCGATACGGGAGAAACCCAGGACCGGGACGCGCCGGCTGGCCAGGGCGAAGGCGTCGGCGGGCTGGTTCGGTTCGGTGATTTGCCGGCCTTCGGCGTTCTTGATCTGGTAGTCGATGTGCCAGAGCCACACGCCGTCAAAGAGGAACTGCTGTCGATAGCTCTGCTCGGCTTCCTCATCCTGTTGCATCGTGCGAAAGTCGATCCGCAGATAGGAACGGTCGTCGAATTTGGCGTATTGCAGCGTTCCCTTTTGACGCGTCTGCGATTCGAGCAATGGCTGGCGGAACACGTAATCGAGCCTGCATTGATACGAGGTCAGTTCGGCTGCCTTCTTCTGGAGCTTCCTGAGAATGGTCTCGACCGTTTCGGCGGCGTCGGCCTGGGCCGAGCAGCAGCCGGCTTCGGTCGGCGCACAGCACGGGTCGGCGGCCCGGCCCGTCACGGCCGAAAGAGCCAGAATCGCCCCTGCAACGACAGTTTTTCGCATGGCTTTGTTCCTCACGAAGCAGCCTCCTGGCTATCCTTTTTCTCGTCGATGATCCGCAGGATCTCGCTGAGCTTCTCGATCGTGAAATCGGCGTGTTCGGCAAACGTGCCAGGCGCGCCGCGATTAACGATGAGCACCGGCACCGCGCCTGCGGCCCGGGCACAGAGCATGTCATAGAGGTAGTCGCCCACGAGCAGCGTCTCGGCGGCTTCGACTCCGAAATGCCGGCAGAGGTGGCGAACGCCGAACGCGTCCGGTTTCACCGGGCCGTCCTCCCGGCCCACCACCGCGTCGAAGTGAAGGCCGTGTTTCTCGGCGATCGCCTCGGCGTTGCACTTGCGGTTGCGGGTCAGCACGCCCACGTGAATGCCCCGGTCTCGCAGGCCGGCAAGCGCCTCGGCGGCGCCCTCGTTCAACTGCGAGGCCGCCAGGGCCTTTTCCTCATGATAGTGCAGGATTTCTTCGGTACGTCGGCGCTGCTGCGGCGGCATTTTTTCCATCGCCTCAAGCACAGGACCCCCATCTTCACCGAGCCCGATCTCTCTGCGAATCGCGTCGAAATCCAGATAGGGCCGCGTTATGGTTCCATCCAGGTCGAATATCACTGCTCTTATCGGCATATGTACGTTCGCCTCTTGGGCTGAAGTTACAAAAAAACGGTAACCGCCCGCCTGCGGTACCGCCCATCCTGACCCATACGTTGGCTTTTTGGAAAGGTTTTGTCAAGCCTGGTCCGGGCCGGATGGTCGCGATCCCGGCATGCATTCACCCAGGCAGTCTGCCAGAAGGCGCCCATATTGCCTATGCATCCTGTTTTCTCAGTAGTTCGGTAAGGTAGCGGCCCGCCTGGCTCAGGGTCCGGCCTTTGCGGACCAGAACGCCCGTAGGCCGGACGAAACGCTCGTTGGAGAACGGAACCGCCCGGATCGTCCCGCTGGCGACCTCCTGAACGATGGCAATCTCGGGCAGAACGCTGACTCCGGCGTTGATTTCCACAGCGCGTTTCACCGTTTCGATGTTATCAAACTCCATCACCGGCCGCACCACCGTACTGTACCGGGCGAGAATCCCGTCGATCCACGTTCGCGTCGGTACCTCCTTCTCGAAGGCGATGAAACGCTCGAACTGTAGCTTGTGAACGTCGATCTCCGATTCCTGGGACAGAGGATGCTTGGGGCTGCACGCCAAAACCAGCAGCTCATCCTCGAAATCGTACACCTCCAGCCTCTTGTCCTTCTTGGGGGCGGCCACCAGGCCGATGTCGATTTCGCCGTTGAGGACGCGCTCGTAGATTCTCTCGGCACTGAGATACTCTACGTGAACGTGCACATTGGGGTAGCTGACCATGAATTTCTTGACGTAGCTGGGCAGGCTGTGCATGCCGATGCTGAAAATGGCCGCAACATTGACCCTTTTATCGGTCGCGGCCCGCAGCGTGTTCAGTTCGCTGCTGAGCTGCTCATACCGCTCGACCATGTCCTTGGCGGCCTTGTAAAACAACTGTCCGGCCGTGGTCAGTTCAATCGGACGCTTTTTGCGCGTAACGAACTGGCATTTATGGGCCAGCTCCAATTGCGCCAGTTGCTGAGAAATCGCCGACTGGCTCAAGAGGTGCTTTTCTGCGGTTTTCGAGAAACTCCGGGAATCCGCCAGATCGCAGAATATCTTCAGCGTTTCAATATGCATCATTAATTTTCCTAATGCCATATATCAGCATAAGATGCTTCTCAGAATAGACATCAGGGACGATACTATTAGATCAGCTAATCAAAGACAAGTCCAATAATTGAAGTGGAGATGTCGAAATGTACCCTTATTAAAAGGAGAACGCAATGAATCTGCAACAACCCAATGCCAATGAAGTAACGCAGACCGCGAATCGGTCGCGGAGTGTGTCCCCCGTATCCGGTATCTGTACGCGCTGCATCGACGGCTGTCGCGGCAACTGCGAAGTCTTCAAGTCCTCGTTTCGGGGCCGGGAAGTGATCTATCCGGGTCCGTTCGGGACTCTGACGGCCGGAGGGGACAAAGAGTACCCCATCGACTACTCGCACCTGAACATCGCCGGCTACGCCCTGGGTGCCAAGGGGCTGCCCGACGGCGTGGAAGGCAACCCCGACACGACGCTGTTTCCCATGGTCGATACCGAGACGGCCTACGGCGCCGGCGACAAGGTCAAGATGCGCGTCCCCGTCTTCACCGGGGCGCTGGGCTCGACGGAGATCGCCCGCAAGAACTGGGCGCATTTCGCCGCCGGGGCGGCCATCGCCGGCATCAGCATCGTCTGCGGCGAGAACGTTTGCGGCATCGACCCGGAACTGGAGATCAACGCCGACGGCAAGGTCAAAAAGGCCCCGAACATGGCTCAGCGCGTCGAGCAGTACCGCCGCTACCACGAAGGCTACGGTGACATGCTCGTGCAAATGAACGTCGAGGACACCCGCCTGGGCGTGGCCGAGTACGTCGTCGGCGAGCTCGGCGTCGAATGCGTCGAGCTCAAGTGGGGCCAGGGCGCCAAGTGCATCGGCGGTGAGATCCAGGTCGATTCGCTGGAGCGGGCCCTCGAGCTGCAGAAGAGAGGCTACCTCGTGACGCCCGATCCTTCGGTCGAGGCGCACCAGGCGGCCTTCCGCGACGGCGCGCTGAAGCACTTCGAGAGACACTCGCGCCTGGGCTTCATCGACCAGGAAGGCTTCATGAGCGAGGTCAAGCGGCTGCGCAGCCTCGGCGCCAAACGCGTCACGCTCAAGACCGGTGCCTATCCGATGCGCGAACTGGCGATGGCGGTCAAGTGGGCCTCGGATGCGAAGCTCGATCTGCTGACCGTGGACGGCGCCCCGGGCGGAACGGGCATGAGTCCCTGGCGCATGATGGAAGAGTGGGGCGTCCCGACGTTCTACCTCCAGTCCATGACCAACGACCTCTGTCGGAAGCTGGCCGCCAAGGGGGCTTTCGTCCCCGATATCGCCATCGCCGGCGGTTTCAGCACGGAGGATCACATTTTCAAGGTCCTGGCCATGGGCGCCCCGTTCACAAAAGCCGTGTGCATGGGACGTGCCATGATGATTCCGGGCATGGTCGGCAAGAACATCGGGCACTGGCTGCAGGAAGGCGCCAATGCATTGCCCAAGACCGTCAGTCAGTTCGGCTCCAAGGTCGAGGAGATCTTCATCTGCTACGAAGACCTCATCGCCAAGTACGGCAGGGACACGGTCAAGGCAATGCCGCTGGGCGCGGTGGCGCTGTACACCTTCGCCGACAAGCTCAAGGTCGGCCTGCAGCAGCTCATGGCGGGCAGCCGGAACTTCAAGGTCTCGACGATCAGCCGCGACGACGTCATGGCCCTGACGCCCGAATCCGCCCAGGTCTCCGGCATCCCCTACATCATGGATGCCTACCGGGAAGAGGCCGAAAAGATCATCAACGGCTGACACCTGAACCACTGCACTGTGTCACTACAGGGGCTCCTTGGAAACTGGGAGGGGAGCCCCTTTCTTTTTGCCAACGGCATCGAGACAGAGCACTACGGCCTTCTATCGGGCGGCGCCGAGCGTCTACATGGTGGTCTGCAGGTACGTCGTCAGGTTGACGTCTGTGTTGGCGATGGCGAGCTTGCGACGGATGCGCTCCCGGTGCCGGCTGACCGTGGCGGTCGAGACCCCTCGCATCCGAGCGATCTCCTTGCTCCGCAGGCCGCTGCGAATCATGTTGCAGATCGCGATTTCCGTGGGCGTCAGCGAGCGGTACTTCTGCGTGAGTTGGTTGACGAAGGGAGAGGAGATTTCCATCAGGTTGTCCCGGAGCAGCTCCACGTATTTTCTCTGGGGCTGGGGCACCTCGGTCAGCAGCGCATAGACGATCGGCATCAGGACCTTCTCGACGGTGGCCTGGATATCCTTGTGGATCTTGAGCTTCTCTTCCTCGATACGGGCCAGGACCGCGTGGAGCGTGGTGTTGGCCTCGCGGAGGGCCTCGTGTTCCACGGTGAGCTGGCGGTTGGTCTCCTGGAGCTTGCGCTCGGCTGAGAGGCGCATGGCGACGGCCCCGATGTGCTCGGCCACGGCGTCGAGCAGCGTACGCTCCTCCCGCAGGAAAGGCCCCTCGTAGAGCGCGGGACGCTCCTCCAAATAGAACACCTCCACCTCGCCCACGAGTTCCCCAAACAGCACGATCGGCGCCATCTGCCGCCATTTGGTGACCTTGAAGGTATCGGTCTTGTAGATGGTGCCGTCGAACGTGATCCGGGCGCAGGTAATCTCCGGGTACTGCCAGGAGGGGGGCAGGATGTTGGCCACGCGGCCGAGGAATTCGTCGAGCGAGTCCGGGCCGCTCTCGGCCAGCCGGGTGATGCCGTAGAGGCAATTGAGCTCCTTGATGCGTTCCCGCAGGGCCCGTTCCATCTTCGAAGGATCGGACTCTTCGCTGGGCAGAATGAACCAGCGCATCGGGCCGTCGGTGGGGAAGCGGGGCATCTGCGGCCCCGGCTGACTGGCAGGTTGGTTCTTCATCGGTACCCCTCGAATGCCACTATATCGGGTGCACTGTATAGGCAGTAACATACCACTTAAATGCCTATGATACATAGGCAGGAACAGGGCACTCTATTTGCATTTTCCGACTCATTCATATGCGATACGCTGGCCGATGTCAACCATCAAGATGAACGTTTGGTGCGGAGTCCGGTCATGCATACGCGATTTCAGGAACGAAGCCTCTGGCTTGCATCATGGCGGCACCCTCGTGGGAGCCTTTCGTGGCTCCCCAAACCCTCGCTGTTCCATCGAAAGACCATCATAGGAGGTGACCATGTCCGACGACGTGCTTGAGAAGATCCTCGCCGGGCGGCGCAGCCAGCCCCAGCAACTGATCGAAGTGCTCCAGGATGTTCAAGAGGCCTTCGGGTACATCCCGGAGGATGTGATGACGACCGTCGCGCGAGAGTTGGGCGTGCCTGTGATCGAGGTCTCGCGGGCGGCAAACTACTACAAGGCGTTTTCCCTGCAGCCGCGGGGCAGGCACGTCATTACGGTGTGCATGGGCACGGCCTGCCACGTTCGGGGCGCGCCCCGGCTGCTGGACGAGGTCAAGGGCGAGCTTGGGATCGAGCCCGGCCAGACCACCGACGACGGAATGTTCACCCTCGAACGCGTCAATTGCCTCGGGGCCTGTGCCCTCGGGCCCGTTCTGGTCCTGGATGGGAAGTACCACGGAAAAATGACGCCCAACAAGCTTCGTCAGCTCGTTCAGTCGGTGCAGGCCGCTGAGAAGGAGGTGCCCAGTGATCGCTAAGCTGAAGACTTTCGCCGACCTTGCGGCGTTGCGGGAATCCAGGATGGCCGAGCAGGGCCGGGTCACCAAGACCGTGACCATGTGCTGCGGGACCGGCTGTCAGGCCTCCGGCAGTCTGCTCGTTGCCGAAGCGCTGCGGGCGGAGCTGGCGGCACAGGGTCTGGCCGATTCGGTCGGGGTTCGGCTGACCGGCTGCCACGGATTCTGCGAGCAGGGCCCGATCATGGTGATCGACCCGGCCAACGTTCTGTACTGTCACGTTACGGCCGAGGACGTGCCCGAGATCGTGAGCAACACCGTGCGCGGCGACGAGACCATCGAACGCCTGCTCTATACCGACCCGGCTTCGGGAGAGAAGATCGTCAAGGAAGCCGATGTCCCGTTCTACCGGGCGCAGGACCGCACGCTGTTGAGCCAGAACCGGCTCATCGACCCGTGTGACATCGAAGACTACATCGCCATCGGCGGATACGCGGCGGCGGCCAAAGTGCTCGCCGGCATGACGCCGGAGCAGGTGATCCAGGAGGTCAAGGACGCCAACCTGCGCGGCCGGGGCGGCGGCGGCTATCCCACCGGGCGCAAGTGGGAGCAGTGCCGGGCCGCCGGCGGCGACGAGAGATTCGTCATCTGCAACGCCGACGAGGGCGACCCCGGCGCCTATATGGACCGAAGCGTCCTGGAGGGCAATCCGTACGCCGTGCTGGAGGGAATGCTCATCGGCAGCTTCGCCGTCGGCGCCAACCAGGGCTACATCTACGTCCGCAAGGAGTATCCGCTGGCCGTCAGCAACGCACGCAAGGCCATCGAGCGAGCGCGTGAGTGCGGTCTGCTGGGGCCCGACATTCTCGGCAGCGGTTATGGTTTCGACGTGGAGATCGTGCGCGGGGCCGGCGCGTTCGTGTGCGGCGAGTCCACCGCGTTAATGGCCTCGCTGGAAGGCCGGGTGGGCGAACCCCGGCCCAAAGACGTGCACACCGTCAAGGACGGGCTCTGGCACAAGCCGACGTGCCTCAACAACGTCGAGACCTGGGCCAACGTGCCGATGATCGTCCGCAACGGCGCCGCCTGGTTCGCCGCCAAGGGCAGCAACGGCAGCACCGGGACGAAGATTTTTGCCCTGACCGGCCGGGTCAAGAACACCGGCCTGATCGAGGTCGCGATGGGCACCCCGCTCAAGACCATCGTCTACGACATCGGCGGCGGCGCCTCCAACGGCGTGGCCATCAAGGCCGTGCAGACGGGCGGGCCGTCGGGCGGTTGCCTGCCCGCGGAGAAATTCGATCTGCCAGTGGATTTCGACACGCTGGCCGAGGCCGGCTCCATGGTCGGTTCCGGCGGCATGGTCGTCATGGACGAGCACACCTGCATGGTCGACGTGGCCAAGTACTTCCTGGAATTCCTCCAGGACGAGTCGTGCGGTAAGTGCGTCCCGTGCCGGCTGGGTCTGGAGCGCATGCTCGAAATTCTCACCGACATCAGTGAAGGCCGGGGCCGACCCGAGCAGCTCGAACTGCTCGAAGAGCTGGGCGAGACGATGTCCGAGACCTGCCTC
This sequence comes from Sedimentisphaerales bacterium, assembly GCA_016932895.1. Next base: position 4,912 of record JAFGCA010000157.1, on the reverse strand, counting down.
TGCGCTCTGGGCAAGACGGCCCCGAATCCCGTGCTCTCGACCCTCAAGCACTTCCGCAGCGAGTACGAGGCGCACATCGAGAATCAGTCGTGTCCCGCCGGCGTCTGTCGGGGGCTGATCCGCTACGAGATCGACCCGGAGGCCTGTAAGGGCTGCGGGGCGTGCCTGAAAGCCTGCCCGCACGGAGCCATTTCGGGCCGGCCGAAGGAGCCGCACGCCATCGACGACGCCGTCTGCGTCAAGTGTGGCATCTGCAAAGACGTCTGCACATTTGAAGCCATTCGCGTTTGCTGAGGAGAGAGCCATGCAAGAATACGTCACAGTGACGATGGACGGGGCAAAAATTCGGGCGGTCAAGGGGACGTCCGTTCTCGATACGGCCATGGAATACGGCATCTGCATCCCGCACCTGTGTCACTACCCCGGCCTGTCGGATATCGGCGCGTGCCGGCTTTGTATCGTGGAGCACGTCGTCAACGGCAAGTCGAAGGTCACCACCTCCTGCACGCTGAACGTGGCCGAGGGGATGGTGATCCTGACGGACACCGAGAAAATCCGGCGGCTGCGGCGCAACATCGCCGAGCTGCTGGTGGCCCAGGCCCCGAACTCGCGGGCGATTCAGGACATCGCCGTCCGTTGCGGCGTGAAGGAGGTCCGCTACCCGTTCCACAACGACAACTGCGTGCTGTGCGGGCGCTGCGTGCGGGTCTGCAGCGAGATGTGGCAGGCCGACGCCATCGGCTTTATCGGTCGCGGCAAGGACCGGCACGTCGATTTCCCCTTCGGCGTCAAGCCCGATTTCTGCAAGACCTGCAACACGTGCATCGACATCTGCCCGATGACGATTACGCCGTGCCCCGGGCCGATGAAGAAGGGCGAAGAACACCTCTGCGGCGGCTGCGAAGGCCAGCTCATGATGACCACCAACATGACCGACTCCTGCGTCTGGTGCGAGTTGGGCAAAGGCTTTCAGTGCACGCGGCACCTGCAAGCCGTCAGCCGGGCCTGATCCCGGGTTGCAGTCGTTGATCCACCGAGATGGTAGGATGAGCTTTAGCCCATGCGGCTTCTGCCTGTGCCTGCCTATGTGTTCGGTGTCGCGCGCGGCGTCGACGCCGAGCGTTTTTTCATTGTCCGGCGTGGGCAGTCGCACTACAATGCCCCCATGACACGGGACGTGGATACCGACAGGGTGGTTCGCCAGCATCTGGAGATGGACGATTTCCTCACCGGATTCGTCATTAAGGGGAGCAGCGACGTGCTTGCAGAAGAACCCAAACCGAGCGCAACCGACGTGGCTTCGGCCACGCAGGAATTGGAGACGTTGGCCGAAGAGGTTCGGCAGTGCCGCAAGTGCGATCTGGGCGGCCTGCGGACGAACGCCGTGCCGGGAGCCGGACACGTCAGGGCACGCATCATGTTCATCGGCGAGGCGCCGGGGGCCGATGAAGATGCCCAGGGCAAGCCGTTCGTCGGCAGGGCGGGGCAGCTCCTGGACAAGATTATCGCGGCCTGCGGGCTCAAGCGCGAGGACGTTTTCATCGGCAACATCCTCAAATGTCGTCCTCCGGACAATCGCGACCCGCGCCCGGACGAGATCATAAGCTGCCTGCCGTACCTGCAGCGACAAATCGAGATCATTGCGCCCGAGGTCATTATCGCCCTGGGTGCCCACGCGGCGCGCACGCTTCTCGAAACCAATAAGTCCATCGGCCAGCTCCGCGGGCACTTCGAGCAGTACTGCGTCGGGATCGGCCGGCCCGCCATCAAGGTCATGGCCACCTACCACCCGGCCTATCTGCTGCGAAGCTACACGCCGGACAACCGCCGTCGCGTCTGGGAAGACATGAAGAAGGTCCTCGTCGAGCTCGACCTGCCCGTCCCCGAAACCGGCAGAAGCTGAACTCGGCCAGGACGCCGCCGGAGGCACCCGTCCCGCCGCCCGCCACTGGCGGCCCCGCCTCGCTTTCTCCCCGACGATTCCACCTTTTACCCCCTTCCCACCCTTTGCCCCTTCCCACCCTTTATACCCTTCTCGCCCTTTGCTCCCTTCTCACCCTTTCGCACTCATCCACCGCCGCTTGAAAAAAGGCCTTTTTCCTTGACGCGCGCGGCGATGTCGGGTATATAAAAAACAAAGAAGTCCTCCTCGGGCTGGAAGTGAGGAACGACAGACCATGATCAGGCAAGCACCTATCCCATTCGATTTGTCTCGGGGGAAATTCTTCGCCCGGGGTCTGGACCGGCGGGATTTTCCGCGCTTTGCGCAGGGTGTGGGGGCCGCGATTGCGGATTCGCCGTGGCGGGTGCACGGTACGCCAAACGAAGCCAATTGGCCGGGCCGGGGCGTCGGGGGCATGGCCCATCCTGCGGGATGGTCGGAGAAACGCCCGGAGCCCGGCGCGAGCCCCTGTCGCCGGGGAAGGGGGGCCGGGAATGATAAACGAACCCAATTGGGCGGAGCGGTGGTTCGGTGGGCGTGGCCTGTCCCGCGGGGTGGTCGGCGTGAGACCGGGAATTGGCGGGAGCCCCTGTCGCCGGGGAAGGGGGGCCGGGAATGATAAACGAAGCCAATTTGCGGGATTTTGGGGCTGAAAATGGGGGTGGGCGCAAAAACAAAGCCAAACCGGGGAGCCCGAATCGGCGTACCGGGTCAGCCGGGCGCCGGGTTGCTCTGGTGCTTTCGGGCTGAGAGATGATACACGAGAAGAGGACCGGATTGTTATACGGAGTGGTCTATGCCGGAGATGCCTGAGGTTGAGAACATTGCGTTGGGCCTGCGGGCGGCCATCGTGGGCAAGCGTATCGGAAAGGTGCGAGTTGAGACTCCGGCCATGATCCGGGGGCCGTATCGGCGGCGGTGGCGACGGTTTCTGGACGAGCTGGCGGGCCGGCGGATCGAGCGTGTGGCCCGTCGCGCCAAGCGGCTGATCCTCGCGCCGGAGGGGGACCTGGCCCTGGTCTTTCAGTTGGGCATGACGGGCAAGTTCCTGCTGCCAGCCGGCGGGGCGGGGCAGCGACACCAGCATACGCGCCTCACGATGGCGTTTGGCGATGGCTCGGAGCTTCATTTTGTGGACATGCGGCGGTTCGGGCGGTTGTGGTGTCTTCGCGACCTGGACCCGGACGATCCCGATGCGACGCTGGAGGCCGCGGGGATGACGCCGCTGGGCCCTGAGGCATTGAGCCTGCGCGGCCCGGCCTTCGAGGAAGCTCTTTGCACGCAGCGCGCGGTCAAGGCGCTGCTGCTGGATCAGACGCGGATCGCCGGGCTGGGCAACATCTACGCCGATGAATCGCTGTGGGCGGCGGGCGTGCATCCGGCCCGGGCCGCGGGCACGCTGACGGGCGAGCAGGCCGGCGTATTGTTGCGGCAGATCAAGAATGTGCTGAGAAGGGCGATTCGCGCCGGTGGCACGACGTTCAGTGACTTTCGCAATGCGTATGGCGACATGGGCCGGTTTCGCCGCCGGCTCAAGGTCTATCAACGCCACGGAGAGCCCTGCAAGCGCTGCGGTGAGACGATTGAACGGCTCGTCGTCGCCGGACGGGGAACGCACGTTTGCCCGCGGTGCCAGCGGCCTTGACCGGTGATTCTTATTGCGGACGGGGTTGAGGGCTTAGCGATACTTCGGCGCGATGAAGGCCTGGGCGCCGTAGTTCTTCACGCCCTTGGCGTCCCAGGCGCTGAAGGACTCGACCCGGCCGTCGAGATAACCGGCATTGAGCTTGACCAGGGGTTGCTTGTCCATCGTCGGGTCGCGGTAGACGTAGTAGGGCCGGGCCCGCGCCCCGCGCTTGAAGGGGTGCGAGGAGCACCAGGTTTGCTGGGGGCTCTGCCATAGCAGGTTGGTGTTGTTGGTGAGATAGAAGAGCGAGTCCTGGACGACGAGTCTCGTTTTGGAGTCGAGCCGTTCGGCGCCGGCGAAATGGCCCTGGGCCTTGTCGACGTGGGCGGAGGTGTCGTGATTGTAGCCTTGGTAACTCCACAAAAGCATAAAGGTCGAATGGAGGGGGGCGTATCCGCCGGTGCGGTAGAAGTCACCGTAGGTGCCTTCGGGGGCGCGTCCGGAATTTTCCGGGGGCCAGAGGGTGTCGTCCTGAATGGCCGCCAGGCCGCAATTGAAGACGCCCACGTCGGGCAGGTAGGCCGAGAGGTAGCGTCCCGCGTGGTGATAGCTCTTGTTGTTGACGTTCGTCACGGGCCCCACCGCGTTGCCGGCCGCCCAGTTCAACTCGTAGGGCCGGTGGTAGTTCGACCGGGCCGTGATGGTCGACGGGTGCGGCGGCAGGAGCGAATCGTTGTTCTCGGCGTAGGTGACCAGTCCCAGAATCAACTGGCGCATGTTGCTGCCGCACGCGATCATGCGGGCCTGCTGGCGAGCCTTCTGCAGCGCCGGCATGAGAATGCCCATCAGCATCGCAATGACCGCGATGACGACCAACAACTCGATCAGGGTAAATCCTTTTGTCTTCATAGAGCGACCGTCCTTCCAAGGTGCCGTCGTGGCACCGGTGCTGCTATGTACTTGTCGATGCGTTGCGTGGTTCATTGCGTCTCTGTCCATAGATTGACCGCCTGAACTCCTCTTTCTGCGGTTAGGCGATTCGGTCGGCGGCGCCGGCTTGTTGGTGCCGGCGCCGCCCAGCCGTTTGATCTTCTCGTGGTGCTTTTCGGCGAAGCGCCGCGCTGGATTTTCCGGGTTACGGCGCGGTTGCCCGGATGTCGTCGATGAACACCACGCCGGCGCCGTCCGGAGCGGGAGCGGTGCGGTTGCCCACACCGATAGCCAGCCTCTTGACGGTGTTTACCGCCACACCGGCGTCGGTCAGGTCGGCCAGGGGAATCTTCCACTCGGTCCAGCCGGTCACGGCGGTGATGGCCGCATCCGGATGGGGCACGACGGCCGCT
>JAFGCA010000027.1 GCA_016932895.1 Sedimentisphaerales bacterium | reverse complement strand
GGTTCCGGTTCCACCTCGTACGCGTCCCGGGTTTCGGCCGGCTCTGTGGAAGTTTCTTGATGGACGTCGGTTACGTCTGTTTCGGGTACGTAGGCGGTGTCAACCGGTTGGCCGACGGTATCGGACGGTTCGGTCTGGCTCCGATCCTCGGGCGCTTCGACGTCCCCGCACGTCTCGATGGCGGTGGACGCCTCGGCGTTTGTGACCGAGTCTTGTTCTGTTTCGTCTGGCCGGTCACACGGCGCCGGTGCGGTGTCTTGTTTCTCTTGCGCGGCGGGCGCCGCGGGACAGATACTGTCGCTGTCCTGGTTCGGCTGTGACCGTGGGGGCCACAGGTTGGCGATCACCTGGGCGACGGGATTCGCTCCGCCGAGGACTTTCGCTTCGCGACAGACGAACCGGAGTCTCTCGATGATTCGATCCAGCCGTTTCACATAGGTCCAGGAAAGGTCCCTGGCCTGCCACTGAGGCCGGCCGTTTCGAAGAACACCGGCTATCTTCTCCACGAAACCTCCATACGCGGGAAAGGCGTCGAAGGATTCCAGGAGACGATCCGCTTGTTGAGAGATCGTTTCCAGATCGTTGGCGGCGAGGTCGTCCACCACCCAGCAGGCTTCGGCCCGGAAAGAGTCATCGATGCCCTGGAGATACTGGCCGGTATCGTAGGACCACGTCTTGAACAGGGTGTCCTCATACGCTTGCGGCAGGACGGAGATATCCTGGGTCCATGACTGGGTCTTCTCTTTCCGTCCCGACGTCCAGGTGTACGTGCAGTCGATTGCCCCGCCCTCATCGGCGGGTGCCACCACCAGACTGCCCTGCGTTCGGTTGCGGGAGAGCCGGCTCAGGGCCGAGGGCAGACCCCAGGTGGGATCGACAAAGAGCGCGTAGGGGCCCTTGACCGCCGAGTCCAACACGATGTGGCGGCGAAGCCGCTGCATCAGGCCGGTGAGCACCTGTATTCGAGCGATGGCCTGCTTCTGCGGGTGCATCGTCAGGCTGTGGGAAGCCACCGCCGCGACCATGTCCTCCAATATCCACGTCGAACGCAGGATGAGTCGGCCTGCTTCTCCGCAGCGCACCAGATCCTGCAGGGCCAGTCTTTTCTTGCGATTCGGCTTTCCCTCCAGCGAGCCGTTCTGCATCGTGGCGCGCAGCAGCTTCTGGGGGAAGGCTTTGTTTTGCGAGGCGCCCGGTCCGTCGAGCACGTCGATCGCCTTGATCCAGAACCTGAACCAGACCGGCTCGTTCTGCAAATGTTCTTCATAGGCGTCGGCGTGGAGCATGCGTCTCTTGTACTCGCTGTACCGAAGCGCGTTGAAGTCCAACTGCTGCATGATTCGGTTCAGCCGGGAATCTTCGTTGAAGATGCGTTTTTGACTGTCCGTTCCGATGAGCCACAGTGAAAAGAGCAGATGGCCGCAATGGGAAAAGAGAAAATAGGGCTTCTCCGGGAACACCTCGGAGTGCCGGCCGAACTTGTAATAATGGTGCAGTTCGCCCAGGGCCGCCTCCGTTTTCGTGAGGACCTGTGCGAGGTGTTCCACAGCGTTTGCTGGTGTTGCAGCTACCATTCTCGAACCCCTGTCTTAAGATAGCGTCACTTCTTGGTTGATTCTAACCTTGTTTCATTTGTCGGCTGCCCATCGGCGTGGATGAAGCGAAAACCAATCCGTCGGCGCAGCCCGGGCCGAGAATACGTGGAATTGCGTACGCATTGAGGGGTGCAGACATCCCGGGCGCCGGTGCTGGAGTTCTTTCCGTTCCTCTTATCGGGCCTTGGGATGGCGGGTGGTTGCATTCCGGCAGCCGCGTCCCGGTCCTGTCGGGCCCGGCAGGACCGGGACCACGCGGTCTGCGGGGGGGCGATCTCCACTGCCGGCCAGCGCCCTTCCTGGCACGGAGGGGCTAATGTTGCCGCCGCAGAAGTACGATATACATCTGCAGTGTGTACGTTTTGGCACCGTTATCCCGAACGGATACAGATGAATACACGAAGATTGGATCCGAACGTTTTGTTTATCGTGCTGCCGGCGGAGCCTCAGCTTCGGCCCGAGCTTGCCCTGATCCGGGAGAATGTCGCCCGTACGGGGGGGCTGCACCTGGTGCTCGACCTTTCGCGGGTGGAGCTGATCACGTCTCCGAGCATCGGCGGTCTGCTGCTCACGCGGAAACTGCTCGCTGAGCAGGGACGCAGACTGGTTCTCTGCAACATTCGCCTGGCGACCAAATGCATTCTGCGGGTGGCCGGACTGGATACCTTCTTCGAGTATGCCCGGGATAAGTTTGAAGCGCGTGATGCCCTGCGTCAGTCGGAGGGATCGGCGAGTCAGCAAGTTCGTGCGTTCGATTAGGCCGGCGGGGGCCATATGGTGTATCCCGGACCCTGCGGACCTAAAACGGAAATCTGATGACGGTAGTGTGGAATTCCAGAGGTATCGATGCCTGACGAAGCCAGGAAATGCGACATGCCGATTGAGGTCACGTTCGATGTGATGGGCGCATCGGATGGCATCACATTCTCGGGCTTTGTAGATGCGCCGCGCGGCTCTGACTGCGAATTGGAGGGCCTTTTCGACTGGACGTGCGAGGGGTGTGGGTCGTCCAACCGGGAGGTTCTTATGCTCAAGCCGCAGCAGGCGTTTCTCACCCGCTGGCGGTGCCGGCATTGCTCCCAGGTGACCGTCGTCAAATTCCGATCCCGGGCGATGGCCGAATGGGTGGCGCAACATACGCTCGCCACCACAGGCAAAGCCTTCTGCGAGTTGGCCGAGAACGATTCCGTCCTTCAACCGTGTGGTCGCGACTACACACGGGCCCGGAGGAGGGGGCAGCGACTGTTCGCCTGGATCGCGGTGCCCGCCCTCGTCGGCATCATCGCTTTGGGTCTGGGCGACTGGCGGCGTCTGAAAAGCTGTTCGGCGTTCGCGCTGGGAGGTAGACGGGAACAGACGACGGCCGGTCCTTTCGTACGTCTGAGGGGCTACTGGTTCAGCCAGGCAGCGGGCCGCGTGTTGTGTTTCACCCACGTCGATCCGCTTTCGGGCCTCGGAAAGTACACCGTGGTTTCGCGCAACGGCGGGCCGAGCGGGGAAGTCCACTTTGAAGTGATTCATGAAGAGGCGACCGGTGACCGGGTCATCATTAGAGCGATTGACGGGGGCCGGGACGGGACGGTCGCCCGCGCCGGCGGCGGACCCGGTCCTTCCGAGGCAACTCTGTATATTGAGAAGCAGAACGGTTCCTTGATATGGGCGGAGGTTCGTCAGGGCAAGCCCGCCGTCGTCGTCTACCAGCGCGCCGGCAAGAACCCGCTGCGTTGACGGGCCGACGCCGCTGAGGGCGCATGGCGATTGTTCTTCTTCCCGGCCTCGGCGGCGCTACGACTCAGAGCGATAGAGCCACCACTTTCACGTCTCGGTCAAAATCCTTTCCGGTCGCTACCAGCGCGCCGGTTCGATCCGCCACGGTGCTGTGCCCCGCGCAGGTCATGCCGCGCCAGGGACCGTGCGTGATCTGGCCGACGAGATTGGTCCCGACGACGGGGGCGCCGATGGTCTTCGCCGCGTGGCAGACCACACTTTCGAGTGCCTTGCCGTGCTTGGGCCAGGCGTCCTCTTTCGCGGCGTAGCCGTAGGGCACGACGACCAGCTTGGGCTCGAGTTCCGCCATTCGCGCCAGAATCTCCGGGTCGTGGGTGTCGGCGCAGATGAGAAGGCCGATTCGCCCGAACCGCGTCTCGGCGATCGTGACGCGCTGTCCCGGCGTGTACGGAGGTGTCATCAGCTCGCTGAGGATGTTGATCTTGCGGTGCTTCAGCACGATGCGGCCCGTGTCGTCGATAAGGACGGCGGCGTCGTGGAGATGCGCCCCGTCTTTCTCCGCCAGCCCCGCACAGAGAAAGACCCGGTGCTCTCGCGCCAGCGCGCAAAGCCGGTCGGAATCGGCGCCCGGTATGGGATGGGCCCGCTCGTAGGCCTCGGGGTTGACCCAGCCATAGACAGCCATTTCCGGCAGACAGACCACATCGGCCCGCTGCCGGGCCGCCTCGGCAACGGCGTGCGCGGCGCGCGCCAGGTTGCCTTTTCTGTCGCCGTCGAGGCAGAAGGTCTGACACAGGGCGATCTGGACTCGTTGCATGTATATCCTTTCTTCGACGCAGGTGTTTCCGGGCCGCCCGGCGTCCGGTCGGGTCGGTGCGGCGTTGCCCGCAGTATAGCAGGTTGCCTTCGAAGTGCACACCATTGCCCGGATCGCTGCCGACCGGTAGACTGCCACGGTAGACAAGCGTTTTCACGATACCGGCGGTGACGAGCGGCTGGTAAACCGTCGGGATACGCAGAGAGGTTAACTTGACGTGGAAAAAAATGAACCGCCGGGCGTTCGTCGGAGACTTATGGAAAAAGACGACCTTTTCGCGTGCGTGGAAAGGGAGCGTCCTCTGCTGATTGAAACGTGCCAGAGGCAGAGAAAGAAGCCGAGGAGATGGTGGTTCCCGGGGAGTGTGCCCGACGGGGCGACCCCGAAAAATGTCATTGAGTTGAAGAACATCGCGACTCGTGCGTCTATGAACACGGGGGTCGTCCCCGCGCTCATGGCGAAACGGTATGGGCAAAAGAGAAGGGAAGCCAAATGAGAGGTTTGGTCGAACTCAGCTATCTTCAACGATTCGCCGTCGTGTTGGCCTTGCTTTTCTGTGTCGGTTCGGCGGCGAGCCTGGCGGCCGACCGCGCCGACCCCAACGGCGCCGGTCCCAACGTCATCGACCCGAACGGCATCGATCCCAACGACCTGCCGGTCGACAGTCCCTTCGTCAAGGACGGCAAGCTCGATATCGACACCGTCGTGAAGTATTTTGAGGACCTGTACCGCTCCGAGAGCAGCATCTCGCAGGCGAAGCTGATCGTCACCACGCCCCGGCGGCAGCGAACGTTGCAGATGAAGGTCTGGACGCTGGGCGAGGAGAGGGCGCTGATCGTGATCCAGGCCCCGCCCCGCGAGAAGGGCACCGCCACGCTCAAGGTCGAGAAGAATCTCTGGAACTACCTGCCCCGAATCCGGCGTACCATTCGCATCCCGCCCTCGATGATGCTGGCCTCCTGGATGGGCAGCGACTTCACCAACGACGACCTCGTGCGGGAGTCCTCTTATTCCAAAGACTACTACTACAAGCTGGTCGGGCGTAGCGCCGATCCCAACGGCTGGCTGGTTCACTTCGACGCCAAGCCCGACGTCGTCGGTCTCTGGAACCGGTTCGAGCTCGTTCTGTCCGAAGACGGCAAGATCCCGCTTCAGGCCCAGTACTACGATCGCAAGGATCGCCTGGCCCGGACCCTGGTCTGGTCCGACGTCACGGTCTTCGACGGCAAGCGCATCCCGGCCCACATGACGTTGATCCCCCGGGACAAGGAAGGGCACAAGACCGAGATGATCTACCTCGATATCGATTTCGACGTAAAGATGCCCGCTTCGACGTTCAGCCTGTCGAATCTCGAACAAACCCGCTGAGAAGGTGACACGCGATGCAGTACAGCACGCTACGAATCGCTTGGCGTAATCTGGGCCGGAGCAAGAAACGCACGGCGTTGGCTCTGCTGGCCATCGGTGTGGGGCAGTTCGCGCTGCTGGCCAGCAACGGTCTGATGCGCGGCTACGCCGACAACATCCGCCTGGCCATCACCGGTCCCATGGTGGGCCACGTCCAGGTCCATGCCCCCGAATGGCGTAAGGAACGGGCGCTCGATCTGTACCTCGACGGCGTGGAAGAGACGTTGCGCGAGATTCGCTCCGTCGAAGCGGTGGGCAGTGCGGCGGCGCGCATCTACGCCCCGGCGCTGGCGGCGCCGCAGCAGGACGCCTTCATCGCCATCGTGGTGGGGCTGGACGTGGAAGCGGAGTCCGAGGCGTACGGTTTGCTGTCCGGCCTCGATGAGCCGCTTCGCGACGGACAGGTCCTGTTGGGCCATCGCCTGGCCAAAAAGATCGGGGCCGAGCCGGGGATGGAGATCGCGGTGGTGGGCCAGGCCGCCGACGGTTCTCTCGCCAACGACCTCTACATCGTTCAGGACGTCATTCGCTCGCCGGCCGACCTGATTAACCAGACCGGCGTGGTGATGTCCCTTGCCGACGCCCAGGAGCTGCTGGTGATGCCCGATCAGGCCCACGAGATCGTGGTGAGGGCGACGACGTCGGGGCAATCCGAGGCCATCGCCGAGAAACTGAAAGGACTGGACGTCCTCGCCGGCAGCGTGGTGGAGACCTGGAAGGAAGTCGTTCCCGAGCTGGTCATCCTGCTCGACATGTCGGACTACGTGGGCTATTTCGTGATCGTCATCGTGTTCATCGCGGCGGTGGCCGGGATCGCCAACACGCTGATGATGGCGACCTTCGAGCGGATGCACGAGTTCGGCATGTTGCTGGCGCTGGGGAGCCGTCCCGGGCGTCTGGTCCGCATGATCGTGATCGAGGCGGTGCTGACCGGAATCCTGGGCGTTCTCATCGGCACCGTTCTGGGCTACCTCTTTGTCGCCGTCACCGCCGAAAGCGGCATCGACATGGCCTCCTGGGGCGGTAGCGGGGAGGTCAGGGACATGGCCTACAAAGGCTTGAATCTGCCGCTGCACATCTATCCGCGTGTCGAGCTGTCCGACAGTTTCCTGGGGTTGGCGGCGGTGGTGGTTACTTCGCTGGTGGCGTCGGTATGGCCGGCGCTGGTGGCGTCGCGGCTGGAACCCATGGAGGCGATGCGCGCATGAGACGATCCATCTCCATCCGATACGCCGTTCGCAGCCTGCGACGGCACACCCGCCGGACGATTCTGGCCGTCCTCGGGATTGGTCTGGGCTCGGCTGTCTGTCTCTTCATGATCGCGTTCGTTCGCGGCGAAGGCCGGATGATGCTCAAGGCCGCCGCCGAGAGCGGCACCGGGCATTTTCGCATCGTGCCGGCCCAGTGGCCCGAGATACGCGAGAACGATCTGCGTCTGCCTCGCTGGCAACGCATTCGTGATATGGTCCGTGCCACGGAAGGCGACAAACTCGTCGCCGCGCACGCGCGCAAGGAAGGGCTTCTGGCCTTCGGGACGCGCGTCGTGGGCGTGGAGATCGTGGGAGTGGATGCCACCGTCGAGCAGCGGGCCAATCGCCTGGTCCACCGCGTGACGGAAGGAAGCTACCTGACCGCCGACGCGCCCGGGACGACCGTCGTCGGCCGGGGCGTG
>JAFGCA010000156.1 GCA_016932895.1 Sedimentisphaerales bacterium | reverse complement strand
GGGACGAGGCGGTCTCTCAATGGCGGCAGGTCCTGGATGCCACCGGTTCCGGGGATACCGCAACCGCAGGCAGCGGTCTCAAGGCCGATCTGCTGAGTCCGCGTCAGGTGGCCGCAGGCCATGCCTTTGACATTGCCCGCACGCGGGAGGACTGGCCGCTGGCCGAGGAGATCGTCGATCTGGCCCGGAAAGACAACCTCGATGAGTGCGGCGGCCATTTCTTCGCCGGCCGCCTGGCGTTTGCCAGGGACCGGAACGAGGAGGCTCTCGCGCATTTGGATGAGTGTCTCAAGCAGCGGCCGATCTTCTCTTACGGCTACATGTTCAGAGGCAGCGTTCAAGCGGCACAGGGCAACGCGCACGCTTCGGTGGAGGATCTCACCAAAGCGGCGCGTCTGAATCCGATGGATCCTCTGGTGGCCCGGGTTCTGGCGCACGCTCTGTACGCGCGCGACAATGAGCTGGGCCAGAGCGTCTCTTCCGAGCAGCGCGAGGAAACCAAGCGCGCGTTGCAGCAGGCCATACGCCTCAGCCCCCGGGATACCAGTCTGCTCATCGCGTACGCCGACTATGTCACGGAGAACGAGCCGCTCAAGGCGCTGGCTTTGCGGCAGGCGATACAGGCCGGCGCGCCGAGTCTCAACAACGCCGTCAAGCTCGGCGGTCTGGCGACGCAGATCGCCTTGACCGAGCCGGATGAAGAGCGAAGGCGGGCCTTCTTCGCGATCGCCGAAGCGGCATTCGCGCAGGCCAAAGAGATGGAGCCCGACAACCAGTTCATGCTGGAGAATTACGCAGCGTATTATCGTGCGCGGGGGCAGGAAGAGAAGGCCCGGCAACTGCTGGCCGAGTCCCGGGACGACCGGCTCCTGTGGCGTCATTATTACCGCGCGGGGCGATACAACGAAGCACGGGTCCTTCTGGGGCGGATGTACCAGCAGGAGGACGCCAAAGTGGACGCTCTCAAGGGGCTCGTTCTGGTCGCGCAAGAGACCGGCGACAAAGAAAGCGTCAAGAAATACTCGGAGGAGTTGCTGTCTCTGGAGGACAATCCGCTCAACCGTCTGGCGCAGATTCGGGCGTACCTGGAGGTGGGATTGGTCCAGGAGGCGCAGGGCCGGCTGCAGAGTCTCAAGGAGCAGCATCCCGGTGAGCCGCAGCTTCTTCTGATGGAGGCGCTGCTGGCCAAGCGCCAGGGGCAGTTGCAGCGGGCCCTGGAGCTGACGAATCAGAACCTGGCACGCAACGAACAGAGCGCCAAGGGGTGGCGCTTGCGCGGCGAAGTGTATGTCTTGATGGGCGACTATGACCAGGCGATTCAGGATTTTCGCAAGAGCCGGTTGCTGGAAGATGATCCGGCCACGAGTGTGGCGTTGGCCGAGGTGTATGCATGGGCCGGTCGGGACGAGGAGGCGATTTCCGAGTTGCGCAGCGTGCTGGATCGACCGGGAACGCCGGGCCAGGCCCGATCTCTGCTGGAGGACATCTACCGGCGACTCGGTCGGGACGAGGCCCTGGAGCAGCTCTATGCCGAGGTGCTGGCGCGGTTCCCGGATAGTGTCGAATGGCTGAGCCGGGCCGGGCGTTTCGCCATTGACCAGGGGCAATACGGCAGGGCCGAAGAGCTGTACGAGAAGGCCTATCGTCTCGAACAGCAGCGCCAGGTGGATCAGGAGGGTGCCATAGCCGCAGGCGGCCTGGAGTATGTGCCCGTGTTCGATGGATACCTCCACGCCCTGGTCCTGGTGGCGGGCGAGCCGGCGGCGGGAGCGGGACTCTGGCATCCGGAAAAGCTGGAAAAGGTGTTGCAGGAGGGGGCGAAATATGCGGATACCGCGTATGCGGCGGTGGCTTTCTATCATATGGCCGAGGCGAAGAAGAAGCTCGGGGATGCCGGTGCCGCCGCGGACTACTGCCGCAACGCGGTGAACAAGGCCTGGGAAAACGAACAACTGGCCGTGGAGGTTCTCCGCCGCGTCTATTCGTTGATGGGCGCTGAAGAGGTTTCTCGCTACTGTCGCGAGAGGCTCCGGATCGATCCGGATTCGCTGGCCGCCAACCGTACCATGTTCAATCTGGCCCAAATCGAGGGTCACTATGACGATGCGGTTGCGTACGCCGACAAGTGCATCGAACTGTGCGAGGCGCAGACGCCGGCACGGATCGAGTACCTGCTCAAGAAGGCCCAGGTGCTGACCGCGGCCTACCGGCAGACCGCCGATAATACGTATCTGGACAAGGCCATTGCCGTTTACGAAAGTCTGCGGGACAGAATGCCGAAGAATAGCAGTGTTTTGAACAATCTGGCGTATCTGCTGGCCCAGAGCGACCGCAAGCTTGCCGAGGCGTTGAAATACGCCGGCATGGCCATTGAGCAGGGTCCGGATAATGCCGTTTTTCTGGATACGTACGCCTATGTTCTATACAAGAATGGCAGAAACTCAGAGGCGGCGCAGTCGCTTGCGGCGGCCATCCAGCAGTACGAAGTGACAGGAACGGCGCCTGCAGAGGTGTACGAGCATTTGGGTATGATCAGTGAGGCACTCGGAGAAAACGCGCGTGCGCTGGCCGCCTATCGGCGCGCTCAGGAAGTGGCGGACGAGACGATGTCCGCCGCCGCCCGGGAGCGGCTGAACGCGGCGATCGAGCGACTAAAGCCGTGAGGGTGATTTTTGCTGTGCATCCGCGGAGCCTGCCTTTCTTTCGCGGATGCTGATCGGAGAGTGACATGGGCAAGCAACGGCCGACGGTTCCAGGCAGGACGCCGAGACCTTCCGGAGCAGGGAATGCTTCCGCTTCCGCCCTGACGCCGAAGGAAGTGTTGGGCATGCTGCGTCGGCATATCTGGCTCATTTTCTTCATGACAGTCCTGGGGTCCGCCGCCGGAGCGGGGGGGTGGTTCCTGATCCGGCGCTATGCCCCGCTCTACCAGGCCGAGACGATCATCAAGGTTCTGCCGCCGGTGGAGACGGATCCCATGGACATCGTGACGGCCCAAGTCCAGCAGGACCTGCAGTACGGCCACCGCGTGTCTCTGGCCAATCTCATGAAGCGGCAGAGCAGTTTGCAGGAGCTGCTTCGCAGTGACAAGGTGCGGGCCACCAAATGGTTTCGCGAGATGGAGGACGACATTCCGGCGCTGGTGGAATCGCTGGACAAGAATCTGGGCGCCTTTCCCCACCGGGAGGCCGAGCACATCATCGTTTCCATGGCGTGCGGCCATCCGCGCGAAGCGGCTCTTATCGTCAACGAGATGGCCCGCCTGTTCGTCAGCGAGCACGGCGAGACCAAGCGGGAAGAGGTTCGCCAGAAACTGATCGATCTGACGGCCCGGCAAAGTGCCGTCGAGAAAGAGATTGCCGACAGCGAGCGGGCGCTGCAGCGGGTGCGGGAAGAGACGGGCATCACGGACCTCGAACGGCCGGCGGGCCGTTATTTCCAGCACACCATCACCTTGCGCCTGAACGATCTGGAGTTGCAAGAGAACGAGCTGAGTCTGTCCATCAAGCAGTTGAGGGCCGACATCGAGAACTTGAAGGCGCTGGCGGAGGGGCCCATCACCGAACAAATCGAACATGCGATCGAAAACGATCCGGTGATGGTGTCCCTGGCGCAGCAGTCGGCTCTGTTCGAGGCGCAGCTTTCGGGGCGCCTCACGAAGTTCGGGGAGAACCATCGGGAGATCCGGCAAATTCGGGAATTGATCGACGAGATCGGTCAAAGGCGCCAGCAGCGCAAGACCGAAATCGCCGAACAGACCCGCCGGGCCAATCTCTACAATGCGCGGGATACCCTTCGCGTTCTGGAGGAGCGGCTCGCGGAACTGCAGAAACTGCGAGACGAGGCCCTGGGCAAGCAAAAGAACCTGGATGAGGCCCGCGCCCGGTACGAGCAGCGGCTGAAAGTGCGTGAGGAACGCACCGAGACGCTCAACGAGATCAAGACACAAGTTGAGAAGCTCAGAATCATGCTGGACGCCCCCGACACCCCCAAGGTCAAGCTGCTCGGCCCGGCGCCGGAGCCGCTGCATATGGTCATCTCTCGTCACTTCCTGGTCTGGATTCCGGGCGGCACCATGTTCGGCCTGCTGCTTGGCCTGTCCCTGGGATTTCTCATCGAAATGCTGAACGATCTCGTTCGCACGGCCAACGACGTGAGACGGTCCCTGGCTCTGCCGCTTCTGGGCATGATCCCGGATGCGGACGAGGACCGGGCCGTGGCGCGCATCGATCTCTGTCACGTTGTGGCCGAAGCGCCGTATTCGCTGCTGGGCGAGGCGTACCGCCGATGCCGCACGAATCTCGACCTGGCCGGCGACGAGACGATGAAGACGCTGCTGGTCGCCAGCGGGGATGCCGGCGACGGCAGGACGTCGATGGCGTGCAATCTGGCCGCCGCTTTTGTGGCCAAATACGAAAGAGTCCTGCTGATCGACGCGAATCTGCGGCAGCCGAACCTGCATCTGGCTTTCCCCCGGGGCGGCGAGGATGCTGCGGCGGGACACCGGTTCGGTCTGACCAGCCTTCTGACGGGACAGTGCGAGTATCCGCAGGTCATTCGGCCCAGCGCGCTCGAGGGCCTGGATCTGATCTACGCCGGTCCGCCGACGGCCACGCCGGCCGAACTGCTGGCCGGCGCTCGCATGAAAGAGCTGATCGAAAACGTTGCCGGACAGTACGATCGGGTCATCATTGACAGTCCTCCGGTGCTTCTGGTCAGCGACGTGAAAGTGCTGGCCAGACTGGTGCATGGGACGCTGCTGATCGTCAACGCCGCCACGACCCGGAGAGGAGCGGCCCAGCGGACGCTGGCCGAGTTGCAGGACGTCGGGGCCCACGTGGTGGGCTGCGTGCTGTTCGGCGCCGAAGCCATGAAGGGCGGCTATTTCCGCCAGCAGTTCAAGGCGTATCGCCGGTATCTCAAGCCCCAACTGGCCGCCAGTTCCGCCTGAGCAAGGCCGGCGTACCTCTGGTACGTATCGGCAAAAGAGTTTGCCCTGGGCCGAGAGCGTTGTATAATCCGGCTCCTTCTTCTGACACTGATTATGGAAAGAGAGTTGGCTTGATGGAAAAGTTTCTGGTGACCGGTGGGGCCGGGTTCATCGGCTCCAACATCTGCAGACGCCTGGTAGCCGAAGGCTGCTCGGTGCGCGTGGTAGACAATTTACTCACAGGCAAGCGGAGCAACCTGGCGGACGTGATCGACCGGATCGATTTCGTCGAGGCCGACATGGGCGATGCCGAGATCGTACGCGCGGCCATGAAGGACGTTGACGTCGTCCTGCATCAGGGGGCGCTGCCCTCGGTGCCGTTGAGCGTGGACGATCCCGCCGGCACCCATCGGCATTGCGTCGATGCGACGTTCACGGTGCTCATGGCGGCGCGTGACGCCGGCGTGAAACGCGTCGTGTATGCGGCCAGCTCGTCGGCGTACGGTGACGCGCCGGGGCAGCCCAAGGTCGAGACGATGCCGACCAGTCCGCTTTCGCCGTATGCGGTAGGCAAGCTCGTCGGCGAGTACTACGGCTCGGTCTTCTCCAAGGTGTTCGGATTAGAGACAATTTCGCTGCGCTACTTCAATGTCTTCGGGCCGTACCAGGATCCGACCAGCCAGTATGCCGCGGCCATTCCCGCCTTCGTGACCGCCATCCTCAAGGATGAGCCGCCTACCATTTACGGCGACGGAGAGCAGAGCCGCGATTTTACGTACATCGACAACGTCGTCGAAGCGAATCTGCGGGCCGCCCGCGCCGAGAAAACACAGGGTGAAGTGGTCAATATCGCCTGCGGGGAAGCGATCACCGTCAATGCCATCATCGCGCTGATCAACGAGCTGCTGGGCAAGAACGTCAAGCCCATCTACGAGCCTCCGCGCGCCGGCGACGTCAAACACTCCCTCGCCGATATCACCGCCGCCCGCAAACTCATCGGTTTCGAGCCCGTCGTCCCCTTCCGCCAGGGCCTCGAAAAAGCCATAGACTGGTACCGCCACAACCTCGTATAGGCTGTGGCGTCGCGCACCAGGAATTCCGTGTGGGCTTTCTGAAACCCCATTTGCGTATCGGGGTTGACCGTTCATTACCTGGGCGGTATTCTGATCCTATGAGATTTGGCTCCTAATCCGGTCCGGCTCACTTGTTCTCTTTGTGATGCTGAGGTTGAGCTATGTTCAAGAGCGTGAGAATAAAGAACTTCCGTGCCATCACCGATCTGCAGGTCGATGGTCTCAGCAGAGTGAACCTGTTTGTTGGGCACAACGCATGTGGGAAGACGACCTTCTTGGAAGGCGTGTTCTTTCTCATCGGGCCGACAAACCCTCGCTTACCACTTAACGTCAACGCGTTCAGAGGGTTGCCATATATAAGCACGGCGCTGTGGTCGACGTATTTTCACAATACGAATACCAGCATCCCGATCGAGATTACTGCCCACGACTCCGAGGTTGGCGAGCAATATCTCCGGATAGCGCCTCGCTACGAGGATCTCAAGTCGAACGGAGTTGCCTCTGATTCGCCGGGTTCATTCGATACCGTGGTGTCGGCTTCGGATGTGAGTAGAGAGATAAATGGGCTTCGCCTTGAATACGTCGATCCAGGCGACCTTGATACCACAATCGTGTCGGAGGTTTTCCTGCAAGATGAAGAGTTGCAGGTGCATCGTGGCGCAGATGGCTCTCCTCGCCCAAAACGCGGGAGCTTCGTCATGGCTTTGCGAGGTGATCTGCGAGATCGGTTCAGCGAGGTTCAGAGAAAGAAGGGGGTTCCGGAGGTAGTAGGTCTTCTGAAGAGAATCGAACCCTCGCTTGTGGATCTCCGAATCGGCGATCCTCAGGGATGGCTGTACGCCGATACGGGAGCGCCTGAACTCATTCCGGTTAATCTCATGGGTGGTGGTATAGTCAAATTCTTGAGCACTGCCTTAACGATGCTGAATCTTCAGGATGGTGTTGTGCTGATCGACGAAATCGAAAACGGTCTTGACTCTGCTTCTATGGGCAAACTGTGGGATGCTATCTTCGACTGGGCCCAAAGACTAAACGTTCAGGTTTTTGCGAGTACACACTCAATGGAGTGCATCAGGGCTTTCAGCGATCACGCAGAGGCCAATTTGTTTGGGGCTGAGGCCAAACTTTTTCGCATTGAGCGGAAAGATGAGAGATTCAGAGCGGTAGAATACACGCGAGGATTGCTGGCTGAGTCTTTGGAAAGCGAGTGGGAGGTGCGGTAGTGGCAAATCAGAAAGCGAGAACCATCACGGCGCGGACCGTGTTGGCTGTCGAGGGGGAGGACGATCGGAACTTCTTCGATAGGCTCCTGCGCCACATTGATCTTGCGGACGTGCAGATAGAGGCCGTCGGAGGCAAGAATCAGTTCCCGGAGAAGCTTCCCGCATTGCTTCGCGCGCCTGGGTTCTTTGAGGCGGATGGCTCTTCGCGGGTGACGAATCTGGCGCTCGTTCGGGACAAAGATCAGGACAATGCTTTCGAGAGCATTGCGAACATAGTGAGAAGGGTGGGACTTACTCCTCCTGGCGAGCACGGGGTGTTTTCGGATGGCAGGCCCAGAGTGGGCATTTTTGTCATGCCCGGTGAGACAATTGACGGTACGATGCTCGAAGACCTGTGCCTCAAGACTGTTGAAGGTCATGAAGCGATGCGTTGTGTAGAGCAGTTTGCTTCGTGCGTTGGTGACTTACCTTCGGCGCCCAAGAACATGGCAAAGGCGAAAGCGCAGGTCTTCAGGGCTCAGGTATTCCTGGCTGCTCAGACTGATACGGTCGATGCGCTGGGATTGGCAGCGCAGAAGGGATACTGGGATTTTGACTCGCCCGCTCTTGCGGAACTGAAGGGCTTTCTTGAGCATCTCCGATAGGTCTTTTGCCCAAACGTCCGAGTGATGCAGAATCATTTTCAACTGGCGGGGCGTTATTCGGTTTGGGTGCGGAGGGCCCGGGCTTGGTCTATGAGTTCTTCGCGGGTGGGGTATTGCTTGGGTTCGAGTTCGAAGGTCCACTCGTAGGTATCGACCACGCGGGTCGGGTCGGCGATCTGCACGACGAAATCGAAGGGGAAATGGTCGTACCAGGGGCCTTTGAGCTCCCGGTGCGTATCCAGGGTCTGGTATCCGTCCTTGCTGAGTCGCACCCAGTAGTCGCCGTACCAGTTGAACGAGACCGTCACGGGAGAGACGCCGATCTGCTCATCGTTGAGCGCAACCATCGCGCCCGGCGGCTCGGTGACGATCGTCAGTTGACGTTCCACGCACCCGGCCAGGAGTGTGGCGAAAACGGCGGCGACGAAAAGCAATATGCGATCCTTGTGCATAGCGGCGATTCCTTCGAATGAGCCATGTTCCATGTGCGAGCTATTATACGCGAACTCGCGGGCCATGGAAGGCTGAATTGTCCGCTTGGCCATCAATCCGCCGGCACGGAGCGGCCCCGGGCCCATTGGCGCAGGGCCTGCACCTTCTCGGCCATGGTCGCCGACAGCGGCGGCGAGGCCTCCAGCGTTGCGACGATCCGCCCGGTGTCCAGACCAGCCCCGGCGGCGAACGCCTCGTGGAGGGCGGATATCACGGCCTCTTCGATCTCCGAGCCGCTGAAGCCCGCCGAGGCCTCGGCCAGACGGTCCAGGTCGAATTCTTTCGGGTCGCGCCCGCGCTTGTCGAGGTGGATCGCGAAGATTCGTTTGCGAACGGTTTGGTTCGGCAGGTCCACGAAGAATATCTCGTCGAAGCGGCCCTTGCGCAGCAGCTCCGGCGGCAGGGCCTCTATATCGTTGGCGGTGGCGACCAGGAACACGGCAGCCTGGTGTTCCTGCATCCAGGTCAACAGGGTGCCGAAGAGCCGCTTGGAGAGCCCGCCGTCGGTGCTCTGGCTGGCCGCCGAGGCGAAGCCCTTCTCGATCTCATCGACCCAGAGCACCACGGGCGACATGGCCTCGGCCTGCCTGAGCACACGCCGCAGGTTGGCTTCCGACTCGCCGATGAAGCTGTTGTAGAGGGCCCCGGGATCGAGACGCAGCAGCGGTTGATGCCACGCGGTGGCGATCGCCTTGGCACAGAGGCTTTTGCCCGCGCCCTGGACGCCCAACATCAGCACGCCTCGCGGCGGCGTCAGGCCGAACGCCTCGGCTTCCGACCCGAAGGCGTTGCTGCGCGTACGCAGCCATTTCTTGAGCCGGCGCATCCCGCCGATTTCGCTCAGGTCGCGCGGTGTGCGGATGTATTCCAGGAGGCCGCCGCGCTGGATCATCTGCCGCTTGCTGGCGATGACGATGTCGATGTCCGCATCGTCGAACCGCCTGTCGTCGGTGACCGTGTCGAGGATGATCCGCTCCGCCTGCCGACGGCTCAAGCCCTGGAGGTTGCGTACGATCGTATCCAGCCCCTTTTTTGTGACGCCGATCTCGATCGGATTCTCCCGGTGGAACCGCTGCAGAGTCTTGCGGACGATTCGCTCGAGTTCCGCCTTACCCGGCAGCACCAGCTCGAGCGAGCGGGTGTGGGCGCGGACCACGTCCGGGAGCCGGTCGGTGCCGTCGATCATGACCAGCGTGCCGCGGGTCTTTTCGGCGTCGGCGATCATATCGCGCAGCATCCTCAGGGCCAGGCCCTTGAGATGCTCGGCCAGGTCCAGCGTCACGCAAATGGAGCCCGGGTCGGTGTCCATCAGAGACCGCAGGCCGGCAGCGGGCAGTTCCGTCTCGGCAATCGAGGGGCTGTCGGTTAGCAAGCCGTCCCGGACGCCGCCGGCGATGGACCACAGCCAGAGGGGCCGGCTCATGTTCAGGGCTGCCAGGCGGACGATTTCCAGGGCGTATTGCTCCTCGTGCGTGACGATGGAGATACAGCCATAGCCGGCCTTGATGAGCTTCAATAATCTGTCGCAGTCGTCCATACGCGGTGCCTTCGTCCTCAAGTGCCTTGTCAATCCGCCAGTATGCAGCGTCCCCGGCCCCACTCGCGCAGCACGCGGACTTTTTCGGCCATCGTCGCCGAAAGCGGGGGCGATGCCTCCAGGGCCGCCACCAGCCGATCCGTAGCAAGATCGCACTTCTCGGCGTACGCTTCGTGCAGGGCGCTGATGACCGCCTGCTCGATTTCCGAACCGCTGTATCCCTCGGAAGCTTCCGCGAGGCGGTCCAGGTCGAACGTTGCCGCATCGCGCTTTCGTTTTTCCAGGTGGATGGCGAATATTTCTTTGCGCACGGCGGGCGAGGGCAGGTCCACAAAGAAAATCTCGTCGAATCGGCCCTTGCGGAGCAGTTCCGGCGGCAGCGCTTCGATGTCGTTGGCGGTGGCCACGACGAAGACAGGCGCCTGGTGCTCCTGCTGCCAGGTCAGAAGGGTACCGAACATGCGCTGGGAGAGGCCTCCGTCGGCGCTGCGGCTGGCGGCCGAGGCGAATGCCTTCTCGATCTCGTCGATCCAGAGGATGACCGGCGACATTGCTTCGGTTTGGAGGAGAGCCTTGCGCAGGTTGGCCTCCGATTCGCCGATGAAGCTGGCGTACAGCGTCCCGGGATCGAGTCGCAGCAGCGGCTGATGCCAGGCCGTGGCGATGGCCTTGGCGCAGAGACTCTTGCCCGCGCCCTGCACGCCTAACATCAGCACGCCCTTGGGAGGCGTCAGGCCGAATTCCCGCGCCTCGGCGCTGAAGGCGTCCTTTCGCTGGTTGAGCCATTTCTTCAGGCGTCTCATGCCGCCGATTTCGCTCAGATCCAGCGGGGTCTGGATGTATTCGAGCAGCCCTCCTTGCTGGATCATCCTTCGCTTGTTGGCGATGATGATGTTGATGTCTTCATCTCTGAATCGCTGATCGGCCGCGACCGCGTCGCTGATGATCCGGGCGGCCTGGCGCCGCGTCAACCCGCGCAGGTTGCGAACGATGGTATCGAATCCCTTGGGGGTGATGCCGATCTCGATGGGCTTCTTGCGGTG
>JAFGCA010000026.1 GCA_016932895.1 Sedimentisphaerales bacterium | reverse complement strand
GTATTTGCTGACCGGGGCCGTACGTTTGAGCTTCTCGGCCTTTTGCAGGTTCAATTTGAACGTCTCGGCGATGGCTTTCGTGAACGCGTTTCCGCCCATCACGATGAAGCGCTGCCACACGCCCGAGGCCGTACACACGACCAGGTCGGTGCCGTCGGCCCCGACGTTGACGATCACGGTGGCGCGTTTATCGGAACGGACCAGGTCCGGCCGGTCGAACAGCAGGTAGTTGTACAACGCCATCGGCGTGATCTGCACGAAGCTCACTTGCAGGTCTTCCCGCTCCAGGTGCTCCAAAACCCCGTCCACCACCTCGTTCTTGATCGCGAAGATGCCCACTTTCTTCTCGGGCTCGTCCTCTTCGCTCATGAGCTGGTAGTCCCATTGCACCTCGCTCATGTCGAACGGAATCTGCTGGGCCGCCTCGAATTGCACGATTTCCGGGAGCCGCTTCTGCTCCACCGGGGGCAGAGTCACAAACCGCGCGAAGCTGTTCTGACTCGGCACCGAGACGATCAGAGGGTCGTAATCCACCTCATTGCGCTGGACAAACTGCCGCAGCGCAATGGCGATGAGCTCTTCCTTCTCGGCCGCACTGATACCGCCGGTCGATAGAATCTTGCTGTGCGGAATTTGATCGAAGCCGATGACCTGAACCACATCGCCGGCCACCATAAGATGGAGGGCCTTCAGGGAGTGGTTGCCCAGGTCAATCGCCCAAATCGCATCCGGTGCTGCTGCCATGACGAACCTCCCGCCAATCGATCTGCGTAGTATCCACGAGCCTTGTAAACAGCTCTCAATAGGCTTAGATTATACCATATGCTGAAGAGTTTTTCTATATTAACACTGGGCTGTAAAGTTAACCAATACGAAAGCCAGCAAATTCGCGCTCTTCTCACGACGTTGGGGCTCCGTTTCGTCGATGTCACCGAGGCCCCGGATCTGGTGGTCGTCAACACCTGCTGCGTCACCCACACCGCCTCGGCCAAAAGCCGCCGATGCGTCCGTCGGGCCCGGAAACACCGTCCTAAGGCCGTGGTCGTTTGCGGGTGCCTGACCGCCGTCCCAACGGACGAGTTCAAAGCCGACCGAGACAATATCCATGTTGTCAAGGACCGATGCCAGCTCGCCACCACCCTGAATTTCCTGGTGAGCGCTGAATCAACCACCCCAGATTCACCAAGGCCCGTACAATGCCCAGATGCTGCCATTAGACCAGAAAAAAGTCCCAAAGTCAAGTGCAAAAAAGACTTAGCTCCGCCTCACGAACTGCCGGCACTTGCTTCATTTCCAGGCCACACCCGGGCATTTCTGAAAATCCAGGATGGCTGCGACTCGTTCTGTTCCTATTGTATTATACCGTACACGCGTCCGGAAGTTCGCAGCAAAAGGCCCGATAAGGTGCTGGCCGAGGCAACCGCTCTGGTCGCTGCCGGGCACAAAGAGATTGTTTTAACCGGCGTTCACGTAGGGGCTTACGGCCGCTCTTCGGTGCGCCGGCGCCGGTCGGAAGGCCCGGAGGACGGACATCTGCCCGGTCTGCTCGCGAAGGTCGCCGGCATCCCGGATCTGCCGCGGATCCGGCTCAGCTCTCTCGACCCGGCCGATGTCACGCCACGACTGCTCGATGTGTTCGCCGCGCACCGTAACATCATGCCCCATATGCACTTGTCACTCCAGTCCGGCTCGGACCGCGTGCTCGACCGCATGTGCCGGCCCTATACCGCCGACGAGTTCCGCGCCAAGGTGGATCTCATCAACAGCCGCCTCGACCGCCCTGCTGTCACAACCGATATTATCGTCGGTTTCCCGTCTGAGACGGACGCCGATTTCCAGCAGACCGTTCGCCTGGCGCGCGAGGTTCAGTTCGCCAAGATGCACGTCTTCACGTTTTCACCCCGCCAGGGAACCGCCGCGGCCAAGATGCCGGACAAGGTGCAATCCCAGATTGTCAAAGAACGCTCCCAGATCCTCCGGGACATCGACCTGGAGCTGCAGAGCCGGTTTCGCGAGCGATTCCTCGGCGAGAGCACTCAGGTCCTCGTCGAAACCGCCAGCGTTCGCCCCGCCGGCCGGGCCGAACGATATTTCATGGTCTATCTCGACAGCTCCGCCAAACAGCCCGATAACAACGACCTCGTCACAGTCAGGATCGAGCAAAACACTCTCGACGGCGTCATCGGCACAAGGCTCTGACCGCGTCCAAGCCCGATTCCCGACCGGTCATTCAACAGACGCAACCCCCACCCCCGTGATTCAAACTCCTCGCTGGGGCAGCCGGAGATGCATCCCTTTCTGTGCGCGGAGACGGTGTGAGGCGTGCTTGTGGGGCTATGGCCCGAGGAGGACGTCGAGGAACTCGCGATCGGGGCTGCCGTCGCGGGCGAGGATGCCGAAGCCGCCTTTGTAGTCCCAGTTGGCCCAGGCGATGCCGTGCTCTTCCAGATTCGACCTCACGTCGCGATACCAGTTCAGGCGCGCCTCGCGCGGCGCGTTCTTGATCGCGCCCCACTCGCCGCAGTAGAGGGGCAGATCGAGCTTCCGCGCCAGGGCCAGCGGCTTGGCGAGCAGGCCTTCGAGTCTCTCGCGGTTGTAGGTCCCGTTGTTGCCCCTCACGATGCGGGCGACCTCGTCGCTGAGCCCCTCGGTATCCTCTTCTTTGACCAGCAGGCCGGGGTAATTTACCGGGCCCTTGTATTTGCCCACGCTCGTCCACGAGGCCGTGCAGTGCGTGATAAGCATCGGCGTGTAGAAGTGGAAGCTCAGGATGATGTTGCGGTCGCCTTCTGGAATCCGCAGTTGGTCGAATGTGCCGACGGATTGCCACCGGTTCGAGCCGATGACGATCGTGCGGTGCGGCTCGCTTTCTCGCACCACGCGCACGGCCTTTTCCACCAGCTTGTTCCAGTCTTCGGCGTCATCGGCCACCGGCTCGTTCATCAGCTCGTACGCCACCAGCGAGACGGGGTATTTCCTCAACTCGGACGACAGCTCCCGCCAGAGCTGGAAGAACTTCTCCTGCGCCGCAGGATCGGTCCACAGCGGCTTCTCCCGGGCGTTGAAATGATGCGAGCGCAGGATGTGCAGATCCACCACGACGCGAAGCTTGCTGCCCCGGGCCCAGCCAATGGCCTTGTGCAGCAACTCGAAGGCCTCGGGCTCCTTGTTACCGGCCTCGTCCCAGAGCTGCTCCTCATCCACCGGCAGCCTGATATGGTCAAATCCCAGCGACGCAATCAACTTGACATCCTTCTCCGTAAACCATCCGCGCCGATCCTCCCCCCGCCGCCCGCTCTGCGAAAGCCAGTGACTGATGTTCGTGCCTCTGCGTATCTCAAACACCGCGTTTTCTTTCGCCAGAGCGGCAGAGGCCGCAACCGACAACAATGCTATCAGGGCCGCCGCGCGTCGAAACATGTCGTTCTCCTCTTTCAGAGCTGGTTCCTCAAAACCTGTTCCCAGTTGCCGTAGGCTTGGCGGTAGGCGTCGTTCAGCGCGTCGTTGGGTTCGATGGTTTTTACAGGTTCGAGGCCGGTGAAGGCGTCGTTTGTACTCTTGTAGATTCCGGTACCGATGCCGGCTCCTCGGGCGGCGCCCTGGGAGCCGTCGGTGTTGTAGAGTTGGACGGTCGCGCCGGTCAGGGTGGCGAAGGCCTCGGCGAACAGGGGGCTCAGGAACATGTTGGCGTGTCCGGCCTTGACGGTCTTGAGCTGCGTGCCCATATCGCGCATGATCTCCAGGCCGTAGTTGAGGGCGAAGACGATGCCCTCCTGGGCGGCGCGGAGGAAGTGGGCCTGCTTG